>DATBNJ010000135.1:0-10390 GCA_036554385.1 Marinagarivorans sp. | reverse complement strand
TAACTTCTGCGACGTCGCCTTCTTCTAGGTAAATAAAGCGGCGGGTTACCGGTAGCAGGGCAAGTTGATCACTGGCAATAAAGTTTTCGCCGATGCCGAGTCCGACGACTAACGGGCTGCCGCTGCGTGCGACGATCATGCGTTCTGGATCGTGTTTGTCGATAATTACGGTGCCGTAGGCGCCGGTAAGTTGCACCACCGACTTTTGCACTGCCTGCAATAAAGAGTCGGCGGTTTTAAGCTCCTCATAGACTAAATGTGCAATAACTTCAGTATCGGTATCCGATGCGAATACGTGGCCTTTGGCGACGAGTGCTTCTTTGAGTTCGACATGATTTTCGATAATGCCGTTATGCACAACGGCAATTTGCTCGGCCGATAGGTGGGGGTGCGCATTGCGCTCGCTGGGCTCGCCGTGGGTAGCCCAGCGCGTGTGGGCGATGCCGGTACCGCCCGGCACGGGGGCTAGGGCGATGGCGTCAGCCAGCTCGGCAACTTTACCCAAGCGGCGCACTCGCTGGAGTTGTTGCTCGTTATTAATAATGGCAACACCGGCGGAGTCGTAACCGCGATACTCGAGGCGACGAAGGCCCTCGACTAAAATTTCTGCAACATCGCGCTGGGCAACAGCGCCAACAATTCCACACATAAATAGATGTCCTTACTCGGGTGATTGGGGTACAGGCGCGGTTATTACACGCACGCCGTGGGATTCAATTAACTGCCGGTGGGGCTGGCTGATAGCGGCATCGGTCACCAAGGTGCTGATGTGCTGCCAAGGCAGTTCTAGGTTGTGTATTTTGCGGCCGATTTTACTGGCTTCGGCCATTACTATCACTTCGCGCGCAACTTCTGCCATCACGCGACTCAAGTGAAACAGTTCATTAAATGTGGTGGTGCCGCGGGTGGGGTCAATACCGTCAGCGCCAATAAATAGCTGATCAAAATCGAAGGCTCGCAACATTTGCTCGGCCAGCTGACCCTGAAACGATTCCGAGCGCGCATCCCAAGTGCCACCCGTCATCAATAGCGTTGGCTCGTTTTCCAGCTCGCGCAGGGCGTTAGCGACGCTCAATGAGTTGGTCATCACCACAAGGCCTTGCTTAGAAAGAAGCTGCGGTAATAGTGCAGTGGTGGTTGTGCCGCTATCAATAATAATACGGTTATGGTCGCGAATCAGCGTGGCTGCCACCTGAGCGATCGCCTTCTTTTGAATCGAAACGTCCGGTTCTGTTGGGTCGCTAATCAACTCTTTAGGCATGGCGACGGCCCCGCCGTAGCGACGCATTAATAAACCGCTGGCTTCTAGTGCCGCTAAGTCTTTGCGTATAGTGACTTCGCTGGTGCTAAAGGCTTCGGCTAGGGCATCTACAGTGACTTCGCCGTCATCTTGCAGCTGCTCTACGATAGCGCGTCGGCGCTGTTGAGTGTTTCGTTTGGTCATGGCAGGTTACGGTTATCTTTCGAATCGAAAGCATTTTAGTAAGCTTTCGCCAAAACACAAGCCTTAAGAGGGATTGTGCGCCACTTCGTGTGCTGGACGAGCAGGGCCTAGGTTGCAGCGGATTGATCAATCGATGCGATACCGTGCCGAGCGACCGAGCGGGGTTGGTGAGGGCGGCCTGGGGTTTGGATGAATTGCTCATTGAACAGCTCTCGGTTTTGTTGAAGCATTTTTTGCTTTTGCTTGCAGCCCCGCGCGTGACCTTGCGCTTTGTGGGTTTTGTGGTGCGCGGTAGTGTGGCATTTTTAAAAGTCAGCCGGGTTGATGCGCGGAGCGCTACTGTAGGGGCGCCAAAATAATGAAAATTAAGCCAGTGTTTTTAAACCAAAAATTTATAATTTTTTTAATTTTCCAATAAATATAATCTATAAAAAGTGAAAATTAACCCTTAATCAATGCGTAATTAAAGCCATTTTCTGCACGCCATGTGATTGCCGGTTGACAATTATTTTGATAATAATTTCAGTGGCTTATGGCGTCTAGGTTCGCTATAAAACGTTGCGCGTTGGATAGGCGGTGGTTTTTGGCGATGGGGTGATTTTGACTATAAGAATTTTTAATTATGAGGTTTTATTTTTTAGACGTTTTACTCGTGTGACCGAGTACTCCTTTCGAAAAGGCGCCGTTTGACCTACGCATTATTCGCGCTAAACCTGTTATTAGGTAGTAGGAATTAATGTGGCTACCGTATTGATTGGGGAATAAAAAATAGCCCGTCAATACACTCAGCGATCGGGAATATCGCCCCCTAAAAGCTACGAATGGGTAGTTGGAGGCATCATTAGTGTCCATCAAATCAACGGCATCGCCAGATAAACCGGTCAATCTTACCGTCATTAGCCGAAATGCTGAGCAGCATATTGCCCATACATTGGCTAAGCTGCCCAAACCCGTACAAACGCTTAAAGATCAGGCCATTGATTGGTTAGCTGAGCGGGTTGAGGTAACCGCCTCTAAAGTGGACGACGCGCTCTTTGAACTTGCCAGTCATGCGTTTGCTCAAAGCGAGCAAGACAGTTACTTTTTTGCCATGCGGGAGCTGCGCTCCAACCAGACGGCAACGCTTAAACAGTTTAAAAACACTATCGAGTCCGGCTTTTGCGCTTGTGTAGAACAGCCCGATGGGAAAGAGGGCATTAGCGCCGAGAGCCTCAGTGTTATTGCAAACGACGATATGGACGAAATTCTCGCCATTGAAGCGGTGGTCAAAAAAGGCGTGACACAAAACAAAACGGCGTTGGAGCATTTGGTTCAGCGCTTAGATGCTGTTTGTATCAGCGACGGCTCCATCGATAATATGCCGCTATCGCCTCACAAAATTTGCAGTGCCTTTAAACAGGCTACCGAAGAATTGCGCTTGCCCGTAAATGCGCGCCTGGTATTGTTTAAGGTGATCGAGCAAGAGCTTATTGCGCGCCTGCCGGAAATGTATCGCCAAATGAACAAGCTGTTGGCCGAGCGCGGTATTTTGCCAACCATTCAAAACGCGCCTAAAGCCTCACCGCACACGGCAAGCCAAAAGCGCCGCCTAACAAGGCCGGTCGATGAGGGGTTGATGGGGGCTCCGGTGTCTTTAGACGATGACAGCGCCGCTGCGCCTCAAGCGCAACCTTTCGTTGGCGCTTATTGTTCGACGCCCGCAGGGGAGCATTACGGCGCTTCACAAGCCACAGCCGATGAGTCCTTGTCGTTGGCCAGTATTGCTGCGCAATTAAAAGAGCTTCAGGGCAGTTTGCATAATCATAATAATGAAGCAACGATTCAGCATGGCCCTAGCAATGGCGCTGGGTCTAGTCACTCACACCCCAGCGGGACCTTAGATACCGCTAGGCTACTCAATGTATTATCAATGGTGCAGTCGTCGATGACGCCGGGCTCTCAAACGCGCCCCGGTAATTTGATGAAGGCGATTACCCGCATGAGTGGCGACATGAGCGAAGCCCTTCGCTCATCACCGCAGGGGCAAAACTTGCGCGTGGTGGATGGGTTATTTAACGCCATGCTGACTGAGCAAAGTTTAGCGAATCCGCTTAAAGAATTATTAGCGCGCTTGCAAATTCCTTTAGCGCGCGCTGCAGTGGTGGATAACGAACGGATTTTCCGCCCCGATCATAGCGCGCGCAAACTTGTCAATGCCATTGCTTCGGCTGGGGTTGCATTAAATGTCGAAGACGGCGAAGCGCTACAAAATGATCCGCTCTATAAAAAAATGAGCGAAATCGTCGACCGTGCCGTGCAGGAATACGACACCGATAGCCAACTATTTACCGATTTATTGGTCGACTTTGAAACCTTTACGCGGCGCGATCAAAAGCGTTTAGAGGTTTTAGAAAAACGTATTTTAGATGCCGAAGAAGGCCGTGCGAAATCAGAGCGGGCGCGTTTAACGGTTGCTCAGGCTATTGTGGAGATTGGTGAAGGCCGCGACCTACGCAGCGCGATTAATGAGTTTATTCACAAGGCGTGGCACCAAGTCATGTTTGTGGTATGTATCAAAGATGGCGTCGATTCTGATCGGTGGCGCGATGTTATTGCGACGGCCTCAAAGCTGGTCGAGGCAACTCAGAATTTGCAAAGTTATGTCGAGTGCGAAAAGTCGCGCCTTGCATTCCCGGGGCTGGCGGAAAAAATCAAGCAGGGCTTCGAGCTCATTCATTTTGATGCCTTTGAAGGCGATCAAATTCTGAAAAAACTTGAGGCCTTGTTTAAATCCTTAAAACCTTACGTGCTCGATGAGCCTACGGCACCGTCTAACGGCTCAACCGCAGATAAAGCAGCGGCTGGCGAAAAAGGCGCAACGGCTGAGGTTAGCCCCGCATCAATGCCGACCTTCAGCGATGGCATCAGTGCGCTCGTTGCCGAAAGGCGCAAGCGTGAACTCGCTGAAAAGAAAGCGGCATCGGCGGTGGACGAAAAGTTCTTTGCGCAGGCTAAGGCGTTGTGCCGCGGCTCGTGGTTGGACTACACCAAGCGCAATGCGCCGACAATGCGTTGCCGCTTGGCGGCGGTGATTGAATCGACATCGACCTATATTTTCGTCAACCGGAGTGGCCAAAAAGTCATGGAGAAAAGCTTGTTGGCGTTGGCCTTTGCCTTCAAA
The DNA here is from genome assembly GCA_036554385.1 of Marinagarivorans sp. GTDB lineage: Bacteria > Pseudomonadota > Gammaproteobacteria > Pseudomonadales > Cellvibrionaceae > Marinagarivorans. Next base: position 5,786 of record DATBNJ010000135.1, on the reverse strand, counting down.
AATGGCGAATTAACAACGGTGGACAGCGGTCAGCTGTTTGATCGTGCCTTGGAGCGGGTCATCGTCAGTATGCGTAAAAGCGACGGCGCAAAATAAGTTCTGCTAAGGGCGCGTGCTTGATTTTGTGCTCTGGGTTTTTAAGCGGGCGTAAAATGCGTATGGCACCAATATATTGGTATAAATAATTAGGTTGGTATGCATAATTGGTAAGTGGATTTCGGGCCGCTGCTTTAAATAATTAACAGCCCATTACCACCTTGCTCGTGTAGTGTATTTAGCCCTTGCAGTAATCGCGCATAACAATCGCCGCCATCTTCGTCTTTAGTAAATGTAGCTAGAGCAATCGACACGGTTACAGTAACGGGCTTGCCTTTTATTTTCACTGGCGTGCGTGCAATAAAAGTGCAAATTTTATCGAGTGTTTCACGACCCGCATCGGGTGGTGTTTCGGGTAATACGATTAAAAATTTATCGTTATTGTAGCGGCCTACAAAGTCGACGCTGCGCAAACGCTCACGCAAAGTAGTTGCGACTAATTTTAATACCCGGTCGCCGATAATATAGCCGTACTCGTTAAAATTGGCGAGGCCATCGATATTGCACAGGGCCAGTGTCACAGGGTGGTTATAGCGCTGGAAGCGCTCGCATTCGTGCTCGATGCGCTGGCAGCATCCCGCGCGGTTGGGCAAACCGGTTAGGGCATCGCGGTTGGCTTGGTGTTGTTCTTTCTCGACCAGGGTTTTGGTGGTTTTGGCTTCTAACTCAACTTTTTGCAACTGGTCGGCAACTTTGCGCAGTGCTTTGTTTTGTTGGGCGTCATTATCGTTATCTTGCCTGCGTTCAATTAAGTTTTTTTCGATAACGGTAATGTGCTCCATCACCGCGAACTTAAGCTCGTCAATATTGTTGGTAGCCTTGTTTGTGGTGGCCAATTTATCTTGGCTTTGCTCGAGGGTTTTGTTTTGAAGCGCGCGATGGCTCATTTGCCGGGCGGCATCCTCGAGGTGGTGATCCATCACGTGGCAAATTCGGGCAAGTTCGGCATCAATATGGACTAGGTAGTTGCTAAACTCCGCGCCATAATTCATATAACTGGTTTGTAGGATATCGCGGATGGAGCGTAAAAATTCGGCAATGTTATCGCCGGTTACGCCGTTGTCGATTTTCTTGCGCGCCTCGATAATCGATACGGCTAAATCCTCTGTGGGGACAATCGCCGAGAATATTTCGTGTAGCAGGGATTCCAGCTCACCGCTGTGCTCGATGGTAATGGCGTTTTCGGGCGATGTGGTGGCTTCTGGCGTGTCGGCAAACTCTAATGACGTTGGCGGTATAGATGTACCCTCGTCGTTTAATGCACTGTAAAGATCTGACGGGGGCGCTGTTGTTTGGTCGGCTTGCGCAGTTTGTGTCGTTGCGGCGGGGCTTTTAGGGTGCGGCGATAATAGTCGCGTTCCACCATTTATACGTTGCCAGATGTTTTTATCTGGCGCTGCGGCAACTTTAAGTGCTGTTTGCTGCAATTTACGTAGCGATTGTAGCCATTGGGCCTGTTGGTATAGCGCCAGGGTATCCGGCGTTAAGGTTCGTTTAAAGTCTTTGATTTGCCGCTGCGTTTCAGTGTCGAGACGCAAGGCTTCGAAGTCGTCGGTGAATTGGCTAAGGATTTCACAGGTGGCGCGGGTGTAATTGGCGCGCTCGTGATGCCAGTGCTTCACGGCCTGCTCAACCCGCCCTAGCTGGTCGTTTACCGCCGAACCCGAGGCGCCGCGAAGCTTCTCTTTAAGCAGGCTAAGTTCGCTATCAAGCGATTGGCTCAGGCCATCGCTGGCTGAACTCAGGTGCACCACCGTACGCCGCAGCATGTCGGCATGCGCTGCCACCTGCTTTTCCAGTTTTTCTTGCTCCGCTAGCGCGGATAAATACTTTGCTCGCCAGTCTGTGCTTGTGCTCACCACGAATCTCCCGTGTTATCCCCGATTAACTTGGCAATCCTTTTGGCGAAGTTAATGTTCGACGCATGGGGGCGTCGTTATTGCCGTATAGGCAATGCAAGTTAACAGTATAGAAAGCCATCGCCAAATAGGTAACTTTTGCCGATGGAGCTTGTGCTCCAGTAGACAGGTAGCTGGGAACTATTGTGGACTAAGCACAGTCTCGCTACCGGTATTTCACCAACATTATTGGATTAGGAGAAGGCAAATGAAGCGAAGGTGGGTTTTGGGGAGTTTAGTGGCGGCGAGCATCTTAGTGCTCCACGGGTGTTCAACGTTAACCGGAGGCCAGAATACAGCGCCCGCGGTCAGCAAAGCGGATAAAGCACGTTTAGTCGAAATTACTGAGGGCTTGCCAGCAGAGCAACAAGCGCGCTATCCGTATCGCCACCCCGTCGAGACCTTGAGCTTTTTTGGCATCAAGCCCGGCAGCACCGTGGTAGAAGCCTTGCCCGGCGGCGGTTGGTACTCAAAGATTTTGCTGCCTTACCTCGGTGACGAGGGGCGCCTTATCGGCGTCGATTACAGCGCGGATATGTGGCCTCATTTTGGTGGCTTTGCAACCGCGGAATTTATCGAAAATCGTAAGCAATGGCCTGCTGAATGGGTTGCCGATGCCAAGACTTGGTCAGGCCAAGGCGCCAAAGCCAGCGCCTATACATTTACGACACTGCCCGCCGGTTTAGAGGGCCAAGCCGATGCCGTTTTATTCATTCGCGCGTTACACAACTTAGCGCGCTTCGAAGACAAAGGCGGTTATTTAACCCAAGCGCTCGCCGAAACCCACCGCGTGCTTAAGCCCAATGGCATCGTCGGCATAGTGCAGCACGCCATCGCCGACGACGTGCCCGATGCCTGGGCCAAAGGCGATCGCGGTTACCTAAAGCGCGCAGATATCATGGCAGCTATGGAGAGCGCCGGTTTTGAATTTGTGGCCGAAAGTGACATCAACAAGAACGCGAAAGACGCGCCTAAAGATGGCGATGTAGTATGGCGTTTGCCACCTTCACTGCGCACCGATGATGCTCAAAAAGCAGCTAATACGGAAATTGGTGAATCAAATCGGGTGACTTTGTTGTTTAGGAAGCGTTAGTGCCTGTCCCGTGTAAAATGCGGATTAATAAAGCGCATGGTGACAGGTGAGCGCTAGACGGAGGGCGCTATAAGGTATTTCCCGTTAATAGCGGCTTCGTTAAGCCGCTATTGCGCCGCTTTTTGAAAGGTGATAATTTGCGACACAATGTTGTAATTTGCGGAATTTCAAATGATCAAGGATGTATCAATCGCTGAGCTCAATGCTCACCTCGATATTTTTAAGTCCCAGTTCCCCCCAGAACAGTCTGCTCTCGTACTTGCCGGTACTGGCCCGAATGGTGCCGCACATATCTCGACGATTTCCGGCCTGACGCTCGACTATGTCGAGCAGTTGCACAGCGTGCATGTTATATCGGGCAGTGTATTTTCGCTGATGGCGTGTCTGGCTCATAGGCAGGGCGCCCTCAATCGCGCCAACTTCGAAAATTACGATCGCGAAGTGCGCATTATCCACCAAGCGTCTATCGGAAAATTGCTAAAGCACTGGGTGCGTAAGCGCAATTCCCCGCGCACGCTGTTTGACAATGAGCGAATTCGCGAGACGATGGAAATGCTTTTTGGCGCTGATTTTTGCGCTCAGCCGTTGCAGGCGTTTTCACCGGCTTACCGTTTTTATGCTTATTGCGATAACAAGCAAGAGATCGTTGAGCTTTCAGTTGACACCTTTCCCACTATGACCATTGTTGAAGTTGCGATGGCGACAGCTTCTGTGCCCTTTATGCACGGGCAATACCGTTACCAAGACATGGCGTTATCCGACCCCATTTTTTGCCCGCAAATAAAGCAGTTTCGTAAACGCATGTTTGTATTGCCGGGGCATAAGCTTTATGTGAACCATAAGCGCAGTGGTTTAGCTGGGAAAGTTTATTTTGTTAAAACGGAGGAGCGCCGTTTTCCCGAGTTTGCGATGAGCTGCGACTTTCTCTCCTTTAATTTGGGGCTTTCCAATCGTTACGTCAACAATTTACACCGTCGAATAATCAAGGAGATTTTAGCTGATGGCTAAGCAAGTCGATATCGAAAAACACTACGATTTAAACGAACGCGATTTTTTTAAAAAGATATTGGGAGAGTCTATGACTTACTCTTGTGCTGATTGGCGTCAATGCACCTCGCTGGCACAAGCGCAATATCAAAAGTACCAAAAATTGGCACGCTTTGCGGGTATTGATGCCAACACGCGCTCGGTCGTCGATCTCGGCTGCGGCTGGGGGTCAAACCTCAAGTGGCTTGCCGAAAACTGCGAATCACTCAATCGCATCACCGGTATTACCCTTAGCTACGAGCAAGCGAGTTATATTCGCGATGCTATCTTGCCGACTGACAGCAAAAAGCGAATAACGCTTTTAGAGATGGATATTTTTGATCACTTGGTGGAGCAAAACGCACCCCAATACGATGCAGCCATTTCCATCGGTGCATTCGAACATTTTGCTTCGCCGAAGGATTACAAGAAAAATCAGCATATCCAAAAATACGCACAATTTTTCGCCGGCACGCGTCGCGCCGTTGCCGGCAACTTAGGCTTGCAAACCATCGTAGCGGCACGGCCGGCAAATAGTTTAAAAGGTGAAGCGCGGATGCGAGCGATGCGCTTTCAGTACTTTATCGCCAAGCATATTTTCCCAAACGCGTTAACACCCACGCTAGACTATATTGACCAGGCAACACAAGGCTATTATGACCTCACGCAATTAGAACTGCGCGGTGATGAATACGCACATACAATTATGGCGTGGCAGGAAAACTTGCAAGCACACAAAAATGAAGTCCCGCATCATCAATATCAACTGTTTATGCGTTATTTTGATCTGTGCATAGAGCACTTTTTGTCGGGTTATATTAGCTTGGCGCGCTTAAGTTTGCGTCCAGTTTAGTCTGCGCGCCTAAATCGTAATTTAGCCGCTATCGCGCCGTCTCTTCTAATCAATTGGGAACCACGGTGTGAACGAGAAATCTTCCGAGCGAGTGCTATCCGGTACCTATGTTGTTACCGATCAAAATGGCAATCAAAAAGCACGAATGGCCTTTGATGCATTCGGTAATCGCTTGCAAAACCACTTTGCCTCTGCGCAATCTATCGGCGGGGACAGTCAGTCTTATAAAGGCTATACGGGCCATGATCAGCTGGATGAGCTAGGGCTAATTCATATGGGCGGGCGAGTTTATGACCCGGGGGTTGGGCGCTTTTTAAGTGCCGACCTGTTTGTTCAGGCGCCCAACAACAGTCAAAGTTATAATCGTTACAGTTATGTTTTGAATAACCCGTTGAGTTTAGTGGATCCTCATGGATATAGGAGTACCAGCAAAGAAGATGAAGCGAAAAAGGCTCCAGAAGAAACAGTGACCTACGGTTACAGAAACGATGCGGCCCGAGCAGCACAGAGAGCAGCAAGCTGCGGCCGATGCTGCCGCGTTTGCTTTCATGAGCAACTATGCGTTCTATCAATCAGCAGGCGTTAATGCTAATTATGCTTATGCTATAGCGGAGTGGGGCATGACCCTGTCCTATCTGGGAGCCAATGATGATAAAGTTTTAAATATGTTTTTTGGTGGGCTCAGTGGCGGCCGAGGTCAGTCTGGTGGCGTGACATCCGGCGTGGAGAGTAATGAGGTTAATGGGAAAGATAATTGCATTCGAACAAATGGCAAAATCATTTGCTAGAATCGGTGATGCACTTGAAGAACGTAATGATA
>DATBNJ010000105.1:0-3866 GCA_036554385.1 Marinagarivorans sp. | reverse complement strand
GTAAACTGTGCAAATTGATCCTTCAATTAGTGAGGATTCGAGGACGGAACTTATGCACAGGACGTGCGGTAATCCGGCTTTGCAGGAGCAAAAGCCGGTGACGCCGCTATCGCGTAAAAAGTGCATTTTTAGAGGTGCCCTTAAACTTATATTCAGGGTAACGGCTCACGCTCAAATACGCAGCGCCGTGACATGGGGAATACTGGCCGCTATTGCGTCGCGAACACAATGCCCGTTAACCAACACGTTCATCGCTTTAATCACGCCGGCATGGGTTACCAAAACAATATTTTCGGCGCCGTCACTCCGCGCCAATGCGTTAACTTCACGCCGCCACGATGCGACGCGATCAATTAACTGCTTAAAACTCTCGCCGTTGGGTGGTGAAAATGTCATAGGCCTAGCGGCCCAAGCATCCAATTCAGCACGCGGTACCCTTGACCAAGGTGAACCTTCCCAGTCGCCAAAATGTAATTCCTTAACGGCTTCAGACACCTGCCATTGATGCTCAGGCCACAACTGGCAGGCTAATTGTTTGCAGCGCGTTAAAGGGCTGGTATACATCCGTGCGCTGTCAACGGCAGGAAGCTCGGCTTTTAATCGTGTAACAGCCTGAACATCGAGCTCCGGAGCAGCGACATCGCTGGTACCGTAACAAACGCCCGCAAGCTCCACGCGGGCGTGGCGTATTAAATAATAATTCACCCTACAAGCACTGCCGCGCAGCCCAAATAAAAGATCACCTCACTAATTTGCTGCACTGCGCCAAGACCATCACCAGTAAATCCGTTTAACGCACGCCGCAATTTGCGCATCATGATTTCACGCGCTAAATAGCCTAGCAGTAACGGCAAAAACCATGCGCATACCGGTGCCGTCGCATTGGCAACCACCAAGTACACAGCCCAAATTGCCAGCACAACTACCAACGGGATGGCGCTAAGCCATAAAGTTTTGCGCGACACCGCGGTGGCCAAAGGCTTCGATTTGCTAACATCATCGTCTTGCGCATAGGGCAGCTGCCACATAACGGTAATCGCCAACCAACGACTGTAGACCTGTCCTACCATATAGATCACCACAAGTGCCGGCAGTGACAACGATAATTGCAATAACGCCACATACTTTAGCGCCAATATACCAATAAGCCCGATAACACCGTAAGTGCCCAACCGGGAATCCTTCATAATGCGCTTGACCGAAGCGGGGTCATAACCACCACCTAAGGCGTCACAGGTATCTGCCCAGCCATCTTCATGAAACGCACCGGTCGCATAAATGGCGGCGCTCATTAACAGTAAAAGCGCAATATTGGGTGCAAAAATTGCCGATGCGAGCATATAAATTAAAGCGCCGAAAACGCCAAGGCACAAGCCCACCGCGGGAAAATACACAGCGGATAACTGTAGTAGCCGATGATTAAAACGCACCCAACGCGGTGCCGGAAAACGGGTTAAAAAAACGCTCGCATTAAAAAACACAATAGCCTGCAATTTTGCACGTTGGCATCCGCCCCTTAAATGAGGCATCAGCGTATACTGCGCTCACTAACGCCGGCCTCACCAAAAGATGCCATTTCGTTCAACAGGCTAAGCGCAGACACCAGCAGTGGGTAAGCGATTGCACTACCACTGCCCTCACCTAATCGCATTGCCAAATTGAGTAGCGGTGTGCGCCCGAGGTGATTCAGTAAAAGCCCGTGCCCTTGCTCTGCTGAGCCATGAGAAAAAATACAGTAGTGCAATACGCGTGAATTAAGCAGGCATGCCACAGCTAGGGCGGCGGTAGCAATAAAACCATCGACCACGATAACCATACGATGCTGCGCCGCTTGCAAATAGGCGCCGACCATCATGGCAATTTCATAACCACCGAAAACACTTAACATTGTGTAAGGATCAAGGTCGGCAATATTCAGCAGCTCGCGATTAACTGCAAGCGCGCGCTCAATAACGGCGGCTTTACGAATTAAACCCTTGTGGTCTAATCCAGTACCCGCACCCACACAGCGCGATAACTCGACGCCAGTAATCAGGTGTGTCAATGCCGCTGCCGAGGTCGTATTGCCAATGCCCATTTCGCCCAATAACACAACATTGCAAAGCGCCTCACGCGCGCCATCAACCACATGCGCACCGGCATCAATGGCAGCAATAACATGCGCTAAAGGCATGGCCAAACCGCGTGCAAAGTTTTGCGTACCCGGCGATAGTTTTTGATCAATTAAACCCGTTGCAGGTTCGAGTTCAGCTTTAACACCGGCGTCTACAACATACATATTAATACTATGCTGACGTGCCAATACGTTCGCCGCCGCACCGCCGGCTAAAAAATTAGCCACCATTTGTTGGGTGACCTCTTGAGGGAAGGCACTAACTCCCTCGTCACAGACACCGTGGTCAGCCGCGAAAACATACAGGCGTGGATTCCTTAACACGGGCGTTAAAGTATTTTGTATTGTTGCAATTTGCACCGCGAGCGCTTCAACTTCACCTAAGGATTTCACGGGCTTGGTTTTGTTATCAAATTTAAATTGCACGCGCTGCGCCAATACTGCATCCGGCACCTCGATATCAAAAACCCGACGAGCGATTTGCAAGCTCACTAGTAATCAACCCCCTTTCTTGCCTTAACACCCTGAGCATAGGCGTGCTTAATATCTTTAACTTCAGATACCGTATCCACAACCTCTTGTAACAGCGAACCTCCTCCCCGACCGGTCACCACCACACTTTGCTGTAACGGGCGATTGCGAATGGCATCAATGACAGTGCTCTCATCCAAATATTTATACGCAATCATGTAGGTTAATTCATCCAACACAACCAGATCTATTGACGCATCTTGCAAATAGCGTTGCGCGTAGCCCCAGGTTCGCTGAGCCGCTTGAATATCCGCTTCGCGATCTTGGGTGTTCCACGTAAACCCCGTCCCCATTTGGTAGAAGTTAACGTGCGGGCACTGCTCTTTCAGATAGATTTCCTCACCGGAAAGCTGCTCGCCTTTAATAAACTGAACAACAGCCACTTTTTGGCCATAACCCAGCGCCCGTAACACCATGCCAAACGCGCTACTACTTTTACCTTTGCCGTTACCGGTTAGAAGGACCGCAACACCACGTTCATGCGTGGCCTCAGCAATTTTTGCATCCACATTTGCTTTTTGCTTTGCCATTGCGGCCTTGTGTTTTTGGTTTTTACTTGTATCAGACATAAAATCCTCACTGGCACATCCTGTGCCAATTAAAAAAAAGTTAAAAGGTCGCTCTCACCCCGGCGACCCAGTTGCGACCGTCTTCGTTGAACGATGGATTAAGCGTATATTCTTTGTCAAATATATTACTGATTTTTGCTTGAAAGCGTATTTGATCGGTAATCTGGTAGGCGAAGGTAGCATTTACAATGCCATAGCCCGCACTATAACCCGATGGGACACTGCTCTCCGGCACTTTCCGCTCTGACTGCAACTTGGCCTGTAGACCAAACTCATAACCCGAAAAAGCCTTTACCCAAGCTGCTGTTAGCGTTTTTTTGGCGTTATAATCAAGCGGCTTCTCATTAGCGGAGTCCGTTGTGTCGATAGCGTCAAGGTAATCAGCAGCAAGTGTTAAATCACCTGCAGCAGCAAGCGGAATTTCCATTGCCAGCTCGAAGCCCTGGATATTTGCTTTACCCACATTAGCAGGAGACCAGGCCCCAGTTGCATCAGGAGCCCACTGAATGAGATTCTCGATATCTTTATTGTACAACGCCACTTGTAAAGCAAGAGAATCAAAATTCAATTTATAGCCGAACTCAGCGTTTTCAGATTCCTCCGGTTTCAAATCAGGGTTCCCCCCACCAGGAAAATAAAGGTCATTAAATGTA
>DATBNJ010000065.1:0-23866 GCA_036554385.1 Marinagarivorans sp. | reverse complement strand
ATAGGCGGGCTGTACAATGACGACATAAATTCATCTCTCGCCTTTGTTAGCTTTAACGTCATTGGTGCTTCAGACGCCGTTGCCGGCTTGCAAACCGGCTTAGGTTTAAAAGCCGTAGTTCACGACACCTTCCAAACAGCGAGCTCACTCGCGCTGGGCGGTAAAGTACGGTATGCACCCGACAGCTGGTCCGGTTTGGGTATTGAAGGTGGGGCTTATTTCGCACCGAGCATGTTAAACACCAACGATGCCGATCAGTACTTCGAAATTCTCGCGAGGTTAACTTATAGCGTTCACAAACAAGCGCGCGTGTTTCTGGGCCTGCAAAATATTGATATTAAATACGACAAAGCCTTGGTGGATAAAGTAGAAATGGACAACGGCGCCAACATTGGCTTTACGCTGGTATTTTAATTCCGTTATTTCACGGACAGCCGCTGCGGCTCAGGCTGCCCGTGAAAACTAGGGCCGGATCCAGAAAAACTTAAATGTCATGACGGCAACAAGCTTCGCTGGCAGACACTTAATTACCCCTTAAAGCATGTATTTTTAACAACCAAGGAGTACCTCCTAGCGCAAAACACACAACGCCGCGCGAGCAAAGAGCGTTTGCCTGCCAAGCCGCCTAAAAAAAGCCCATTGTTTTACGATAGCGCTAACAAAAAACCCACAAAATTCCACATGTGTACTAAATAAATCTAAATACGGTACAAGACGCACATTGAAAGCCGTTAGAATTTTGCCCTGAATAAAGAGGACAAAACCAATGGCTATTAAAAAACTCACCCTAGTAATGCTGACCAGCCTTTATGGCCTCAGCGCCTGTACGGGCGACGTCAACATCCAGCTTCACTCCGAATGGGGTTTCTAGCTCGATAGCTAACACCGACACCAGCTCGAGCCAAGATGCGCCACTCAGCTCATCATCAGTGTCTACATCTAACGCCATTAGTAGCGAAAGTAGCGAAGATCAAGCTGCCACGGCGCAATTAACCATAAGCGAGATTGTCGCCAAATCCGATGACGATGCTTATCTCGCCGGCAACGACTGGATCGAGCTTTATAACGCTGGCTCTTCTATTGCCAACCTTGGCGATTACGCTTTGGCCGATAGCGGCAGCGATATTATCCCGCTGCCGGCTATTAGCATCGCTCCCGGCAAATTTCTGGAGACCTGTATAAAGGTGAACTGGGGCAGCGTTTAACCTGGGTTGATGGCAATATCGCCAGCTACAGCGACGGCTTGCGCTTAAAAACCAACGAGGAAACCATGGGCACGGCCAATAACTTTTACCTTTACGAACAGCGCAGCGAAGGCAAATTTGCCTTTATTCCGTGGGACTACAATTTAAGCATGGGCTTATGGGGTGACGGGCCTGCGGTTAGCATCGGCGGTGGTTTCGGGGCGGCTTTGGCGGTGGAGGTTTTGGCTTCGGTGGCGGTGGTTTTGGCAATAACACCGCCAACCCCGACTACCGCATCGTTGAACACGTTTTGGACAAGCCAATACACGGTACCAATTCCGAGCGCCCCATCTTCGATGCTATTTTGGCAGACCCAGCATTGCGTGAGCAGTACCATGCCCAAGTTCAACACTTAATGGACCCCGCCCAATTCTTCACCTATCAGGAATGGAAAATGGCACTGGATCAGGGCTTGCCCGCAAACGGCAATAACCAAGACGGTCGCGGAGCCGGCATATATGGCCCCGACCCCGGCGTGCTGAACTTTGTTCGCGAACGCACAAGCAATGTGCAACAGCAGCTTAACGGCACATTGCCCTAAGCAATAACGGCGGTACCGCTTGCCCAACGCCCCTGTAAACATACGGCGGTTAAAAAAAGGGGGCGCTGTATGCGCCCCTTTTTTGCGAGCCATAAACCGATTAAAACTTACTCGCTGGCGGCCAGTTCGGATTGTCGGTCTCATCCTCGCCGACCGTCGCTGCGGCTTGCTCAGCAATCGCGAGGGGCACATTGGTTTTGGGGATAGTGACCTCCACCACAAAGTTGCGCTGCGGTGTATCGCGAATCTCATCCATCACCGCGGCCAGTTCATTTAACGTTGCAACTTTTCGACCTTCGCTACCGAAGGCCTCGGCCAACTTAACAAATTCCCATTTCGGCAATTCGTTGTAGCTGTAAACGTGGTTTTGTAACCGGCTGGGGTAATCGGTCGGCGGCTGTCGAAAAGGGTTAGGGTTAACCAGATATTGCTCGATGCCATAAATGCCATTGGCCAAAATAAAAACCACGGTATTTTGGCCGTAGGCCGTATGGTCAGACACCGCTTGGCAAGTCTCGTGAAAAGAGCCATCGCCCACCACAACAATGCTGCGTTTATCGGGCCGCGCACACCCCACGCCCGTTGCGGCCGCCACCGAATAACCAATCGCCAACCAAGACGCTTGTGCAATAAAGCCGCCGGGCTCTGCAATTTCCACTGCTTGCGCACCAATTAACGGAAAGCCCGCATCGGCCACTAAAATATCGTCTTTGTTAAGCCAGCTATTGAGCTGATGAAAAAAACTATCGTAGCCCAATTCCGCTTGTTTTGTGCTCGCGGCTTTTAATGTTGGCCTCGCAACCGTTAAAGGGCGTAATCGCGTTTGATTATCAGCTTGTGCCATGGCGTTAAAGCCAGATTTCAGCGCCTGCATATACGCCAGCAAGCTGACCGACGGAAAATACTTAGCACCGACCAAAACACCATTTTGTGCCGCCAGAACCGTGCCTTCGCTGCGGATGTTCTGGTTTCCGGTATCTTTGCCAATGGTCCATGCACCTATGCCAATAATAACGCCGTCCTCGCCCACCAGCGAGTGGATTTCATCCTCTGTTAAAGTCACACAGCCTTTAAATTGCGGATGCTTTTCTGATACGACCGATTTACTCAGCGCCGAGGTGACAAAACCAATTTTTTGGTCATCAGCACGGCAGGCATTAACAGCATCGAGTAATTCGAGAAAATCTTGCTCTAAGCCATAACGCTGCAACTCAACGCCCGCCCAAAAAATAAACCTACCGCGCTTGTGTAATGTTGCCCATGTGGCTTCGGCGGCTTGCTGTTCTTCGCCGACCGTGAGCGATTTTGCCGCACAGGTATTTAATGGCGCACTAGGCTTCGGGCAAGGTGTGCGCCACACATCTTCAGCGACTTCAAAATAGACAGGGCGCTTTTGTGCGATCAGCGCTGTTAACGCCGAATCGATTTGATAAATCGCCTGTTCAGCATTGGTAATTCGCTCCGCCGCCGCAGTAATCGGACGAAACATATGAATATCGACCGATTGATAACCCGTGGTATGGGAATAAATAACACCGGCATTATGCTCGACGCTATTTTCCTTGTTGGTCGGCGCGCCATTAATGAGTACCACCGGAACCTGCTCGGTATAAGACCCCGCGATAGTATTCAATAAGCTAAAAGCACCCACACTGTAAGTCACATATAGCGCGCCAATACCTTTAATACGCGCGTAGGCATCCGCTGCGTAACCCGCACAAATTTCATTTGGGTTGCCAGATATCTTAATGGGAGACTTTTCATCTTCCAAGATGGTGTCCAAAAATGGCGCCGTATAGTTACCTGCGACGCCAAAAAGTTGCTCTAACCCTAGTTGCTCTAATCGCTCCTTCAAATAACAAGCCACGGTGTAATTCATTTTCGCCCTCACTGTTTTATTAATAATGTATTTATTAATCGGTGTAATAGCGTGTAATGGCTATTACGCGGTTTTGTAACTACAAATAGTGACGGTTATCGCTTGCGATGAAAACGCGCGGTCATCAGATAAAGTGCGGCCTTTCAGGCATCACTTCAAAACGGCTAATTAAAACGGTTGAATGAATAATGGCCGTGATTGCAGTCACGCCATCACTAAAAAGTATCGGAAAAATCGGCGTTTGCAAGAAAATAGCTAAATTTATTTCTATTTTAATTTGCTGACGCAACAGGCCGATTATTGGCAGGAAGTCATCTTTACACATTTGACCAACACGCTCAGTATTTTGAGCCCCAACACGACAGGGTTATGGTATCACTATGAAAAAACCAATAATTTCGATATTCCGACATGGAGATCTATTCAGTCACCATAAGAAGCGTTCATTTAACATTGGCAAATATGCCGTAATGGCAGCAACGTCAGCAACGCTCGTAGCCTATTCGGGCCTCAGTTATTCGGGCGAGCAAAAAACGTCGGACAAAACAACACAAGCTTTTCAATTTTCTGACGCGGGCATTCGCCTCGTCAACGAAGATATTTACGTGCCATTTCCACCCGAGGGCAAAAAAACACCGCAGCGTGAGCCTGATGTTGATCAAACAAAATTATTAAACGGTCACTATTCACTAGGCTACGTATTAGAGGCGGGCCAAAACCAATTTAACCTGCCGTTCACGGCTGAGCACGGCCACGGTGAAGGAGCTAAAGGACCACGCCATTTACAGCGCAAAGTATGGAACGCGCGCGGCGGCACCGTAGAAGACCCAGCCGCATGGCCATTTTTACGAGTCAATGGCATCGATTCTCAGAGTTGCTTCGAGTGCCACAACACCATTGGCGAATATACACCTGAAGGTTCCAAGACGACTGCGAAGGTTCGCAAACCCAGCGCCCAAGGTGGCCCGGCCGGCGCCGCCAATACCGCGTTTATTAATGATCAATTCCCCGAGCATTTATCGCAGCTATTAGGTGACGATCCAGCAACAAAAGCAGTATTAACAAAATTTGCCCGCAACCCGCCACACGTACTAGGCACGGGTTATACTCAACGGCTCGCCACCGAGATGACGACAGAGCTGCAGGCACAAGCCGAAGCCACCAAAGTTGTCGCGCAGCGCAATTTAAATACTACTCAGACTATTGCGTTAAATTCCAAGGGTGTCGACTTTGGACGATATTCGATTACTTGCTCGTCGAATACCAGCTGTACACCTAACACCAGCGACGTTGTGGGCGTACAACAAGACCTAGTGATTCGTCCATTCCAGTGGGGCGGCATTGCCTCTAGCGTGCGCCATTTTGCGCGCGATGCCTTGGACTTTCACTTTAGTGTGCAAGCCGTGGAAAAGGTCGGCCATAAAGATTGTGACCTCGATGGTTTAAGTGATGAAATTACCGTGGGTAATGTCACGGCTTTAACCTCCTACGTCGCCATGTTCCGGCCGCCCAATCAAGTCATCGAACCCGGCAAGGAAGATTCGGTCGCGAAAGGCGAAAAGTTGTTGGATAAAATTGGCTGCACAAGTTGCCATTCACCGTCCATGACCATTGATAATCCAACGCTCACCATTAATACACCGCCACCTGTTTCACCATCGGAAGCCTGCCCTCGCGAAGTTGCGCAATTGACGAATAGTTTGGGACATATTTCTGACAGTGCATTGGAGGCTAATAAACGCGTTAGCGCCGTATTCTCTGACCAAAAAATATTTAACACTGCGCCGGAAAATACTGACGCTCCACTTAAGCGGGACGTTTACAGCGAAAAACAAAAATCACTAACGCCCGACGATGTTTACAACACTGTGTTTCCGTTTTTACACGACGTAACGGTAGATTTTTGGAAAACAGATAACTTTCAAATCGACTTGAATTTAACCGGCATAGCCAAGGATTCGGTACCCGCTTACGTTTGGCCACGCTTACCCTCAGATGGCAAATCCGTCAACGTCCCCCTCTTCAGTGATTTAAAGCTCCATTATATGGGGCAGCAACTTTCCGATGATTACGCGCAACCTACCGACAACGCCGAGTATTCAGCCCAGCCGGGCTATTACGTCACACGCGTTTTGTGGGGCGTAGGCGATACCGACCCCTACATGCACGATGGTCGCGCTCGAACGCTGCGTGATGCTATCGAATTGCACGGCGTGGAGGGCAGCGAAGCACAAGATGCCGCCAGGAAGTTTGCCAAATTGTCGGCCAGTAGACAGCAAAATATTATCGACTTTCTCGAAAGCCTCAAGCTGCCTATTGCTGAAGGCGTCACCGCACCGGAGTACGTTAAGTAAGGCATCGTCTCGCAACGTGGTGCAACCTGTACAGAGGTGGACCACGTTAAATGCCTAAGAAACACACATTAACGGGGCTGCTAGCCAGCCCACGAGGATTACCATGGGTTTATACAGTCATTTAAATATAACCAGTGCCGATGATTTGCTGCAGGCACGCAATCTTGTTCCACCCACCCGCGTTAGCCACGATAGCGCATGGACACTGGAAAAGTTGCAGGAACATTTACAGTGGGCAGTGGATATCGAGCTTTACACCATTCCGTTTTATATGGCATCGATGTACTCCATTAAAGACCAATCGGCCGAGGCTCGGCGATTATTGCGTAGCGTTGTCAATCAGGAAATGCTGCACATGCAATGCGCGGCAAACATTGCCAATGCCTACGGGACTGAGTTAGTCATTCGTGCACCCAGTTATGGCGGCGCCATTCCTCATTTAGATTTTGCTTTGGATACCCCCAACCCCACCGAAATATTTACCCCTTACAGCACCACCATTGGGCCTTTGGATGTGGCCCATATTAATGCCATGTGCATTATTGAATTCCCCGATTGGGATAAATGCCATAGCCAAAACGAAGGCGATGAGTACGGTTCGATTGGCGAGTTTTACAAAGCAGTACGTAGAGGCGCGGTGGTGCTCGCCGACAATATTCAAGCCAACCGCAATCAAGTGGGTCACTTCAAAGCGATTTACCCCGATGCTGGCTCTCTCACTATCACAGAGCAAGGCGAAGCGGGCTTAGCGCAGGTGAATAATTTAATCAATTTGATCGTGGATCAAGGCGAAGGCGACAGCGGTAGGGATGCACGTGCAGAATTAAGCGAACGCACGGACCCGTTAAAAGGCTCATTTGTCGACAGTAAATACCAAAATAATGTGGACGATTTGCAGCCGACGTGGGATCACTTTGAGAAGTTTAGCTATCTGCGTGGCCAACCATTGCCGGAAACCTACCCGATCACTTTTGGCAGCGACCGCGGTCGCGAAGTGCAGGATATTCTGCTGGGCCATTTTGGTGAGTTTTTAATCGAGATGAATAAAGTCTTCCGCGGCCAAGATGGTCGCAACTTTGGCAACACCATGTACAAGGTCGGCGCGGGCATCGCTGCATGCTGGGAAAACGGCGTTGCCCCCATTTTTGCCAAACCCGCTGAACAGCAGGAGAATAAATAATGAATAAAACAGTTTTTAGAATCCACCCTGCCATTGGCATTGCCCGCGTTGGCAATAGCGACGAATATTATTTAGCGCCAGAATCCATCGCCGCGATGCCGCAACCGGGTAAAGTCGGCGATGCAACAACCGGTGGTTTACCAATTAGGCCTGGCACTGAAGACACCATTATTAACAGTAGCGAAATTCGCGACGCCAACGGCGGCTTTAAACGCCAAGCCGCGCGCTTTCGCATTTTTGCCTATCCCGAAGATGGCGTTACGCAATACCCCGCCGACGGCGGTACTGAGGTTTCTATCGGTAGTAAAATTAACGGTAAAACCGTTAAAGATATTGTGTGGACCGTGCACCTCGCCAATAAAAAATCGAGTTGGTTCGCCAATAATGACGACTTAGGCGTTGTGGCCTACGAAAATGGCAATACTCCCACACTGCGTAACCTGCGCGAAGGCCTAGACCCACACAACAGTAATCGCCTGCGAAAATTGATTATTGATGCCGGCCCGCGCGCGTTAAACGGCACCAATAATAGTGCAAGTTTTGATGTTGCCAGCCAGCCTTGTCTCGGAAAAGGCGCGTGCATTGAAGACATTGACAATTATCCGAAATCATTCCCGTTTGATCATTTTCAAAACTTAGAGGAACATCAAGGCCGCATTGATACCCTCGGCGATATGAATACCGACGATAAGGGCCGCCTTATTGTCGCCGGCGGATTCGGTCGCAGCGCCGGCTGGCCGCTCGATGAAGATGACATCCCAGTGCCCATTAATGGTCCCGTCAATAATGACCAATGGTTTGACGATACCTCGGACGGCCCGGTGCGAGCGACCCTTGTGTTTGATGACGGAACAACGGCCGATCCATTTAGCGCTTGGGTAGTTGCAACAGACCCAAGCTACGCGCCCCAGACCTTAAATGTTGTGTCGCTTTTTGACGAGGCCTACGACACCTTTGTGCGCAACTTGGATTTACAGCCCGAGGTTTACCGCAACGGACATTTTAATGATGATTATGTGCCCGCTTTTGACGACCATATCCATCCATTATTCCGAGCCACCGCACAGCAATTGTGGAATGCGTATTTGCCAAAGTTCGCGATTGATGCACATAAAGCCGTCGGTCGCATAACCGCCGATGACAACCCCGACGCAACGATTTTGGCGGGCCTTGCGTATATTCGCCGCCCAGACCCCGGCACCGAAGCCAGCTGGAAAGCGCAGTCGAGCGATGTGGGTGCGCCTTTAATGCCACTGGCGCTGGGCGATTCCAGTGCCGCGGGGGGTAAACCTTTTTTATCGCCAACCATGAGCCAATATCACTTTTTAACCTGCTGGGCAAATAAACGCTACAGCAAACAAGCCAGCAAGCCGCTAAGCGCGGGTGAATACCTCGACCGCGCCACCTTGCAAAATTGTTTGGGTGGCCGCTTTAGCCCGGGCATTGATATGACCTGGGTTATCCGCGAAACCAGCATGTACATTCAGGATTGGCAAAATGGCGCAGGGCCGTTTCGCATTAAACATAAAACGTTGGATTACAGCGCAATCGCGAAAAAGCAGCCCTATTTGCCGCAGCCGGCCTTTTTAACCTTTGGCTGGATACCGCGTCACCCCGATGTGGAATTTGACGGCCTAGAGCCTGGCGACGCCACTAAGTTTATGGCGCTGCCTTGGCACGCTGATTATAACTCTTGCGCGATTCATCAAACGTCACCGAATAAACAAGATTCCAATACGCTCTATTGGTCGTGGCCAGCACAACGGCCTGTTACCGTGTATACCGCAGACGATTTTACCGGCAGCAGCTTCGAGGATTTACCCCCGCAGCGCTATTCCGTGCGCGGGCCCGGCACTTACCCCGGTGAAAATAGCCCCAGCAATAAACACAATTTGGCCAATGCCGGTCGTTTCTGGGACTACCGCAATATGCTCGATCACTGGAATGAAATCGGCATTATTATGCAGGCCACGCAAATTGATGATGGCAAAAAATACCCCGACGATGTTTACCTCGAGGTACAAAGCCAACTGAAAGACGGCCCACCAGAATTGGCAGACCCAACGCCTTGGCCGATGGTAGCCGGTGACGGCACAGCCACGCGTAAAAAATAGCCAGTCAAGTCGCCGCCAATTCATTTAAATGGCGGCGACCTTGTTATGCCGAAACGGTTATTGCAGAGCAATTTAATACTCAACAACCTAATGGACGCTCGGTAATGCTGATTCTTCGAACGACAACCTCGTCCGCTGCACCAAAAATTTAGGATCGTTTATGCCCGATTTAAAAAGCCATTACACAGTAGTGATTATTGGCGGCGGCCCAGCGGGTTGTGCTACCGCAATTGCCTTGCAGCAGCTTGGTATAAAAGACGTGCTGGTCGCCGAAGCCAGCGACTACACTCAGCCCCGCATTGGCGAAAGCATTCCGCCAGATACGCGCGGGCTATTTTCGCGCTTAGGACTATGGCAAGCCTTCGAATGCGAAAACCACGAAGCCAGCATGGGGAGCTATTCATCGTGGGGCAGCGATCGGCTAGGCTTTAATGATTTTTTATTTAATCCGCGCGGCCATGGCTGGCATTTAGACCGCCTTCGTTTCGACCAGTTTATGGCTCGCGAAACTCGCCTGCGCGGTATTGATGTTGTTACTGAGCAGGCATTTAAGAAAATTCACTACACGTTACCGGTTGATCGTCACGGGCCGCAACATCACGCTTTAGCGCCATTAAAATTAACCTTTGCCAATGGCCAGCAACTGACAACACAATTTGTGGTAGATGCGACAGGCCGCGCCGCAAAAGTCGCCCGCCGATTAGGCGCCACACGAAAAGTGGATGATAGTTTGGTGTGTATCGCCGCCTATTTTGAACATGCAAAAAACACCAACGCGCCGGCGACACAAGTACCGAAGAGGATGACGCTGTTAGAAGCCGTTGAAGACGGCTGGTGGTATACCGCACGCCTACCGAACAACCTCACCATTGCTGCCATTGCCAGCGAGCAACACATTATTCAGCAAAAAAATCTATCGCAAAATACCGCGTGGCATCACGCGCTTAAAAATACCCAACATGTATTTGACGCACTCGGGCAACCGGCAATGCCAACGTCGCTGAAGACCTGGGTAGCACCGTCGGTTCTACTCAATCCACCCGCCGGTAGCTGTTGGCTAGCCGTCGGCGACGCCGCCAGCGCCTACGACCCCATTAGCTCACAAGGTATTTATAAAGCATTAAAAAATGCCCTTGATGCCGCGCCTGCGATAAAGGATTGGTTGCAGGGCAGTAGCCAAGGCTTGCTGGATTATCGGCGCAGTGTGGGCGAGCAATTTATTCATTATTTAGAACAGCGCGCCTATTTTTATGATCTGGAGCAGCGCTGGCCCAATGCGCCCTTTTGGCGCGGGCGGCAGTTAAACGCGCATGGCATGGCGGTGGCTTGATAAGATGGGCTTAAACCGTGCCGACCAAGACACAGGCTACCCATTTAATTTATTATTTAAAACTAGCCAATTAACGACACATGGATTTATTGTTTATTCTCGCGTCACGAAATTGCGCTATGCATTGGCTACTTTTTTAAAGACGCCGTAGATAAACTGCTGTTCGCTACCGCCGGGTGTGCGGTGCAGCTCTTTTTTATGTCCAATAAGTTCGAACGGTTGACCAAATTCTGCCTGCAGCTGTGCTGCGCTATAGCGCATTACAGGGAGCCCACTGCATTGAGTCGGCCCGTCTTCGGCAAAGGTCGCAATGATCATTGTGCCGCCCGGCTTGACGCTGTGGAGCACTTGGCAGACATAGGCTTGGCGCTCTTCCTGGGTGGTAAGAAAGTGGAATACCGCTCGATCGTGCCAAACATCGAAGGTATTTTTGGCAAACTCTACTTCCAAGACATTGGCGTCCAGCCAGCGCACGGGTTCCGCTTTGAGGCCTAGGCGTGCTTTTGCGGTATTTAGCGCGGCTTTGGACAAATCGAGCACGGTCACATTTTCGTAGCCGTTTGCTAGCAGGCCGTCGACTAAAGTAGAAGCGCCTCCGCCAACGTCAATGATTGACGCCGAACCGGAGGAATTCGCATCGCCAATAAGACTCAAGGAGGGTTGTGCCTGCTCTTGAAACCAACTAACGTCTGTAGCCGCTTTCGTGCTGTACACCTTTTCCCAATGATTTTTCGATTCCATATAGATTCCTAAATAGGTTCCTAATAATTATCTAGACGATTAGTAACGGCTCACCCCCTAAATGCGATTGCCGACCTGCTTAGTGGGTAACCTGAGGTTATCAAATAATGGCAAAAACGAGACATGCTCTAATTGGCTCCCGGAGGGTCTGGGCAAGGTTTTTTACCGCGACTGCCATCGCCACTGTTTGCAAAGCGAAAGTGATTAGGCATTTTGCTAGTCAGCTCTGCCAGATTTAAGTAACACCTTTAACCCAACGAAAAGCGCGCCTCAGCTCGTCAACCGCGTTTTCTCGATACCAGCGGCCATGGGCGATAATAATGCGCTCCGGTTGCCAGGCAATCATGGTGTTTACGGCTTTGCTAAGCTGGTCGTGCCTGCCAAAATAAGACAGCCGCAGGTCGAGCGGTAGTTTGCCATCGGGATCGGCATTGCCGGCACACATGAATAGGTATTTTAGCCACCACGGGTGTATTCGGTTGCGTTCAAAATTTTCGATAAGGTCGGCAAATATTAATGTTCGCGACGACTTATGGAAGAATACGTATTCCTCTAAAAACCGGCTACCGCAAACATGTAGCTGGCTTATCTCGTCATCCCAGGGTGGGCAGCTTGCCGTCGATAACTCACAATCAAACTGCCAAGCTAATGGCTCAACGGCACTTTGAACGTCGGGCGAGGCCCACTTTTTTGCATTTGGGTAAGCCTCGCCCCACTGGCCTATCCAGCAATAGTGAATCCGATTAGGCGATACCAAGTGCTCCACTGGCCCAAGTTTATCAATCTCCGAACGAAGCGACGCGGTGAGATCGGTGGGCGAGTGAACAAATAGACCGCCTGTTTGTAGCCGTATTACCGTCATGCGGGTTGGAAACGGTACGCCTTTAAAATTGATAGTTTCGCTATCGACAAGCCAAATATTGTGGGCAACGGGTTTTAACTGGTTAATTGGGTGGTAGAGGTCATATCTTCCAAAATGGGTGCACGTTTTTTTCATCGCGTTATCCTTTATGCTGGGCAGCGCCAACCAATCTGCTAACTGATGCCTGAATCCAGACTTACTCGTTTTGTAAGCTCCCTGCGGAGCAATTGCTTTAACGTGGTAGACAAGCTATTCAGCCAACGCGCATAGCTAACACGATAATCTATATAGCTCGAAAAAATTAACCCTAACAAAATTCCCGAGTCAGAATCATCTTAAAGATGAAATACACGCCAAGATTGCAGCTAAGCTCGTTTTTCATCTGAGGCTATCACCCACCCAGTTCTCGCGCAATATGCCAAAAACGGCTCGCTCTGGCTTTTGGCAGACAACGAACATAGGAAGACACCACCATTTAAGTAAAAGGGCCGCGAGAGACGTAGCGGCAAGGCGTTTATAGCCATACAGCAACTTAGAGTGCCTGTCCCCGTAAAAACAGCAACTTAGAGTGCCTGTCCCCGTAAAAATATCTCCCCCAAGAATACGCTCATCTTTAAAATTGACCGCTACGTAGCAACGCCAATACTTTTCGGCCTGCTGGCCAAGTTTTTAAGCTCGAATCGCTATGTTTAGAGGTTAAATACCAAATGCCATCAAAGACCACACAGTTAAACGCGGCGGAGCTCTCACGGGTTATTGAAATGGCTTGGGAAGACCGCACGCCCTTCGAAGCAATTGCCACCCTCTACGGGTTACGCGAAGCCGATGTCATCCGTTTAATGCGTGCTCACCTTAAAACCCAGAGTTTTAAACTCTGGCGCGCGAGAGTCGGGGCACGGAAAACTAAACACCTCGCGCTTCGCAGCCCGAAAGTCTCAAGGGGGTATTGCAAAACACAGTATAAGCAGCGATAACGGCGTTTAGCGGTAGAACCTTGGGGTATTAGACTGTTTTTACCGCCGGTAACCTACGGGCGACTTACCGCAAAAAATGCCTATAAGATGTGTTATTTTCAATGTGCGGTTTTATCTACCAGTGACCACTGCGTGATATTCTTTGCGCGTATTTACTAAGCAATTAATAGGCAAAACGATGAAGCGTCTCCCTCTTATTAACACCCTACGTTTGTGCACACTTAGCACCTTGGCCATCTTTTACGGTTGCGCAACAAAAGCCGAAACCCATGGCGACCTCCAACACACACAGCAACAGATTAAACAAGCCAAGCAAGCCACTGTCGTATTACAAAAACAACTTGGTGATCGCCTAAAAACGGCGGTAGGTGAAGGCGGGCTGGAAAAAGGGGTGGAGGTTTGCTCGCAAGAGGCCCCGCGGATTGCTGAATCGATCTCTGCGGAATTCGGCAAAACCGTAGGTCGCACCGCCCTTCGTACCCGCAACTCCAATAACGCGCCAAGCGAAAAGCAAATTGCTGTTATGCAATCGTTTCAACGTGACCTAGAAAATAATCAGCCGCCGTCAGAAATAGAACATTTTTCGACCCTGGAAAACGGCGACCGGCTTTATATGCGCCCAATCGTTATGCAAGCGCAGTGCTTAGCCTGCCATGGCGATGTTAATGAAGAGCTCCTCGGCAAGCTCAAGCGCGCTTATCCCGATGATCAAGCAACAGGGTTTAGCGTTGGGCAGCTGCGCGGTGCTTTTACGGTAATCTGGTAAGCCGAATTGACTGAGCGCCCAACATAAACCATGCGCTCAGCGTTTCAGCTGTGCCGATGCACATCACGGGTCATCGGCCACCTCAACTCGGTTGCGCCCGCCCGATTTGGCGTTATACAGAGCAATGTCGGCACGTTTAAAGAGCTGCTCAAAACTCTCCCCGGGTTTACTGCAAGCAATGCCGATGCTGACGGTGAGGCTTAGCGGGCGGTCTTGCGCTTCAAACCTGTGCTGCGCAACGGCTTGGCGCAGCTTCTCGCCGATGGCGCTGGCGGCGGCTAAGGGCGCTTGGTAACACACCAGGACAAATTCTTCGCCACCCCAACGGGCTAGGGAGTCCTGAGTGCGGACACTGGCCCCAATAATCTCGGCGAAAGCCCGCAGAATTCGGTCGCCCGCATCGTGCCCTCGGCTGTCGTTGATGCGTTTGAAATGGTCAATATCCATCACCATAACGCTTATTTGCGATGGCGCCTTGTCCGCTTTTTGGCGTTGCTCCAGCGCTTGCTGCAGCCCCGTGCGATTAAGCACCCCCGTTAATGCGTCGGTGGTGGATAGCACATGGTATTCAGCGGACTTTTTCCTTAGGTCGGTGTAGCGCTTGCGCAGGTAAAGGCCAGCGGCCCCCAGTAACGCATAACCTAAATAGGCCCAAACGGTACGCCATGGGGGCGGCGTAATGGTGATGCGAATTTGCGCATCCTCGGCACTTGGCACGCCAGCGTTGTTTATGGCGCGCACCCGAAAGGTATAGTCGCCTGGATTCAAGTTGGTGTAGGTGGCGGTGCGCGCGCTACCCACATCGTTCCATGCTTGGTCAAAGCCATCGAGCTTGTACCAGTAGCGATTCTGACGGGAGGAACTGAAGCTGAGTGCGGCAAAGTCGAAGGCAAACATCGCGTCCTTGTAACTCAGGGTAAGTTCGCGGGTATGTTCGATGGCATTGCTAAGCGGTGAGTCGGGCGTGCCCACCGTGACCTCGTGATTGAGAATACGCAGCTCCGTGATCATGACTTTGGGCGGCGTTTGATTCTGCTCGATATGCTCTGGTGCGAATACGGTAAGACCCTTCGTACTGCCGATGTACAGCTCGCCGTTGTCGGCTAAAAGCGATGCGTTGCGGTTAATGTTGCTGCCAGCGAGCCCGTCGGATTTGCGCAGCACGGTAACGGCAAAGTCGGCAGGATCAATCCGCGCAAGTCCTGCCGGCGTGCCAGCCCAGATATGACCTTGCCGGTCTTCCACCAAAGTGGCCACATGCGCGGCCGGCAAGCCCTCATCAATCCCGAGTGTACGGAAACGTCCGCTGCTGGTGTCGAGCACACTAACGCCGCCCTCGGCGGTGCCCACCCAAAGGCGCCCCGCCCGGTCCTCTAGCAGCGAGATCACATTATCGTGGCTTAGAGAATGAGCATCGTCAGGGTCGTGGCGGTAGTGCTGAAAGGTTTGATCGGCTTTATTAAAGCGGTCGAGCCCATTTTGGGTGCCAATCCAAAGTTGGCCATGGCGGTCGGGCAGAATGCGCCAGACAAAGTTGTAGGCCAGTGAGTTAGCGTCCTGCGGGTTGTGGCGAAAATTGCGAAAGCTATCACTGTCGCGTAGATACTGGCTCATACCACCGCCTTGGTCGATGGCGCCAATCCAAAGGTCGTTGTCGTGGTCTAGCGCAAGATTCCATATGTGCGCGCCAATCAAACTGTCCGCTTTGCCAGGTTCGGGGTAGTAATTTTTGAATTTGCCGGTGTGTTTATCAAATCGGTGCAAGCCACCGGACCAGCTGCCCACCCACAGCGAACCATCCTTGTCTTCCGCCAGCGCAGTAATGGCACCAAAGCGCAGGCTGTCTGGGTCTTTAGGGTTGGGCTGGTAGCGGGTGAACTGACCGGTGTGCCGATTGTAAGCGTTCAGGCCTTTTTCCGTACCAATCCATATGATGCCGTCGCGGTCCTGCAACAATGAGAGCACGCCATTGTGATCGAGACTATTAGGATTATCCGGCTGATGGGTCAAGGTGCGAAACCGGGCTTTGGCGGCATCATAGAAGCTGACGCCGGTGGGTACCGCGCCTACCCATAAATTGCCGTCGTGGTCTTCGTAAATGCGACGCAGCTGATCGGAGTGGAGGGTGGTGCGGTCGTAAACGTGGTGGCGCAGGTGAAAGAATGCGTCACTTTGCTCATTATAAAGTGCCAAACCGCCGTGATCGGTGGCGATCCACAAATTGCCGCGCCGATCCGAGTGGATATCGCTAATGATGTCACTGCCGATCGTGCGGGGGTCGTCGGGATCATGGCGGTAAACCTTAAAACTGCGGCCATCCTCCAGCAGCCTCGCTAGGCCGTAGCCTCGGGTGGCAACCCAGATTCGGCCCTTATCGTCCTGGGCGATACGGTCTACGTGGTTGTGCATCAAAGAGCTAGGATCGGCCGGGTCGTTACGCCAATGCACAAACGTTTGGGTGGCTGGGTCAAATCGGCTAAGGCCGCCGCCAGCCATGCCCAGCCACAAACGGTCTTCGGAGTCCACAAACAAGGTAGAAACGCCACCTTCGCCGAGACTTTGAGGGTCGTTGGCAGCAAAGGTGTAGTGGCGTGCAGCGCTGCGCTCGGGGTTGAAGACCGTCAATCCGCCGGCGGTGCCAATATAAAGGTTATTGCGGCTGTCCACCTCCAGTGCGGCCACCAAATCCGACAGCAAGTTCAGGCCCGCGCCGCCCTGGGCCCGCACGGTAGTGAAGTCATCAGTTTCGCGGTTGTAGCGACTGAGGCCGCCGCCAGTGGCAAGCCACAGCACGCCATCGTGATCCACCCGCATGTCGCTCACCCAGATACTGGCAAGGGCACGCGGGTTTTTAGCATCGGCGCTATAAAACTTAAACGTGTGAGCATCGTAACGGGCAAGCCCGGAGTCACCGCCAAACCAGAGAAAGCCGGTATCATCCTGCACAATGGCAAACACCACGCCGATGCCGCCCTTTTGGTTTTCGTCTTCACCGGTTAGCAAACGCTGGAAACGCATATTGTCCAGCAGTTGCTGGGCGTTGGGCTCGCTTATGGCTTGCGCGGCGCCCGCGGTGAGCGTCAAAACCCACCACAACAACCCAGTAACTGTGCAGGCGCGCAACCCGAGTACCGAGCCGCGTTTCGCAATTAAAGCCTGAAGCAAAGTCGCCACAGTCCCTACCACCACAGGCTCTGTTGCGAGAAGTCATTGCTCGAAGTTATTGCAGCGCATTTCGGATGCATCAATACCCAGTGACCTTTACGTCTTTGAAAAGAAGCTAATGACAGGATGCGCCTGCCACACCTACAGTAAAGCATAGCTCAGCGGTCACGGGATGCTGCGCGAAGCTGGGGGCAATAGGATCAGAGTCACGCCGGCGCTAAATGGCAGGAGTTTTGTTCAGCTTTGTGATGACTCGGTGAAGCCCAATACCCTCCAAATCGCCGGATAGCCCTCCTCGCGGCTTCGTGCTTTGGGCGGCGACCAAGTGACTTGCTGGGCCCTTCTTTGGCGAAGCTAACCTTGCTGGGCAGAAGAGTAACTTTTGGGGCGATAGGCGCGGCCTTAAATACATCACATCGTGTACTCCTCACTCGACCTGTTGACCTAAGGTTTTTTGGGAGCGCCTGTCCTTTTTGTTGTTTTGTTGTTCTTTTTTATTGTTGACAGTAATGAGGCGCTATATACGTCAAGCGTAGTTCGATAGCTTGCGAGGGGATTGGAGTTTAGACCTATCCTATTACAGGGGCGGTAGGCGTCTCAAATTATGCCTTAAAGTCCCAATTTGTGTGTGACTTACAGATTGTCAATCCGGATCTTGGGTTAAAAAAATACAATTTTGTGATAAAAAAATACAAAATATGTATGTATTTGGCGATTTAGATAAGCACTTCAAATTAATTCAAATATCGAACGGCTATCTTACCATGGCGAGTAAACGCACTGTGAGGACCGCGGTTTTGAAGAGTAGTACGGCCGCCAAACTTCAACAAAGGGTGAGAACCAATCATGATAAAAATACCGACCTATGCCAAGCTGTGGCTGTTCTATGCGCTAATAGCAATGTTTGCTGGCTGCATGGCGACACCAGAAGATCAGCAATCATCATCTGCACAGAGCTCGTCTGCACAAGGCGTGTCTTCTGAAGCTACCTCCTCCGAGCTATCATCTGCACAAGCATCTTCCACTACCAGTGAGCAAGACACCGATAACGACGGGGTGCCTGATATCCATGATCGCTGCCCCACCGAAGCGGGCGTAGCCGAACACGGTGGCTGCCCTGCGCCGCGTACCGAGCTCAGTGAAATCGAGCAGCAGGGTAAAGATCTCTTTGATGTACAGTGTGCTGCCTGTCATAGCGAGCTCGGCGATGGCGGCCTGAAAGATTTGCGCCCTGCGGTACGCGATGGCAGTTTCAATGCGATTACCGTGGCGACCATGCCAAAAGCGCCGCTGGGCGCGCCTGCCGACTGCACCGATGACTGCGCTATCAAGATCGCTGCCTACTTGACCTTTATTCACGATATTGAAGTGATGGTCGATGACGAGCCGGTACCGGCAATGCCCGAGCAGCCCGTAGTGGTGAAAGCCATTAACGTCGGTAGCGAGATGGGTTATGAAAGTACCACTGCTAACATTTTGTTCGAAAGCGATCAGTTCGTAACCGGCGGTACCGCAACGAATGCCACAGAGCACGCCGTCCAAAACACCCAAGACGATGCGCTGTTTTCATCAGAGCGCTATGGCGACTTTAGCTACGAAATTCCATTGAATAATGGTCAGTACCTTGTGGAGCTGTGGCTGAATGAGCTATTTAACGAAAGCGCCGGGCAGCGCCTGTTCCACTTCGAAGCCGAAGGCATACGCTTTCTCGATAACTTCGACCTTTTCGCCACCACTGGCGGCAAAGACATCGCTCATATCACCAACCGCTTTGTGGTCGATGTGAACGATGGCATTTTGAATCTTGATTTCATTACCGTAAACGATAATGCGACGGCATCAGGGATTGTGATTTACCGCATCCCGACTGTGGCTGATAAATATGTGACCCATTGCCAAGGTTGCCACGGTACGCCACAAGGTGAGCTCGTAACCTTCGGTGGCGCGCTAGTGAAGTCGGATTGTGAAGCTTGTTCAAGCTTAAGTGTACTCACTGATTATATTGAAGCTAGGATGCCCTACGAGTATGCGCAAACCTGTCGCGGTGAATGTGCGTCGGAGTTTGCTAACTACATCTTCGAAAACTTTGCGGGTTTTAACGGTATTCCCGATGTGGAAGTGGTCAAGCCAGTACCTATTGCCGGTGATATCGAGGCTTGTAGCAATGGCACTGATGCCGGTTTCGGCGGGCTGATTCGCCTAAGTCGCACTCAATACCAGCACGCGCTGCGCGATATTTTCAACGCGCAAAATAATTACACGACCGGTTTTGGCCTTGATGGCGCGGTGGGTAACTTCTTTATCAACTCGGCGGCGGCCGCCTCGGAGCTGCAAGTCGAGCAGTACCTTGAAGTGGCTGAAAGGCTGACGGTTAATGCTGTGACTTACTTAGGCAGCTGGCTGCAATGCGATGCCCGCAACGATGCCTGCGCCGACAAGCTGATCGATGAGGTGGGCATCAAGTTCTACCGTCGCCCGCTCACCAGCGATGAAAAAACGCGCCTGAAAGCGGTGTACACAGAGGCGAAAACCTTAAATAACAGCGTTGATGAAGGGCTGCGTTACCTCTTACAAGCGTTCTTATCATCGCCGCATTTTTTGTATCAAATGGAGTTAGATATGGCCAACCCCGTTGGGGGCGATGTGGTGGCGCTGTCGCAATATGAAATTGCTGCAAGGCTTGCCTCATTCTTGTGGCGTAGCATCCCCGACAACGAGCTATTTGCTGCCGCGGCCAATTACCAGCTCAGTACGCCGGCGCAAATTAAAGAGCAGGCCGAGCGCATGCTAGCGGACCCTAAAGCGAAAGTGGCTGTTGGCATCTTCCACAAAGAATGGATGAAAGCCCACGATCCAGACCCAGCCGATGATAATCGCGCTGCCAAAGTGGCAGGTATCGAAGACTTAACCCGCACGGTGAATGAAGCGATCTTTACCGATAATGGCACGATGCAAGATTTATATTCGGTCAACTACGGCTTCTTAAATGAGGCGGGTAAAGCACTTTACGGGGTGACTGGCGAGCCGCTGGCAAGCTTTGATGATGGCTTTGACAAGTACGCGCTAGATGCCCAAAAACGTGGCGGCATCTTAACGCGCGGTGCGTTTTTGCATAGCAACACACCGCCTTCTGGGCGCGGTAAGTTTATTCGCCAAGAGGTGTTGTGTGGGGTGATTCCGCCGCCGCCTGCCGGTGTGCCTGAGGTGCCTGAAGGCGACGGCAGTGATTCGCCCCGCGAACGTTGGAATATACACGTGACCAACCCCAGCTGTGGTGGCTGCCATAAATTAATGGATCCACTGGGCTTTGCCTTCGACCATTACGACCTGCTTGGCCACTGGCAAGACGAAGTGGAAGATCACGGTAACTTCTGGCCGATTGACGATTCGGGCGAAATCTTTGCGACCACGGATATCAACCAGCAGTTTGAAGGTGCCAACCAACTGCAGGGTTTACTGGCCTCGAGTGTCGATACTAAAGCGTGCTACTCCTACCAGTGGTTCCGCTTTGCAACCGGCCGCAACCCGACCCATTCGGATTCTTGCTCACTAGCGAGGGCTATTGAATTTGCTGACCAGCAAGGCGGCACTATTCAAGACATCATGATCTCGATCACCCAAACCGACGCGTTCCGTCACCGTCGTGTACAGTCGAAATAAGGGCGTAGCAATGAATATTAAAAAATCGATTTATAAAAACTACTCAAGACGCCACCTCATTAAAGCTTTGGGTTTGTCAGCGGCGTCGCCTTTCATCCCAGTGTTTCATACCGAGGCACAGACCACCGGTATCCCTAAAAGGGTGTGCTTTATTATGACGCCGAACGGCATCGCCAAAGAGGTGGTGCCGACAGGCTCGGGGACGAACTTTCAATTCCAGTCGATTTTACGGCCGCTGGAGCCCTATAAATCGCACATTACCTATTTACACGGCATTGACATGAAAACCTATTACGCCGTGCCAACCCCCAATGACCACCCGCCAACGGTCAACCAGCTGCTCACCGGCGCGCTATCGATTGACCCTATGGATGGCTCTAACCCTGCGGTGTCGGGTGGTTGGTTGTCGAGTGGTACATCCATTGACCAATACCTTGGCGGCAGGCTACAGCAAAATAACGATACCAAAACCAAGTTTTCGAGCTTGGTCGTCGGCGTTGATACCGGTTTTTTTGCCTGGCAAAAAGTCTGGAGCTCGCCGCGTAATGCTATCTTCCCTGAAAACAACGTCGCCAATTTGCACGGCCGCGTATTTGATGGGATCACCCCAGGTGAGTCACAAGTGGTCGATCAAGCGGCCCTAAATGCCCTAGCTAGTAAAAAGAGCATGATCGACTTCGTCAAAGACGAACTGGATTTGGTGATGAACAAGGTCGCAATGGAAGATCGTCATAAGATTGAGGCCCATTTAGAAGGTGTTCGCGAAATCGAGCGGCGCATGGACTTCGAGCAAACCACCACCGGTGCGAGCTGCTCAGTGCCCCCTTTCAGCACCAGTGGTGCGACCCAGGAAGATACCTACCGCAAAAAAGGCGAAAGCATGATGGATATTATTGCCCATGCCTTTGCGTGCGACCAAACGCGAGTTGCCACCTTGCAATGGAGCAATGGCGCGAGTGGTCAGACCTTCCCATCAAAAGGCGTATTCGACGGCCACCACGATATTACCCATGACAATTACACCGCCAATGCTGGCCAGCGCAGGCTAGTCGGCGAGTGGTATGGCGACCGCTTTGCGTACTTTGTAGAGCGCTTGGCCTCTATCCCAGAAGGGGATGGCACTATGCTGGATAACACACTACTGGTGTGGACTTCAGAGCACTCGGATGAAGGGCAGCACGGGCGCCGTAATATCCCCTATACCTTAGCGGGTAACTTAGGTGGCGCATTTGCCACCGGGCGCAAGCTTGATTACTCAGGCAATACCAAAGCCCATAACGATGTTTACATCAGTATTGCTCAGGCCATGGGTTTTAGAGATGTGAATACTTTTGGTTTAGAGAGCGTATGCGGCGGGGTATTACCTAACCTGATGCGCAGTTAGCGGTGGCGAGGGCCATTATCGAGGCACCAGAAACCTCGATAATGGCCCCAAACATACCAAAAGCACACTTGTTATAATTTTTTTGTCAAAAATTGAAGCCTTTTACCGGTTATTTGATTAACTTTGCACTGAGGGCGCCCCTCGAGCGTTTCGGCAGGCTTATACCGGGTTCGCTTTTATTTGTTAATAGCGCATGCAAATTGAACCCAAAACCGATAGGTACGCAGTAGTACTCCCCCCAGAATTTACTTGTGCCAGTCGTTTGTATGAGCCTGCCTTTTTCTACCCTTCGTGAATCGAAAAAACGGTAGGCGGCTATTGGGCACCTCTAAAAATGCACTTTTTACGCGATAGCGGCGTCAGTTCCGTCCTCGAATCCTCATTTACCCCACGTAAACTGCGGTTCTCCGGGCGGTACTTCCTTGCTCTCACAAAAAAAATTACTATTTTTAGAAGCGCCCTATTGTCTCATCGCAATAATGCGTAGCATTTGGGATGCTGTCAGGTGATCACCGTAAAAATCATGACAGTCACTCTATAAAATCAGGAAGCCCTTCTATTTTCGGGACATTTTCTAAACCTTCATCCCAATCCGCTTTACTGGATACAAATATATGTGCGCTCGGCTTAACCGCGATCTTATCATCCAAGCTCCCGGCAGGAACAACTATTAGGCCGCCATCCATCTGTGTATTTGGCAGAGCTGAGCCACAACTCGTACAAAAGCTTTTGACGTGCCTCGTACCAGGTACGTTATAGATCTTAATCATATCCAGACCAGACAACCAATTTAGACTGGCTTTTGTCGAAAACAAATTTGAAGCGTGAGCTGAGCCGGTGTCTTTACGACAATATTCGCAATGACACAGATAAAAACTTTCGAATGCACCTTCTATTTCGAAACGCACCTCCCCACAGAGGCATGAACCTTTTGTACTCATAGTTATTTCTACAATCCTAAGTCAAGCTCGAAACGGGCTGAATCAAAATGTGCTCCATCTATTAGCAACCGCCTTGCTATGGCAGATGATGCTTTATCAAGCCGGATAAAAGTAGTGTCCCTCCCGACGATCTCACTGTTCAGGAACAGTTTAATCCCCCCTGTCCATGTGTTCTCCAAAACTAGCTCATCTTACCAAAGCTCGTGAGTATTAAGCCTGCCACTCCGGTGGAATCACCTGCCGAAACTGATCGAGCTTTGGCTGAACTGATGCCCTTTGCCGGGAGTGAGCATTTCGAGCTTGATGTTAACGCCGCAGAGACCACGCATATTGCAGAAACAGGGACGGGGCTTTGTGTTATAAGCGAAGCGGAACACAAAGCCGCGGCGCTTTTGGCTTCGAGTATATTGCTTTGCTATGCGCCTTATACCATAATTGGGTACATCTTGGTATTTTGGAGATCCAGAATGGCTAAAAACACTAGTATGACCCTCGGTGAACACTTTGACGGGTTTATAGCTCACCAGATTGAAACCGGCCGCTACAGCTCTGCAAGTGAGGTTATACGCGCCGGCCTGAGAGCGCTTGAGGACAACGAAAGTAAGCTCGCAGTACTACGACAAATGCTTGCAGATGGCGAGGCCAGTGGCGTTGCGGAGTACTCCTACGAAACGTTTATAAACGAACTTGATAATGAAAATGGCAAATGACTTCATTTACGCTAACCGCAC
>DATBNJ010000028.1:0-1727 GCA_036554385.1 Marinagarivorans sp. | reverse complement strand
TATTCTTATGGGGCGTGATATGGCAAGGTACAAAGCTTAAGCGCCCTGCGCGCAACTCCCGAGCCGCAGCGACTGCAGTTTTCAGGTGGCCGCGGTGGATCGGGTCGAATGTGCCACCAAAATATACCTGTGGCCCAGTGGGCGCGGGAGTAGAAATTGTAATCGCCTTTTGCCGTGGTTACTGTCGAATATGGCCGTCGCCAAAAACAATCCATTTCTGCGAGGTTAAGCCTTCTAGGCCCACGGGCCCTCGCGCGTGGATCTTATCGGTTGAAATGCCTATTTCAGCGCCCAAACCGTACTCAAAGCCGTCGGCAAAGCGCGTTGAGGCATTGATCATGACCGAACTCGAATCCACCTCGCGCAGAAATTTGCGCGCCCTAGTGTAGTTTTCGGTCACAATTGATTCCGTATGCGCTGAGCTGTATCGGCTAATGTGATCAATCGCCTCGTCCACGCCGGCAACCACCTTAATTGACAGCACGGGGGCTAAATACTCGGTATTCCAATCGTCTTCGGTGGCTGGATTGCAGGCAATGATACTGCGAGTATCACTACAGCCACGTAGCTCTACGCCTTTAGCCGCCAACGCTTCGGCCAACCGTGGCAATACAGCACTAGCCATCGCTCGCGAGACAAGCAAGGTTTCCATCGCATTGCAAACCCCGTAGCGGTGAGTTTTAGCATTGAGTGCGATCTTGTGCGCTTTTTCGAGGTCGGCATCATCATCAATATAAACGTGGCAAATCCCGTCTAAATGCTTGATTACGGGCACCGTAGCCTCGCGGGATATGCGCTCGATCAGGCCTTTACCACCGCGCGGCACAATAACATCAACATAGGCGCTACTGGTGATTAACTCCCCCACCGCCGCGCGGTCCGTCGTTTCAATCACCTGAACACAGGTTTCAGGCAGCCCACTGCTTGTCAAACCGGCTTTTATTGCCTCGGCGATGGCTTTATTGGAGTGAATTGCCTCGCTGCCTCCGCGCAATATTGCCGCGTTACCCGACTTTAAGCACAGGCTTGCGGCGTCGATCGTTACGTTGGGACGCGACTCGTATATGATGCCGACGACCCCCAAAGGCACACGCATTTTGCCCAATTGAATACCGCTCGGGCGGTAATTCATATCAGTAATTTCACCACAAGGGTCGGCGAGCCCTGCAACTTGATTAAGGCCCTCAATCATGCCGTCAATGCGCTCTGGCGTTAGCTCGAGGCGATCGAGTAGCGCCGAGTCGAGCCCGTTGGCTTTACCGGCGTCCATATCAAGGGCGTTTTGTGCCAACAGGGTGCCGCGATTGGCGTTCAATTGTGCTGCGATCGCGTACAAGGCCGCATTTTTTTGTTCGGTACTGGCTTTGGCAACGGCTTTGGCGGCGCTTCGTGCGTTGCACCCGACAGTCGCCATGTATTCTTTTACATTCATGAGTATTAACAAACTAAAGCGATAAAAGCGGCGATTATATCAGAGCTCACGATCAAGGGCTTTAGTCTATAACGCTCTCTTACAATAAACGTAGCGAAGTGCACCAAACGATCTATAGTTATTGTAGGACAGGTTCAAATCGGGTGCGCTGTGCGACTTGATTGACTAATGATGACGGCCAACGTAAGTGGCACCACTGGAGACACACACCATGTTTTTTGCTCGGGGAAAACAAGAAGCCATAGACGAACTAGAGCGGGAGAACCGGCAACTCAAAGAGCGGCTCGCCGATTTA
>DATBNJ010000344.1:0-15463 GCA_036554385.1 Marinagarivorans sp. | reverse complement strand
GAGGTGTATTGGTCAAACCATTTTTGCAGTGTGCGCTCGCAGTCTTCAGCACTATTAAACGAACCCACCTTTTCACGAATAATGACTTTGACGTACTGGGCAAATCGAGACCCGCATAAAATATGTTGCAGCATGCTACTGATGCGCGCGTTGGCATTGGCTGATTTATTGCCGTAATTGTGTGGTTTTTGAATCGAAGGGCAGTTGGTAAAAGCAGCGTATTCAGAGTCGTACCCTTGCGATAGCGTAATAAAGCCCAGCTCGGATAATTGCCGCTCCATGGTGTCGGTTAATATTGTTGGGGTAACACTTTTGGTGCGCGTCGGTGTTGAGTCTACCCTGTGATAGGGTGCGGCGAAGCTGGTGAGCAAACCGCCGCCGGCGTGGTCTCGGGGTACGCCGCGGATATGAGAAAACCAGCCCACGTCGGAAAATTCGCGAATTAACACCGTGGCAAAGGCAAACGAGCCATTGCCCCACAGGTACTTCTCGTTACTGGTATGCCCACACTGTTCTTGAAACCGAAAATTACCCCAAG
The DNA here is from genome assembly GCA_036554385.1 of Marinagarivorans sp. Classification (GTDB taxonomy): domain Bacteria; phylum Pseudomonadota; class Gammaproteobacteria; order Pseudomonadales; family Cellvibrionaceae; genus Marinagarivorans. The sequence goes on along the minus strand of DATBNJ010000344.1, from coordinate 14,925 downwards.
CAGAGAAGTTTATATTTAGGGGTTCTCGCATTAAAACAGACGGTAAGGTCAGGGCAATAAAGCGCGAGTCTTCCTGTTCGCGCAGACTGTTCCAGCGAATGTACTCTGGATGTGAAAAAACTTGCCGAAACTCGATTTGCGGGTTTAAGTCTTCAAACGAATCGATGCCAAATAGCTCAGGCGCGGCACTGCATATAAAAGGTGCAAAAGCAGCGGCAGCAATGTGCGACATGATTTGCAGCGTATAAACGTCATCGTGCGGCGTGCTTTTTGTGGGTTTGTGCGCAACGGCATAATCGCCCACCAAAATGCTGTAGGGCTCGCCGCCGGCCATGCCAAATTCCTGATTGTAAATCAGGTGGAATAAGCGCGTGTTTTCGAAGTCGGACGCGCGTTGAATGTCGCGGCATAGTTCGCGCCAGCTAACGTCCAGCAATTTAATTTTAATGTTTTTTGCGTGGCTAGATTCATCGACCAAATGCCAAAGGCCTAGCCAGCGGCTTTCCATTTTTTGGAAGCGCTTGTGGTGCATAATCGCGTTGACTTGCTCGTTGATAAGCTCGTCGATTTCGGCGATTTGTTCGGTAAGCAGAAAGTTTAGCGAGGTGGTTTTCTGTTTAAGCCCACATAGCTTTACCCACATGCTCAAGGCGTCTCGGTCCGATTCGGCGTCGACCAAGTGCTCAATCGTCAAGCTGGAGGCATCTGCCTTGTCGGCAGTGGTAAAAAGGGCGTTGTAACTAATAATCGATTCGTTATGAGAGGGCGTACTGTCGATGGTTGTGGTGTTGCTAACGGCGTCATCGATGGCAGGGTTGTCTTGGCTTGAAGGCATCATAACGAATAATGGCGTTTGATTTTTGCGCCTAGTATTGGCCAAAAGCACATTTAGCATCCATTAATAACGCAAGTGCTCAGCTTTTAGATAGGCGTAAAAAGTGGCGAGAAAGAAAGAGAAGTAGCGCGTGTGCGCTACTTCTCTTTGACTTAGCTCTTGGCTGGAATGTTGGCCACTAAGCGCATAGACGCGGTAAGCTCTTCCATTTGTAACCAAGGCTTGAGGTATGCAACGGCGTTGTATGCACCGGGCTGCCCAGGAATTTCCTTAACTTCAACACGCGCTTCTTGTAGCGGGTATTTGATCTTCATGTCGGCACTAGCGTCGGGGTTGGGGTTTGTGTATTGAGAAATCCACTTATTCAACCAACGCTCGCATTCACTGGCTTGCATAAACGAGCCAACTTTGTCGCGCGCCATTACTTTGAGGTAGTGCGCAATACGCGAGGTCGCCATAATGTAAGGCAAGCGCGCAGAAATATTCGCGTTTGCTGTCGCATTGGGGTCGCCATATACTTTTGGCTGGTGTGCTGTTTGTGAGCCGAAAAATACTGAGTAATCGGTATTTTTGTAGTGACACAAGGGCAAAAAGCCTAAGTCAGAGAGTTCGGCTTCACGGCGATCGGTAATGCCAATTTCGGTCGGACATTTTTGATCGACGTCGCCGTCATCGCTCTTAAAGAGGTGAGTCGGCAAACCTTCAACCTTACCACCACCTTCGGCACCACGAATGGCAGTACACCATGCGGTTTCAGAGAATGCGTGAGTCAAGGTCGTGCCCATAACGTAAGCGGCGTTAGACCAGCAGTATTCATTGTGCTTGGCGGGTTTTGACATGCCAGATGCGTCGACTTCAAACTCTTCAAAGTTGAACGCTTCGATCGCATTGGTGTTGGCGCCATACGGTGTGCGCGCTAATACCCGGGGCATCACGAGTGATACAAAGCGCGAGTCCTCGCTGGCGCGGAAACTACGCCACTTAATATACTCTTGCGATTCGAAAGCACTGGCAAGGTCGCGCGGCTTAGTTAGTTCGGGGAATTCGTCAAAACCGAACATTTCCGAGCCGGCCGCGGTGATGAACGGGCAGAAACCAGCGGCGGCAACGTGTGACATGTTGGTCAGCAAGTCGATGTCCATTGGGTTGTTGCCAAATTCAAAGTCACCAATCAGGGTGGAGAAGGGCTCACCACCGGCAGTGCCGAATTCGTCTTCGTAAATGCGCTTAAAGGTTTGGCTTTGGTCAAACTCAACGGCTTTTTCAAGGTCGCGAGACAGCTCTTTTTTGCTCACATTCAGCATGCGAATCTTTAAAGACTTGCCGGTTTCCGAGTTACTGACCAAGTGGTGTAAGCCGCGCCACGAGCCTTCGAGCTTTTGGAACTTTTCTTGGTGTAAAATGGCACTCAGCTGCTTAGACATGGCTTGATCAATCGCCCTAATGGCTTGGTTGATCGTGTTGGTTAAGCTGCGGTCCCAAGTGACCGTTCCTTGTAGCGCTTGCGCTGTGAGGTTGGCGATTAAGTCTTGCGTTTCATCGGGCGCCGTTTGCCGGGTGGCGCTGATGGCCTGCTCTAACAGGCTGGCCGACGCGCCTTCGGCGGCTTCTGCACTCGCTTCTGTGCTGGTTTCTAGGGCATCGTTACTCATTATTCAGCTTCCCCGTCTTTTTTATCGAGTCCAAGTTCTTTGGAAAGGTTTGCAACATTGTCGGTATTTTGAAGAATCTCTTCCAATACACGCTCCAAATCTTCTGAACGATCCGCTTTGCTGAGCAAATCACGCAATTTGTTGCGCGCTGCCAATAAGTTTTTTAGCGGCTCGACTTGATCAACAATCGCTTCAGGTGAGAAGTCGTTCATTTCTTTGAAGTCGAGGTCGACGGCCATTTTGCTGCCATCGCCGGCCAAGGTGTTTTCCACTTGAAGCTCGAGCTTGGGGTTGACCTTGCTCATCACATCATTGAAGTTTTCGCTGTCGATTTGGGCGAACTTGCGCTCTTTCAAGGGCTTGCGAATGGCGGCGTTATCACCGGAGTAGTCGCCCATAACACCTGCTACGAAAGGAAGCTCCCTTTCGGCGCTTCCGCCGCTAGCTTCAACATCATAGGTAATGTGTACACGCGGTTTGCGTACGCGCTTAAGTTTGTTGTGAATGCTTTCAGACATTTGAGTCTCCTTTTCTGCGCGAAAGCGCACGTTGCGTTTATAAAAACCTAGAATTCAGATAAGGCATGACGGCACATATTACCACGTGCGTCAGCATTTGTGTTTTGCCTAATAAAACACTTGTTTTACCAGCCCGTCGATTTCTCGGCTTTAGCTGGTTCGGCGGCGCCTTCTGGTTTAGCAGCAGGCGCCGGTGCTGGCTCCGCCTTGGCTTTGGGTGCCGGTGGCGGAGCGACGTAACCTTGAGTGTCCGACCCGTCGAGCATGACGCCGGTCAGCTGTGAGTAAATGCCTTTGGCTTGGTCGTCGGGTAGCAATTCCAGCATCAATTCCGATACCGTCATGCGGCCCCATTTGATAATGCGCTCGATCCCTGGGCCAATCGGTGTATGGGGTTCGTAGCGGCGAAAGTATTCTGCCACATCCGCCAAGCGTTTAAGGGCATCTTCGCGATCGACGATAGCGCCTTCGCGAACGGTCACGGTACTAACGACTTGCCCATTTTGAACGGGGGCAGTTTGCAGTGCATCGCTCGGTGCGGCATCGGTAGTAACCTCTTCTGCAGGGGCTTGTGAGACGACGAGTTTATCCTTAAAAATAAATTTTGCGGTGCGGATAATTTCGTCGAGCAAGTTACTAATATTACTGCTCGGTGGTGTGTCGTGCCCACAATGGCTGCGCAGGCTATCGCTTAAGTGCTTGAAGGCCGCTTGCGCTTCTTCGAGGGTTGCCAGCAATTGTGTAAAGTACTGGCCGTCGCCCCGCATAATAGCGTTTTGAATGGAGCTGAGGCTATAGCCTAACTCGTCGATGCGACTGGCCTTGGCTTTGGCCTCCGGGATATTGTCCGCTGCGTGCGCTTGTTGGTATTCCCAAAATGTGAAGGGCGAGTCGGAGTAGGGGTCGCACATCAAAGCATTGCGCATCGGCGTTAACAACGTGCCTTCACCGCTTTCGCCATTAAGGCCGGTAATGGGTATCACTTTGGTTTCAATGCCGTCTTCGTCAGGCTCAGGGTAAAGGTTGTCCCAGTATTGATCAACCAGTTTATCCAACAATACAACGCCATCACGGAAACCGGCAAAGCCGTACAGACGAATCATGCCCTCGATAAACCAGCAGGTTACTTCAATGTCTTTGCTTTGGGTGGACAGAATGGTCTCGGCTTCGCTTAGCACCGTTTGCCACGGGCTTACAGTGTCCACGTTGGGGTCTAAGATGGCGGCGCGCTCGGCAGAGCGGCCTTCGTTGCGCGCATCTTTAATTCGATAAAAGCTCGATGTTGGAGAGCGGTCCTCGCGAATATCTGTGCCGTGCGGTTGCTCATCTGAGATGGGCGCCAGCAATTGGTCGAGATTGATAATGTAATCAAGCGGCACAGTGCTGCTCCTTTTTAAGTCGTTGTGGCAAATCAATTTTTAACATGGCTTGGTGTGGCGCGTTTTAAAGCAGAGCCATTGCCCGCGCAGGGCTTTTACTATGAAACTGCGCGGCATAATAAGGCATGTGTTATTCGCGCCACAAGCAGACAAAGTCCTTATTCGATGCGGGCGATGGCTTACATCAGAAGGTATGCTCGTGCAGTTGCCAACGACCGGTTAAAAATAAGGTGTAATAGTGTGCCGGTGGCATGCTTTTGGCCACAAATGTCGTGGGCCCTTGGGATTCGCCGCCGCGGCTTTCCCATAAACTTACCGCCGACTGGGTATGGCTTGCGCTGAGCAAATGGCCATAGGCTTCGGCGCTAGTGCCGTGTACAAGCCAGCCATATTGCTCGATTTTGCTGGGGCGATTATCTTCTTGCTCTACGGCGGGAATCGTCGCCAACTGGGATTCAATTTCATCCGCCGGCAGGCCGTTTTCCAACACCGATAATGCCAAGTTTTCAACCGCGTCAAACCACGCGCTATTTTTTTGAAAGGCTGCAAAAATATTGCCGTGTTTAAGTTGCGTTGCAATCACCAGTGGAAAGTAACGTCCAACCGTATCGACGCTGGGGCACAAAACACCCAACCATTGCTTTTCGTCGAGCGCGCCTTCGCCAAAGCCAAACCGCCACAGTGGGCAGGTTAAGTAGCTGGATAACCAATCGTTACCCAAAGCGCCTTGGCTGCACGATATAGCCCCTTGCAGCCATTCATCCATGCTGTTGATAAACGACTGGGGTAAACCGCGCTCGATAAAATCGCCGTGCGCGGGCACCTTGCCAAAAAAACCGAATACATTGTTCAACGGATAGTCCTCACAGCGACTCTGGGCACTTAAAGCGGGTAAACAGCGTCATATCCAGCGGGTCTTCGCCACTGTTACTCACAAACTGATAGGTCGCAGAGTTACCATTTTGAGTAAATGTAACCTTGCGTGCGCCGATACGACCTGAAGGGCTACTTTTCATGTCGGCAATTAATCGGTACCAGGCCCAATCACCGTCGTATTGTCTTTGGTGAATAGCTTCGTCCAAGTCTTCAAACAAGATTCGTGCCCGCGTCGTTTGGCCGAGTGTCCAGCCAATGCTTTTCGGTGTTCGCGGCCCGTGCGAGTAGGACAAAGGCGTGCCGCCTATCTCTAGTGTAAACAGGCGAACATTCGACGAAAGTTTTGACGGTGTGACCTGTAATTGTGCCGACGCGACATCGCCTGCACTAAAGAATGCGCGTCGAATACTGGCGACACGCTCTAGTTGGCGCAATGTGCTAGAGCTAATCGGGAAGGTGATGCCGTCAACCGATTTCGCGCTCCAGCGTCGCTGATCAATAAGGTCTGTGAGGTACTGGTCAAAAAACATTTGCAGCGAGCCGCTGCTGCCAAAGAAGTCATTAAAGGCCATGGCGTGGGCGTCTAGACTGCTTGTCGGCGTGAAGGGGAAACGGTTGTCGATGGTTTTCTGACATTCCGGTACCACTTGATACTGCCACGCGCGATTAAGGTGGCGTTTGCTGTAACCGACTAGCAATTGCCACGAGTTGCGCGATAAATTATTAAGCCACTGGTTGAGAGGGCGTGGCGCGTGTTTAGCTTTCAGTTGTAGTTTTCGGATGGGGTCGTCAGTCTGTCCCATAAAGCGTTTTTGTACCGCGTTGAATGCGGCTTCGTCTGGGTCTGGGCTGGCGCTAATGCCGAGCAGGTATTCGTTGAGCTCGCCAATCACCGCTAGGTAGTCATCGAGCGGCGCCGGCGCGCGATCACTTTTTACGGTGAGTGCATGAATTTCAGTAAATTGTTTTTCGACCAAGTTGCGTTCTTGTTGATCATTCCAAGCGCCGGCCACTTTGGACTTGGCGGCGCGCGCCGCTTGTTTAATATTGACTTTGGGTTTTGCGCCCGACATGCCGACTTTGACGTTTTCATCCTCTACGCCGTCGATGATTTTGGTGAACTTGGTGTTATCGCTGGTGAGCTCAATAACGGCCTTGAGCGGCGACGAGGCGGGGTTAGACAGCTCGTAAAGCTGGTCTGAAAGCTGATTTAAGTTTTTTGCCTCGTTTAGGGTTAAACCGCTCATCAGGTTTTGCCATTGCGTGGCGTAGTCGGTTAAATACAGGCGTTCGAGCTGTTCTGTCACATTAAGTTTTTCGTTTTCCGACAAACTTTGTTGTTCCGTGCCCCAAATCCACTGTTGGTTAAAGTAGTTTTCGGCCAATGGCGAATCAATTGACAGGTCAATTTTCTCAAAGCCCGGCTTCATAAATGCCGCCGGCATTTTGAATAGTGGCGACTGATTTGAGATGCCAAAAAGCAGATAGGTGTCGCCGCCAATTTGCCGGTATAAATCGACGGGCTGTGAAAACTGCGGAGACGTTTTGATGGCTTCGTAAAGCCGCAGCGCGGGCGATATTTGCAACGCCTTTTGCCGAGCGCTGGCAACGGTAAGTTCATCCATTCGCAGGTTAGATGATAAAGGTTGTGCCAACAGCTGCTTGAGGTGATCGAGCCACTGCAGCAGTTGCTCATCCGTCGCGGCCATGTTGCTAATGGCGTAATCTTGCGCAAAGCCCAGTATTTGTTCGTTATCTTGATGTTCGGGATTAAATAGCATCAAGTAGGTTTTTAAGGTGCTTAATAAGCGCGGATCATCTGCGGTGAGAGTGCGCAATTCCCGCGTCAGTTGTTTCGCGAAAGAGGGCAAAAACAGCGAGTTCAATTTGCTTTGGTAAAGCTTGTCGGCGGCTTCATCAACGCCGACACTGTATAAGCCCAAGCCGGTTAAATACGATTGCTCGCTTTCGTTGTACACGTTACTGGCTTTGCGCAAGGGATTAAGCGCCGCAAGTAGCTGCTCGATGCCTTGGTCGGCGAAGGGTTCGGCTTTGTCGTGCTCTTGTACCGCGGCATTAACGGTGTTGAGCAGTGATTTATTCTGGCCAATGGCGGTCGTCCATACGGTAATAGAGCCGATAATCGCCGTGATAATCGCCGCAATCGCGCCGCGCCGTCCCCAGCGGATTAAGCGCTCTACGCGCATATTGCTACCTACCAGCTCGGACTCTGGAAAAATCACTTCTTTAAACAGTGTGTAAACAAAAAAGCTTTTACCGGTATTTTCTTGCGGGCGTTCGGCGGTTTTAACGTTAAATGCTGAATTCATGTGCGCCATCATTCGGTCGATGGGCATGCCTTCTTGGGTGCCGCTGGAAAAATAAACGCCGCGCAGTAACGGCGTTGTGCCGAATCGGTTAGCTGAAAATGTTTGGTAAATAAATTCGTGTAATGGGTCGCTCAGCTCGGCCATGCGCTGCGGGAAGTTCTGAATACGCGACTTGCGAGCTACGATTCTCTCGTTATTCACCAAGCCTAATACACGCTGATTTAAGCGCTTTATCAGCAGGCTAAATTCGTGGCGGAACATGCTCGCTGGTTGCTCGGCGGTTAGCGATAACGTCATGCCCCAAACTTGATTGCGCTCGGTTTTGGATAAACCGGCAAAAAACTCGCTAAAGCCGGCAATTAAGTCGGCTTTGGTTAGCATCATGTAAACGGGCGCGCGAATGCCTAGGTGGTTTTGGATTTCATCGATACGCGTGCGCAGTGTTTTGGCCTGTAGTTGGCGTTGTTCTGGGGTGCTCAGTAGCAAGTCTTGCAGGCTTACGGTTAACAGTATTCCGTTGATCGGGCGGCGGCTTCTAAACTTTTTGAGTAGGTCGAGAAAGGTGGTCCAAGAGGACTGGTCGACGACTTTGTGGCTGTCTTGTGTTGTGTAGCGCCCGGCGGTATCAATTAAAATGGCGTCGTTGGTAAACCACCAATCGCAGTTTCGGGTGCCGCCCACGCCACGCAGTTTGTGCTCGCCTGTGGCTTCGGCCAGGGGAAACTCAAGGCCCGAGTTAATTAAGGCCGTGGTTTTGCCCGAACCTGGCGGGCCTATAATAATGTACCAAGGCAATTGGTACAAACTGCGGGAATTCCCAAAAATAGACGAGCGAGAAACTTGCAGCTTTTGTAAGGCATCCTGAAAGCGCCCGCTGAGCTCTTCGGCTTCCATTATCGATTTTTCATCGGTGGCTGAGGGGCCGTCTTCGTCGGCTTGTTCTTCTATGCTATTAAAAAGCTTTTTGTTTTGGCTGCGCTCGAATAATGCGCGGCTGATCATCCAGGTTAGCCAGATAATCCAGGCGACCACAATAATAATGATGCGGTGCGTGCTGCTGAGGCTGGCGTTGTCCTCGCCAAATTTAACGTAGTTGCCAACCAGCCAAATAAATAGCGAAAAGGCAATCAAGCCAATAATGCCAATAACCCATTTATTGGTGATGAATTTGAAAAACGATTTCATACAAGTATCCGTGAATAGCGAGCAGTAGCTTCCTGATTTTACATTCTAAAGCTGTGCGAAAGAGCGTTGGTGTTCAGCTTTTATCGCCGTGTGTTAATCGTCTGGCTATCGAGCATCTCGGTTTCTATGGTTTGTTTGACCGGTTGGCTAGACTGGTAAAGCCAGTATCGGAAGCCGCTAAAACTGAGCACTAATATCGCAAGACCAAGACACAAAATAACCCACAGGGGGATATATTTGGCGAGGCCTGGCTTGGTGTTACTCACCGTTTGCCAGTTGGGCGATAAATCGGTATCAAAGTCGGGGCGATGGGCGCGCAAGGTAGCATAGAGGTTATCTTGAATCTGTTCGAGTTCGGCTCGGCCGCTGCGATTAAAGCGGTATTTGCCCATAAAGCCGAGGCCTAAGCAATAAAAGAACAGCTCGAGGATTTCGATATTTTGGCCCGGTGAGCCCAGCATTTTTTGCAGAATAATGAACGACTTTTCACCACCGGAGGTTTCTTTGTGAAATAGGCTTAGCAGCGAGTGTTGGCTCCAGCCACTTTGGCTGCCCCACGGCGTATTTAATACGACCTCATCCAGAGCCGAGCACAACAGGTAGCGGGCAGCCAGTACCGTATTTTGCGGCGCGCCTATGGCATTGGCGGTACGCTCGAAGCGCTTGATTTCTTCGGTGATGTGTTTGTGCAGGTTCGGCACATTGTCGTGTTGCGGCGTAGCTTGCAAATTGGCAATTAACGATAGCAAAGTGAGTGCCGCGGATGACAGTGAGTGCGCCTCGGCTTGCGGGCTCTCGTTGCGCTGGTGCGAAGGCGTAACAATATTGGGCGTTACTGGAGCGTGTGTTTGCGGCCCGCCCCCAGCATTGGGCGCAACCGTGGCAGCGCCGGGACGAGGAACCAAAACCGTATGACTTTGGCCGCTATTGTTGTGAAAAGGACTGTCGCTCATGTTTTAGTACCTTATTGCCCACAATTCCATTTCGAGTCCGGGGAATTCTGCACCCACGTGCACGGCAAAGCCGCCGGAGCGCTGCATGCTTTGCCATAAATCGCCGAAGCGTTCGATCTCAAAATACACAAAATCGGTGTGATAGGGGATTTGCCGAGGCGCAACGGGTAGTGCGCGCATCTGCAGCCCCGGTGTTTGTGACGATATCAGTTCGCGAATCGCCTCTACGGGGGCAACTTTAGCCTGCGACGGAAAGCGGCTGCGCAGTATTTCGGTGGGCATGCTGGCTTTTGCCGCGAGCACAAAGCTGGCAGTGCGCGTAAGCGATGGATCGGTTACTGGCGCCACGTGAATGCCGTACTTTCGCTCGGTAAGGTTTAGCGAAATGGCCGATTGCTCCAGTACCGTACTCAGCGACTGCCGCAACGATTGGAATAGCTCGGCAAAGCATTGTTGCAAATTGTTGTGCTGGTAGCGCGGTGTAGGATCGGGCCGTTTAGTTTTACTTGAAAAAGTTGCCAGCTCGCCGGCTAATTGCAGTAACTCGCCAAACAGTTGCAACGGGTGTAATTGATGGCGAGTGCGCAAGTGCTCTAGGAAGGGCTCCACACGATTAATAATTTGTAGCAGTAAGTAGTCGGCAATTTCCGACGAGTTACTGCGCCCCGCATCGCTCAGGCGGCTACCTAAGGCATCGCCACGCTGTTTTAGCAGGCCGATAATTTCCTCGAGATAAGCAGTAAGCTGAACCGAAGAACTGCAGTGCATGGTCGGTGGAATATAGCTCGGATCTAATTTTACGGGATTGCCGGCGGTATATTCTTGGATTTTGGCAATGCCAATGGCACTGTAACCGCTAAGATCGTCGCTACCTAGCTTCAAACACGTGCGCAATTTTCCAATTTGTATGCGCACGGGCTCAGTGGCTGTCGAGGTGTTGTCGCGCACATCAAAGTTAAACATTTGGTAACGCGCGCTCGGTGCTTCGTCACTGTCGGCGACGGAATCTTGTGTACCTGGGCGGCGTAAGGGCACACAAAGGTATACGATGGTGTCGCGGGTATTTTCGGGAATGGTGTAGATGTCGGGCAGGTTTTGGGAGTCGGGCGCGTTGATAATCGTCTGGTCAGAAAACACACCGCGAATACAAGTGACCGACACTTTGCCCAGTGGCAGCAATTCGCTGTCGATGGCAATGTCTTGGATGCCCCACAAGTTTTCTTGGCTGAGCGTTATAGCATTTTTAAGCAGTTGGTCTAGGTACCTGTCTTGCTGCTGGAAATGCTGTGGTCGAAGAAACATGCCTTCCGACCAAATCACTTTATTATCAAACGACATCGAGTCTGTCCTTACTGGTTGTCTATAGGGGCTGCCTGCGTGGCACGGGTGTCGCTAACAAGGGTATTTAACGCTCGACGCGAGATACCGAAGCTTTGCTCAAGCTCACTTCATACTTGTTATTGCTGTGCGGTACCACTTCCAGTGCAAGCAGTGGTTTCGCATTCGTGTAATTTGAAAACTCGGCCATAATACCGATAAAACGTGCCTCGTCGGTAAGTTTAATCACTTCTTGGCGAACTTCGCCTGGCGCTAATTCTTTTAAAGTAACAACACCCAGTAGGTTATCGCCGAGGCGGTTATCGGCCGATTCGTACAGGCTTAAAAAGTCTGCGCGTTTGAAGCGGCGGTCGTCAGTCAGCTTGAAAACGCGCACAACGACGGGCGAAGGGCGGCTATCGGCATCGGGATTGACGTCTTTTCCGGTGTATAGGTCAAGGGTCACAATGGTCTCTAGGTCTAATGCTTTGCGAGACGTCTGGCAAGCTGCGAGGGCGAGCCCCATAAAAAATACTGCAAATAAACGGAAGGTTAACCGTGGGATGTGCTGTGTGGGTGTCATAGTAGTGCCTTTTTTTAGTATTGCTAATTAAAGTACTTAGTCGTTGCTAGGAGTATTTTTTGCGTGCGTGTTTTAGCTTAGCGAGAGCTAATCTGCCGCGTCGTGAGCCTTGCGTGAGATCCGTCGACTTTTAAGCTCGGCTAGGCGCTGTTCATACTGTTTGGCAAAAGTTTGGCCGAAAAGCTGATTGTAGCTGGCCTCTCGGTCGCTGGTTAGACGCTGATAGTGCGCTTTAAAGGCTTCCCAGTTGGCTGCGCGTTTGTTGCCCAACAAACCTGCCTTGGCATTAAATAAGGACTCGAGTTTTGACGGGCTAAATTGCTTGAACATGTGGTCATACGCCGCTTGCATACCGGCCATAACGGCGATCTGATGGTCCGATAAATCATCAAAGCTATCGCTGATGGCTTGATCGGGCGCCATAAATGATGTGCTGCGGTTTTCGCTAAACATCGCGTTGAGGGCGTCCTCGGCATTGACCGAAAATTTTAGCGGGTTGTTATCTTGTGCTTGCAAAGTGGTATGTTGAACGCGCAGTTCATTTTTGATGTTAACGCGAGCTTTGATTAGGCCCATTAAGCGATTAACCGTATCGCGAATAATCTTGGCACCCAGCGCTTTCAGCTGCTGTTCGGGCAGTTGTGTTTTGGCATTTACGCCCAAATATCGGCCAAAATCTTCACTGCTACTGGCCGCAGACGGCTGATTTTGCACGGGCTGCTGGTGAGCGGTTGCTGGCGCGGGTTGCGCCGCGGGGCTTTGTTCGGGTTGGGGGGGCACAGCTTGCGGCGTTGCCCAAGCTGCTGCCGGAGCTGAATTTGGTGCGGGTGCCGCATGGGCTGGCGGTGCATCAAAGCCAAGTATGTCGTCGATATTGCTGGCATCAATATTATTGTGTGATGCGGCAAATGCATCGGGCGACACCGCGGGTGCTGGCGGTGTCGGAGCGCCGCCAGGCCTTGGCGTGGATGGTGCGGGGCTAGCCGGCGCAGATTCGCTCATTGGGTTGATGTAAACGTGAGCCGAAGATGCCGGTGCCTGGCTACTTGCGCTTTCGCCTTTCCACCACTCTTCATCTTCCCAGGCACTAGGGCTCGGGGCTGACAAGTCTGCTTGGGGTTCAACACCATTGACGGGGTTGCCGAAAATATCGCGCTCAAAATCGTCAGCAGGGTTGCTGTCGAGCGCTTCAATGGGGCATACATCGCCTTTGTTTTTATCGGCTACAGTACCCCACCCCGCGAGGCCACCACTTGAACTGCCAGCGCTGAGAGGTGGGCTGGCCACCGCCGGTGTATTGTTTGCGGGCTGACCAAAACTGGATGACGGTTCACCAAGCCAAGCGTCTAAAGAGTCCTCCTGCGCACTGCTGGATAGCCCCAGATTATCGGCAAAAACATCGTCTGGTGTGGCAAAGCCGCCGCCTGCTGCCGGTGGGTTCGGCGCGGGGAAATTGGGTGCCGCGCTAACGGCCGGTGCATTATCGAGGAAGTCGGCTGTGCCGAGGCCTTTGGGCAAGGCTGCCATATCGCTACTGCGCAATACGACCGAGAGCTGGAATCGACCACACTGGATAATATCGCCATTGTTAAGGGCGAGCGGTGCATCACCGTGTTTTGGCGCGGCAGTGCCGTTCACTTCGGTGCCATTTTTACTGGTATCAACCAAGTAAAATTGCCCGCCCTGATACTGCACAGAGGCATGCTGAGAGGACACAACACGGTCGGGGCAGGGCAAGTGGCAAGCGCTGGTTTCGGCGCGCCCAATGGTGCCGCCCGCGGTTGTAAGCACGTATTGTTGGTCTTGTGATTGGGTGCCTTGCGGCGCCTGCGTCACGGTTAATACCAATTCCATCTAAGCCTCATTACTTGCCGAAGGTGAATCATCGGGTTCGTTTGCCAAGGGTATTGAGCCTTCTTAGTGTTAACTCAATAACTCGTGCGCCATTCTAGCTGAATGAGCGGGTATTGAGAATGCGTTGGCGGGCGATGGTGTGTGCGATATTGGCACTATGTGGCGTGCTACCAAAATAGTGAAGCCGCAAAACCCAGAGTTAGGCAGGTTAAATGCTATGGATCGAGCCAGCAGCGCTAACTGTCATGCCACAGTGTCACCGGCCAGTATGTTGGCTTGCGGGGTATTGCAAGTGACTAGGGTGAGTTTCAAGCGCGCTCCAAAGGACGGCGCAGCTATAGAGAGCTGTTAGGTAATCAAAGACTTCTGGGAGGCTGTGAGCTTTAAACACTGACGAGGCCCACAGGTGCGTGCCTCTGCAGTGTTTTGTCATCCGTAATCTACATTTGCGACTGTAGGTAGTTCTGCAGGCCAATTTTTTGAATTAAGCCGAGTTGTTGCTCGAGCCAGAATGCGTGATCTTTTTCGGTGTCATCGAGTAGCTGCTGGAGAATTTCGCGGGTGACGAAGTCTTTTTCCGCTTCACACAATTGAATGGCATCCTTTAGGGCTTTGCCTACAGCGTGCTCTACGTTGAGATCACTTTGCAGCATGCTCGGTACATCGCTACCGATATTCAAGCCGTCGCGGGTCACCATGTCGGGCTTGCCTTCTAAAAACAAAATGCGGGCAATCAGCGCCTTGGCGTGGCCTTTCTCGTCCTCGAACTCATGTGCTATACGTTCGTAGAGCTTGTGCAAACCCCAATCGGCATACATTTCGGAGTGAATAAAGTACTGATCCATGGCCGCGAGTTCGTAGGCCAGTAAACCATTGAGGGCGTCGATAATTTTAGCATTGCTTTTCATCGTTATTCACCCTCCGCCATTTGAGACTGTAAGTAGTTCTGAATGCCCGTAGTGCTGATAAGGTGTTGTTGGGTTTCGAGCCAATCGAGGTATTCCTCTTCGTATTCCAAGATCTCGCTGAGAATATGACGGCTAACGTAATCTTGCGAGGCCTCACAGATCGCCACAGCATCCTTTAGCTGACGAATCGCCTGGGCTTGAAATTTCTCATCGCAGGTGAGCATTTCTTCGGTGTGCTCGCCAATCTGCAAGGCACTGAGTTTTTGCAGGTTGGGCAGACCGCCGAGCATCAAAATGCGCTCGATCAGCTCGTCCGCTTGCTTCATATCTTTAATAGATTTTTTGTAGCTAACCGTGTTGAGGTTTTCAAACCCCCAGTTGCGGTACATGCGGGCGTGAAGAAAGTAACGGTTAATCGAAGTAAGTTCGGTGGTCAGTACGCTATTGAGGGTATCTAACACATTGGGAGCGGCTTGCATAAGGGCCTCCTATTGTGAATTCGTGGCGCATAGTCAGATGCGAGGCTAGGTCAACC
>DATBNJ010000294.1:0-16681 GCA_036554385.1 Marinagarivorans sp. | reverse complement strand
TACCGCGTTAATTCCCGTTGTCATGTACACCTCTGAGCAAGGCGATGTTTATGTGGGGCAAGCGCGTGCGCTCGGCGCACTGGATATTATTTCAAAAGAGGTGATTCAGCACTCGAGCATTGAGAAAGTGTTGTCGAGCTTAGGAATACCGGCATTGGATGCCAGTGCCGACAGTAGCTCAGAGCGAGCATCAAAGCGGACTCCCGATACGCGTTCCCCTCAGCGCGACGCTACTGGCGCTAGGAGGACCAGTTCGATGGAGCAGTGGGGGGACGATGCTGGCAATAAGCCGGGTGCAGACTATGTGGCAACCACAGACTTAAACAAGGTGCAGGCTCAGGTTGGCAAGCTGTTCGAGATACACATCGCCAAAGTGCGCCAAGAAATGGAAGACAATACGAAATTCCTGATGCGGCGCTTAAGCAAAGAGATCCAAGACAAAGCCGCGCCGAAGGTGGGGGCGCCGGTAAAAGCTTTACCG
Organism: Marinagarivorans sp.; assembly: GCA_036554385.1. Taxonomy (GTDB): domain Bacteria; phylum Pseudomonadota; class Gammaproteobacteria; order Pseudomonadales; family Cellvibrionaceae; genus Marinagarivorans. The sequence continues at coordinate 16,200 of DATBNJ010000294.1, read as the reverse complement.
GCCGATTCCGACGGCGCTGAGCCCCGTGATCTCGCTGAGCAGCCCGCACCGGCTCGGTTGATGCCGGCCTTGGTCGTTACCGCAGTGATCGCAGCGCTGGTGTTTTTGGGGTATCAGGCGCTGCAATCCCTGCAGGCACAACAATTAGCGGCAACGAATGTTCAGCAATTAGCCGACAAGCTCGGTGAGCAAGGGGCCGTTGTCGATCAGGTGTTTGAAACCTTAATTGCGCAACAAAGCGCGCCGAAATCGGGTGCCGATGGGAGAGTGATGCTTGATGCATTGGGCTGGGCTGTTAATGTAAACCCGACAGTCCCGTTTGGTGATAAAGCGCTTAACGATGAGCGCATCTATATGCTCGGCGAATTGTTGGCGCTGTTAAAGGCCGCTAATTTCAGCGGTACCGTTTTTATTGATGTGCATTTGGGCGACTACTGTGTGGTTGAAGGCGCAACCGGCGAGTGGGTACTACCCGAGCCGAGCGCTAGCCTTGACGATTGCACGTATTTAGCGGCCAGTCAGGCCGATACAAATCTGAACGATCACGTTTCCGTGGGCTTTTTAAACTACCTCCACAGCACGCCGGTGTTAACCGACGGTGGCATCTCGGTTGAAATGACATCGATGGGTTTCGACTCGCCCAGATATAGTTATCCGCCGATGACCAGTGCCACCAGCGCCGGGGAATGGAATCAGGCCGCTGCGCGCAATAGCCGCTTGGCGTTTTCGTTTTCACCTGAATAGCCCACGACTCGCTCCTCGACGCCTTACCTTTTGTTGGGCAGAGGCCCCCTCGAGTGTTAAAACATTGCGCACAGCGTTATGATGACGGCTTACATGCGTTAAATGAGCACCTAAACGCTGTGCGTTTTTACGTGCCGTTGTTAATTGAGAGAGTAAAATTATGTCGAATGATCCATCCCCAGTGCCGCCCAGTACCGAAGCCGAGGTGCTGGCGGGGCAAATGAAGTTAGGGATGCGACAGTGGGCAAGTGGCGTTTCGGTCATTGCCGCTTGTGATGCCGCCGGTAACCCGCATGCGATGACCGCATCATCACTGACCTCTGTGTCAGATAAGCCGCCCTCGTTGTTAGTTTGCGTCAACCAAAAAGCGCGTATGGCGAGTTTATTGGACGTAGTCGGTACCCGCTTTTCGGCCAACTTACTCGGTAGTGGCCATCAGTCGGTATCTAATATTTGCGCGACGCCCGATATGCAGGAAAAGCGCTTTTCCGAAGGTGCTTGGGATTTAACAGCAACGCCATTTTTACAGGATGCGCCGGCTGTGTTTGAGTGCGAGGTTGCCGAAGTGCTGCCTTATGGCACACACCTTGTCGTAATTGGCCGCATCATCGACGTTAAGCTCAGCACTGAGCCCCAAGGTCCGCTGTGCTATTGGAATGGCGGGTACCAGTCTCTTGCCTAGACCTTGCGGGTTTAGTATTTCTCGGTCCAGTCACTTGCGCATCTCGCGCTCGTTATCATTGCCGTTGCGGCTGTATTCAAGATCTAAACGCCGAGTTTAGCGCTTGCGTTGCTACCTAATTCGTCTTGGTGCGGGCTTTGCGCTTAGGCGCTCGGTGTTACCAGCCTAGGTAGTTCAGTGCCCTCTAGTAGGTCGCGAACCTGCCGTTTTAAAGACTTTTCGTGTTCGGTGACTTGGCTCATAGCGTCCTGCAGCGCCGTATAGAGCCTGCCGAGCTGGTGACAGATTTCATTTTGCAAAACGTTTAGGTTGATCAGTTCGAGGGTGTATTGCTGAGCCAGTTGCTTAAGTCGTTCGTCGTACTCGTGTTGATTAATCCCGGCCTCTTGGAACGCTCGGTGCAGCTGGCCCTGCAATTGTTTTAGGGCATTGTTTTGTGGCGTTGCGCGGTGCTGTAATACTAAATACAAAGCGCGGTCGAGCGCGTTTTTGCAGTCGGTAATGGCGCGCCCTTGGCTAATGAGCTCGTCGGCTGAAGGCGGGTTACTGGGCGGTTCGGTAATATCGGGCTTAAACTTGGTGAGCGCGATTGCCGCATTGCAGATATCGCTCGGGAACGCGGCGTTATGGAGTTGCAGTACGCTGCGTGTCAGTTGGTGGTTGTGGCAGGGGTAATAGCCGTATTCATTAGAGGCGCGCAAAATGATATCGGTAATGGCAACGATGCTGCTGATTGGGTGAATTTCTTGGTGTTGACGATTGGGGTAGCCGGTGCCATCGCTGCGCTCGTGATGGCTTTTGACAATATCGCTAAGCGTGTTGGGTGTTCTCGAGAAGCGGCGAATCATGCCGGCGCTGACAGCGGGGTGAGCTTGAAGCGACGGCTCATGGGCGTAGGTATCGTCGGGGTGATTGAGCTCGATTGCCAGCGGATAGCACAAAAAGCCGATATCGTGATAAAGGCCCGCCAGAAAGGCCAGTTCAATATCTGCGCTTGACATCTTCAGCGCCTGCGCAATCGCGTAGCTCGAAAGGGCGCCGAATAGGGCGTTAAAATAGAGTTTTGGACGACACAGCTCGAGAACGTGTAGCTGTTTAAACAGGCGAGGGTGGGCGAGCGCTATTTTACTGCAGTGATGTAGCTTGCGGTCTTGGCCGATGTGATAAATAGCCTGCAACCCTTCAACTGTGGTTAAAAACTTTTTAAGGTGCCGAAAAAATTGTTGTTGATCGCGTGAAGCGAGCGCATCGAGCAGAGTGAGGTCGGCGTTTTCGTCAACGAGCGCCCACCGAGTCTGCGCCGAAAACTGCCCGAGAGAGTCCAGGTTACGCCCATATTGTTCTAGCCACGGAGTCATGCATCGCGTCCATTCAAACCATCGTCTCATTGAGTGTAGGCTAACGCTTGCGGTGGTGAATTGATTCGTGGCTAATCGCTTAGTGCGTGGTCGATTTTGTCGATGAGCTGCTTGATTTTGCCCACGTCGGCAGCGTCGTTGTTGTCTGTGTCGGCTGGCATTTGGTGGTGTAATTCGTGGCACAGATTTAGCGCGACCACCACAAGCAGCTGGTCAAACTGGCTTGTCGATGCCCCTTGGCTTCGCAGTTTTCGAATGCGACCGTCGAGAATTTTGGCCGCTTCTAGCAGCGCTGGTTTTTCATTGGGGGTACAAGCAACGGCAAATTCGCGGTTCAAAATATCGACTTTGACTTTTTGAGCTTGGCCACCCGAAGTTGTGGTAGCGGGTTTTGACGGAGGTTGATTCATGGCGACTGGGGTGTCTCTAAAGTTTTTAAGTGGTCGAGAAGTTGTTCAAGCCGCTGGCGAGTATTGGCCTGCTGATCGAGCGCCGTCTGGTAGCGTTTTTGCCACAGCGATGACTGTTCAGCCAGTGAGCGGTTGGCGCTTTCAAGGCTTTGTGTGTAAGCGATTAAAGCATCGAGTTTGGCCTCTAAGGCACTGATGCTGGCGTCGCCGCTTTGGCCTTTGGTCGCAGTGCCGTTTGCGGCCGGGCGAGTTGCGGCGCCGGAACCGGTTGCGGCGTGTTGTGTAGGTTCGCGCAAATTTCACCCCCTCTAGAGGCTGTGTGTTGCTGGTTGTCTGATCGTTACGGCTATTTGCTTACCCTCGAGCAACCTCAAAAGGAGGGTAAAGCCAAATACATTGCGTTGGGGCGCCTGTAATCCTAAGCATTGTCGATTTTGGCGGCATGCTCCACCGTACTAGCCTACCGCCAAAAACGCCATCCGTGATGTTTCGCGGAGTCGTGATAAAAAATGCGATTTTTTATCACACGCATAATGACCTCCAAGGGCGGCGGAAATACAGAAAGATAGCCTAGAGCGATTCCTGCCTATGTACGCATTTGATTCCGGCGGTATATTGCCATATCGCACTGGCGCATCAACGATGCTGAAGTCGTGATAGCATAACAACCTTTTGCATGTTGCTGGTGTAAATCCGGTGCACAATGAGAGGTTATTATGAGCGATTTAGACGCAATTCATTCGTGGGAGCACTGGAGCGATTTTTTATTTCGCTTAAATGCCATTACCAGTCCTGCTGATTTACAAGGCTTTGTAACAGGGCTGTTGGCCGGTGGTGCCATTCTTGAGCCAGACGCGTGGCTAACTCAAGCAGAAGATTTTATGGATCTGCCCGAGCCTTTGGCAGAACTCGAAAGCCGCGAGGCGCTTGGTGCTTATTACGTTTTAGCCCAGCGGGGGATTGCCGATACCGACTACGGATTTAAACTTTTGTTGCCCGATGATGCGGTGTCCATTTCGTTGCGCGCCGAGGCGCTTGGCCAATGGTGTCAGAGCTTTTTAATGGGCTTTGGCTTGTCTGAGTGTGATGCCAAGGCGCTCGATGACGACGGCAAGGATATGCTGTCCACGTTGGCGGAAATTGCCCAAATTGACGTTGATCTAGAGGCCAGCGAAGAAAACGAAAGCCTGTATACCGAACTGTGCGAGTTTGTGCGCGTTGCCGCCATGTACCTTTATCAGCATTCACAGCAAATTCCCACCGACGCCTCTGGTGTTGAGCCTGCAGCGCTTGTCAGTGACCAGCTACACTAACAAGCGCTTAAGGGCGGTGGCCTAGCTATTGTCCGCTGAGGCTTACAATTGATATTTCATGTATTTGTTGAGGTTTTCTATGGGTTTAAACCAGGATATCTTTGCTGCGCGTCGCCAAAAACTGATGGCCATGATGGCACCAAATAGCATTGCGGTTATTCCGGCTGCGCTCGAAAAAACGCGCAGCCGAGATACGGATCACCACTTTCGGCAAGACAGTGATTTTTTCTACCTATCGGGCTTTGACGAGCCGCAGGCCCTATTGGTTTTAGTGCCCGGACGGGCCGACGGTGAGTTTTTGATGTTTTGCCGCGAGCGCAATAAAGAAAAAGAAATTTGGGAGGGCTTGATGGCTGGCCCCGAAGGCGCGCTTGCTCACTATGGCGCCAATGAATCAGCGGCGATAACCACTGTTGATGAACGGCTTCCCAAATTATTTGATGGTATAGAGCAAGTGTATTACCCGCTGGGCCAAAATGACGAGTTTGACCAGCGCATAATGGGGTGGCTCGGGGTGGTGCGCGGGCAGGCGCGGGCCGGTGCCGTTGCACCGACAGCGCTGTGTGACGTTAGTGCCCATATTCATAAGCTTCGGATTATTAAGTGCGAGCGAGAAATCGAGTTGATGCGTGCATCTTGCGAGCTAGCGGCAAAAGCTCACGTGCGCGCCATGAAAGTCTGCAAGCCCGGCATGTTCGAGTATCAGCTCGAGGCTGAAATTTTGCACACGTTTGCCATGTCGGGTGCGAGGCACGCGGCCTACAATACCATCGTTGGCGGCGGTAAAAACGCCTGTATTCTGCACTACACGGAAAATACCGAAGCTTTGTGCGACGGTGATCTTGTGTTGATTGATGCCGGTTGCGAGCGCGATTTTTACGCTGCTGACATTACTCGAACCTTTCCCGTTAACGGCACGTTTTCCGAACCGCAAGCGGCTTTGTATCAATTGGTGTTAGATGCGCAAAAGGCCGCGCTTGACGCTATTGCGCCGGGACGAAAATGGAATGAGCCGCACGATGCGTCGGTTAAGGTGTTGACCGAAGGTTTGGTTCAGCTTGGTCTCCTTGAGGGCGACGTCGAAACGCTTATCGAACAAGGCAGCTACAAGCGCTTTTACATGCATCGAGTCGGGCATTGGCTGGGAATGGATGTGCACGACGTGGGCGCGTACAAAGTGATGGGGCAGTGGCGCTTCCTTGAGCCTGGTATGGCAATGACCGTCGAGCCCGGCCTTTACGTTGCGGCAGATGACGACGCCGTTGACGCCAAATGGCGGGGCATTGGCATTCGCATTGAGGATGACGTGGTGGTTACTGAATCGGGCTGCGAAGTCTTAACCGACGGCGTGCCAAAAACCATCGCTGATATCGAAGCCTTAATGGCCTCGTGACTGAGGTTAAAGGTTAAAATAAAAAGCCCCAGGGCCATATAAACCTCTGGGGCTGCCACTCGTTGCAGTGGCTGTTTAAGGCCGAGGCCTAGTGGTTGTCATTACGACAAACTTGTGTGGTTGCAAAAGCGTCATTGGTGAGCTTTTGCATAGTACTGACCCCTTGCTAGAGTGATTGGGCGTCAGGGTTTTGGGGTTAAGGCATGAAAATGCTCTATAACCACCTACAAATTACGTTAAGCTATTCGCAAATTTCTATGGCTCTCCGCGGTATCGGTGTTTGTACAGATGCTTTTGCAACTGCAACTGCAATTAGATGCTTTTGCAGTCATACCTCTGCAAACATACGTCACAGACGCACGGATCAAGTCTTGCCTGTATTGAAAATCTGCCACGCTACATTGCCAATTTTGAAGGCCAATTGCGAACAGCTCGGCTAACGCGGGGGGCTTTAGTCACCACCCTAGGGCGTAGCCTTGCTGATCTTTTTCTCGCTACCGAGAGGGGTTTAATTGGCATGAAAACATTAAATGCACTTAAAGCGCTATGTGAATCTTCACATATTACTTAGGCGCTGTGCCTGTGCTGCGGGTCCGAAACCATTCCAGTTATCTTCGCGGCCTTCACGCCAGCCTGCCATCCAGCTTTCCCGAGCGCTGCCGGCTTCAAACGGGCAGTTGCTCCAAGACTTGCCTGAGGCTCCAGCTTGGTAACCTTTGGTGAGTGCGCGATCAATTTGGCTTCTTTTTTGTGTTTTCATAAGTAGGCGATACCTCGCGAGTGTTTTTTGCTATCACTGTTGTCGCCAATTGCCTTTACAATAGCTGCTTTACACTGCGCGCTTAGTTAGCCTAAGTCGCACCTTGCTGTTGAGCTACCGTATAAACAATCGTCCTACGCATGCGGCAAATTCGTGTTGCCTGCGAGCAGGCTGTATTATTCAGCGAGCTAACCGAGCAGCGTGTTGCCATTGCATGCCTAGAGATGACTCCAGTACCAGTTTTTCACATCAAGGTTAAAGATCCGTTTATCCTATTGCTCCACTGGGGTGGCCTAACACGCCCAAGTGGCACCAATATGACAAACGAGCCGCTGCTTCAGCGGACGTTCAGTTAAACAAATATCCTTATAACAGGGAACGACTATTTCTTTCTAATGAGACCGCTTTTAAGCTGTTGTGGTTATAAGGCGTTTGGGTGGCAGCGGTGACCTAGTAGCGCAAATTTAGTTCCCTCGAAACGCATTTTGTTGCGCTTCGATTACCGTTTTGATCAAAGAGAGTGATATGCAATTTTTTGTAACCTGCCCCAAGGGCTTCGAAGATTTACTGTTGGACGAAATGCTGAGCTTGGGCGCGGAGAATTGCAAGCTTACCGTGGCGGGTGTGGCCTGCGAGGGAGACTTGGCTTTCGGTTATCGAGCAGTGTTGAATTCGCGTTTGGCCAACCGCGTATTATGGAGCCTGACTAAAGCGACAATCGATAGCGCCGACGACTTATACGACACGGCAAAAGCGGTGCAGTGGCAAACACTGATGCGCGCCTCGTCGAGTTTTGCGGTGGATTTCAGCGGGACCAACAGAGCTATCAATAATACCCAGTTTGGCGCCTTGCGGGTCAAAGATGCCATTGTCGATTATTGGCGGGAGGCGGGCTTTGAGCGCCCAAATGTCGATAAGCAAGACCCAGATGTGCGCATTAACGTGCGCTTAAATCGTGGTGAAGTCACTATAGCCATCGATTTTGCAGGCGGTAGCTTGCATCAGCGTGGCTACCGACAAGAGCAAGGCGCTGCACCGTTAAAGGAAAATTTAGCGGCGGCAATTTTATTGCGTATGGGCTGGCCCGAGGTTGCTAAGCGTGGCGGCAGTTTGCTCGACCCTATGTGTGGTTCGGCAACTTTCTTGACTGAAGCGGCGCTGATGGCATTAGCGGTTCCGGTTGGTGTTTTTAGGCGCCGCTGGGCTTTTGAGCACTTGGCAGTTCATGATCTGGCCTTATGGGAGCAGTACCTTCAGGAAGCTAAAAGCGCTTTGCAAGCGGCGACAAATCAATCCCTGCCTCCTATTGTGGGTTTCGATAAGCATCCGCCGGTACTGCGTGCGGCCAATAATAATATCGAACGAGCGGGCCTTAACGGCCGTGTTAGGGTTGCGCACAATACTCTCGCGCAGTTGCGCTGCGATGCTGATTGGCCCGCGGGCTTAATTATCACCAATCCGCCATACGGCGAGCGCTTGGGCGAAGTTGAAGAATTGAAGGGCACTTATTTACAGTTGGCGCAGGTTGCGAAGTCGTATTTCTCGGGCTGGACGCTCGGGGTTTTTACCGGCAACCCAGAGCTCGCGCAACATATGCGTATGCGCGCAAGCAAAAAAAATAAGCTGTTTAATGGCGCCATTCCCTGCGAGCTACAGCAGTTTAAAATTCTTGATGCCTCTGAGGCGACATTGCGCAAGGGCGAAGCCACCGAGCAAAGGCCGGTAAATTTGGCGATGACAGATGGCGCGCAGATGGTCGCGAATCGCTTGCGTAAAAACGCAAAGGCATTAAAACCATGGCTAAAAAAGACGGGCAATACTTGCTACCGGCTATATGACGCGGATATGCCCGAATATGCCGCCGCCATTGATATTTACGCTGGCGAAATCCACCTACAGGAATACGCCGCGCCGAAAACGATCAAGCCCCAAGCGGCGCGTGCTAGATTTGACGAGATTCAGGCGGCCGTTTGTCATGTTTTCGACAAAAATCCCGAGCAAATTGCCGTTAAAACCCGCGAGCGCAACCGCGGCGAAAAGCAGTACGAAAAATTTGATAACGCTAGCGAGCCCGATATCAAAGTTACCGAAGGGCGTGCTAGTTTTTGGGTGAATTTACACAAATACCTCGATACCGGCTTGTTTTTAGATCACCGTCCATTGCGTTTAACTATTGCCGACGAGGTGCTTGGCAAAACGTTTTTGAATTTGTTTTGCTACACGGCAACCGCCAGTGTGCACGCTGCGCTCGGCGGTGCTAAAAAAACGGTGAGTGTCGATATGAGCAAAACGTATTTGGCGTGGGCAAGGCGCAATTTTGAGTTAAATCATATTGGCGAGCAGGATCATCAATTAATTCAGGCCGATGTGAATAAGTATCTTGCGGAGTGTCGCGAAGGGTTTGATGTGATCATGCTCGATCCTCCGAGTTTTTCAAACTCAAAGCGCATGGATGACGTATTGGATATTCAGCGTGACCATGTGGCTTTAATTAAGCGCTGTATGGATGTGCTAAACCCGAATGGCAAGCTTTATTTTTCGAATAATTTGCGCACTTTTAAATTATCTGAAGACGAACTGCAGCGCTACCAGCTCGAAAACATCAGCCAGCGAACGATTGATGAAGATTTTTCGAGAAATCCCAAGATTCACCAGTGTTATGCAATTACCCACAAACGATAATTACGCTGCGGTGTTTCGCCGTTAGCCGCGGTGGGCAAATAATGAGAGAACAAAATGAAACCGTTTGAAGTTAAGGGCGCGTTTAAGCCCGCAGGCGATCAACCCGCTGCCATTGCGGGTTTAGTTGATGGGATAGAGGCCGGCTTAGCACATCAAACTCTATTGGGTGTGACTGGCTCCGGTAAGACCTTTACCATCGCTAATGTTATTGAAAAGCTGCAGCGTCCGACCATGGTAATGGCGCACAATAAAACTTTAGCGGCGCAGCTATACAGCGAGTTTAAAGAGTTTTTCCCGAATAACGCCGTTGAATATTTTGTGTCTTACTACGATTACTACCAACCGGAAGCCTATGTGCCAAGCTCCGATACGTTTATTGAAAAGGACGCATCGGTGAATGAGCACATTGAGCAAATGCGTTTGAGTGCAACCAAGGCGCTAATGGAGCGTAAAGATGCCATTGTGGTGGCGACGGTGTCGGCTATATACGGCTTGGGTGATCCCGAGGCCTACCTAAAAATGGTGATCCATATTGTGCGCGGCGATGAAATGGATCAGCGCGAGTTATTGCGCCGCCTGGCCGAGCTGCAGTACACCCGTAACGACATAGATTTTCACCGTGCCACCTACCGCGTACGCGGCGATATCATCGATGTTTTCCCCGCCGATAGCGAAGACTTGGCGTTGCGCATTGAACTATTTGATGATTGTGTTGAATCCATTGCATTGTTCGATCCGTTAACTGGGCAAATTCAGCACAAAGTGGCCCGCTATACCCTTTACCCGAAAAGCCATTATGTGACCCCTCGAGAGCGCATCCTCGAAGCGATCGAGCACATCAAGGCTGAGCTCGCGGTGCGCCTAGAGCAACTGCGCAGCAATGACAAACTCGTCGAGGCGCAGCGCCTCGAGCAGCGAGTGCGCTACGACGTGGAAATGATGCAGGAGCTCGGTTACTGCAATGGTATCGAGAACTACTCGCGCTACCTCTCGGGTCGCGATCCCGGGTTGCCGCCACCGACGCTATTTGACTATTTACCGCAAGATGCACTTTTGGTGATCGACGAATCCCACGTCACCGTGCCGCAAATTGGCGCTATGTACAAAGGGGATCGGTCGCGGAAAGAAACACTCGTCGAGTATGGATTCCGATTGCCATCGGCACTCGACAATCGCCCGATGCGCTTTGATGAGTGGGAAAGGGCTGCTCCACAAATGATCTTTGTCTCGGCGACCCCCAGCAAATATGAAAAAGAACACGCGGGTGCGGTCATTGAACAGGTGGTTCGCCCGACAGGATTGGTTGATCCGATCATTACTATTCGGCCGGCGACGACGCAAGTTGATGACTGTCTTAGCGAGATTCAAAAAGTTGTGAGTAATGATGAACGCGTTTTAATTACGGTATTAACCAAAAGGATGGCCGAAGACCTCACTGATTTTTTGCAGGAGCAGGGCGCGCGCGTGCGCTACTTGCACTCGGATATCGATACCGTCGAGCGCGTCGAGATTATTCGCGACCTGCGTGCGGGGGTTTTTGATGTGCTGGTGGGCATTAACCTATTGCGCGAAGGACTGGATATGCCCGAGGTCGCACTCGTTGCGATTTTCGATGCCGATAAAGAGGGTTTTTTGCGCTCGGAAACCTCGCTTGTGCAAACGATTGGCCGGGCCGCGCGAAATGTTAATGGTCGTTGCATTTTGTACGCCGACAAGGTTACCGGCTCGATGCAACGCGCGATGGACGAAACGGATCGCCGCCGCGATAAACAAATAGCTCACAACTTGAAGCATGGCATTACCCCAATAGGGATTAAAAAACGGGTTGCCGATATTTTAGAGGGCGCGAGAATACCCGGTGCTAAAGTAGGCAAACGTAAAGCCGCTGCTGCAAAGTCGGAGAATTACCTCACTGCAGAGCTCAAAGGGAAAGATATTTGGAGCCAGATCGCCGAGCTTGAAAAACAAATGTTTGAAGCCGCGAAGAATTTGGAGTTCGAAAAAGCAGCATCGTTGCGCGATGCGATTCACCGACTCAAAGAGCAGGGCCCAATCTAGTGCGGTGTATTAAACAAATAGCACACATATATGGGGCGCCTATTTGAGTTCAAGCCGGTGATATAAACTCAGATTTCCGGCACCCCACCCTTCGGGTAGCGCCTCAGCAGCCCGTAGCGGCGTTGCGCCCCTTGGTCATAGAACCACTATTACCCGCGGGTCGCGTCTTGCTACAGGCCACCGAGGAGCTTTCTATTTGCACTACCTATTTGATACACCACACTAGCAGCTGTTTGGCGTGCCCGTGCTTTTGCAATTATCGCTGCCGTCATGGCAGGCTGGGATCTTTTTGGCTTGCATGTGTTGTCACGGCAGGTGCAATAATTAAATCAAACGCAATAACCTTCCGCACAGAAGCAGGGCTTACCCGCCAGTGGCGTTCATAAATCGAAGGATTTGTGGCGCTTCATCGAGATTAAAATGATGGCGCTCGGGCTTAATGGTAAGGCCGTATTTAATGGCATCGATTAGCGGTTCTTTGTCGAAGGGGTGACGTCGGATAACCGCTCTAAGATCGACGCTATGTTCATTACCTAGGCACATCAGAAGCCGCCCTTCGGCAGTGAGTCGGACGCGGTTGCAGCTGCTGCAAAAGTTGTGGCTATGGGGCGAAATAAACCCGATGTGGGTGTCGCTACCGGCGACGCGCCAGTAGCGCGAGGGGCCGCCCGTTTCGAGTGTGCTAGCGCCTAAGGTGTAATATTTAGCGAGCGTGTCTCTAATTTCTTCGCTTGATAGAAAGGCATCTTTTCGGTTGTGTGCGGTGGTTTCGCCGAGTGGCATTTCTTCGATAAAGCTAATATCAAGCTGTCTCTCGCTCGCAAATGCGACTAAATCAACGAGTTCGTGATCATTAAAGCCCCGCAGTGCAACCGTGTTGAGCTTGATTTTTTTGAAGGGGAGTTGCCGCGCAGCCTCGATGCCTGCCAATACTCGATCGAGCTCACCGGTGCGTGTTAGCGCCTTGAATTGCGCGTTGTCTAGGGAGTCCAAGCTAATATTTATGCGCGTGACACCCGCACTGAACAGCGCCTCGGCGTATTGCGCTAAGTGGCTTCCGTTGGTGGTTATGGCGAGATCTTCGAGCCCGTTGTGACGGCTAATATCGCTCATCAAGGTGGTGACATCGCGCCTTATAAGAGGTTCTCCGCCGGTAATGCGAATGCGCTTGGTGCCCAGTTCGATAAAGGTTTCGGCAATAAAAGCAAGCTCCTCGAGGCTGAGCAGCTGTTTGCGCGGCACGAATGTCATATCCTCGGCCATACAGTAGGTGCAGCGAAAGTCGCAGCGGTCGGTTACCGAAAGGCGCAGGTAGCTGATGGTCCTGCCGAATGGGTCTACAAGATCTGGTTGAGTCATACCGGCATTATTACTTTTTGGCATTCACAAGTCACGCGTTAGTCGCCATGGCTGATGGCGGTTGGGTGATGGTGGGTTCGCACCATAATGGTTCTTTTGGTGTTCCTTGTGGGGTCGTAAATTTGAGTCGTTTTTCAATTGCGGCGCCAAACTAGTGCTCATTTTATTTTTTGTGATCTTAAAGAGTGCGTTTGTGGCGGGCTTCGGCGGTGATAGTCGCATGAGAATTTCGTATGCTATTGAAATATATACATAAAATACTTTTTTGTGAGTTGGCGCAATAAATGCTAATTAACCAATGCTATATGCCTAATGTTGGATACTTAACAATACTGCTAATTGCCTGTTATGGGGTTGCAATGCGTTTTAATTGAGTGACGTTAAGCCGTTTTGCTCGGCGGGCTTTAAGTTGAATGGCGCCATGCATTATTTTTATGCGCTTGGTGTGCGTTTAGTCCTTGATCGAAGGTGGATCAAGGCAAAAACCCAGTACGTTCGCTAGCCATTTAGCGGTCGTGCGGGGGCGTTGCGAGGCTTGACCACGGGTTGAGCTTCGTACCGCTAAAGGAGTTTTCTCCTTTGATAGCAAGTGTAACTCTGCACTTTTACGGCGGCCCTGTGGCCGCCTTTTTTATGACTAGGCTATTGTCACAGGTGTCACGAGCGCTAAGGCGCAACCGTTTTTACCGCGTTTGATGCGTGGTATTCTGGGCCATCTGTTCAGTTGCTGGGGTGTTACTTGCTGTGTTTTTAATGAATCTAGGGATTGATAAGCAAACCAACGAATTCCGCTTTATTTTTCTGCTCGCCAGCCTTTTTGGTGCCATTTTAATTCCGCCACACTTCGGGGATTCCACGCTGTTTAATGTGGTGTGGGAAGTCGGCTTTTCGGCGGTGCTAATTGTGGCTATGTACTCGGTGACCGGGCCGCGTGCATTCTTGTTGCCGGCACTCATCTTATTAGTACCCACACTGGCCTCTACCTGGCTGGATCACTTCGGGGTGAGTGGCCGACTCGCGTTTTATATCGACAACCTAACATCCATTGCTTTTTTAAGCATTATCGTGGCGGCGTTACTGCGCTACATTCTTAGCGCCCAGCGTGTAACTACCAATGTGATCTACGCATCAATGTGCGTTTACCTCATGCTGGGTTTAATCTGGGCGGCTATTTATGCCAACATTAATTTGTTTTATGAGCCGGCTTTTGCGGTATCCTCAGGGGTTGAGCTGGTCGGTGTTGCAGGGGATGAGGTGATGGGCTTTTTTACCTATTACAGCATGATAACCTTATCAACGTTGGGGTATGGCGATATTGTGCCCACGCATAAAGTTGCGCAAGCATGGGCAGCGGTGCAGGCGATGGTGGGGCAGTTTTATATTGCCGTGGTGATGGCCCGTTTAGTCAGTTTGCACATGCGTTGAGTGCTTTGGTTTAATGCCAAGGATGGCGTTTCAGGTTAAACATGCGCTGGCGATGGCGCAGTTGCGACCGCGGTCTTTGGCTTGGTATAGCAATCTATCCGCGCGCAGCATAATGTTTTCAAAGGTGTCGTCTTGGCCGGTTAGGGGTGTGACGCCGAGGCTTACGGTAATGCAAAAGGGTTGATCTTGGTAGCTTAGCAAGGTTTGCTCACATTGTAGTCGTATGCGCTCGGCGATAATTTTGGCGCCCTCGAGGTCGGCTTCTGGGCAGCAAACGGCAAACTCTTCGCCGCCGAGGCGGCCTACTATATCCGATTCACGTACCACGCTGCGGCAGCATTCTGCCAGGCTTACTAGCGCCATGTCGCCGGCGGCGTGGCCATAGCGGTCGTTGACCATTTTAAAATCATCAATATCGAGCATGATTACCGACAAGCCGCGGTTGTAGCGCTTTGCACGCGCGAATTCGGCGTGACTTTGGGTGAAAAAATGGCGGCGGTTATAAACGTGGGTCAAGGCATCGGTTGAGGCGAGTTGGGCCAGTTCGCTGTTGGCGAGTTCGAGTTTTTTTTGCCGATCACTAATCGTGAGCACCGAGCGGATCCGCGCGGCGAGCACTTGTGGCTCGGTGGGTTCTAAAACGCACTCGTGGGCACCTAGGTCAAGGCTGTAAATAAGCGTTTGTGGGTCGGAGCAAGAGGCGATGACGATTACGGGTATCGACTTGGTTTTAGTGGCCGATTTTAATTCGATTAGGGTGTTGATGCTTTGATCCTGCCAACCATCCACGGTAAGCACAATAATGTCGGGCAGCAAGGTTTCCCAGGTTTTTTTGCAGACCTTGCCGGGCTCGGCAATAGCGGTTTTATAGCCTTCTTGCTGCAGGTAAAACTCAGTGTTTTTAGCCCTTTCTGGCTGCTGATCGACAACTAAGGCGCGAGTCATAATGGGTGTGTCCTTGTGGTGACAATAACCTTAACCCAGTATAGAAAACATTTATTGCTTTGCCGTTTTTTTGACTAAAAAAACATTCTTTTTATTCGCATCGATCAGTCGGCAGTTGTACGGCGCCCTCTCGTGCGGCGAGGGTGTTAAGCCAACAAGGGCAGCCAGCAGTGGCTGCCGGACGTATTAGTGTAAAACTCTGGGGATATTGAGGCTAGCAAGGCACAGCTCTTCGGCGGCGGCCGCGTCGTCGCTACGGGTGAGCGACTGGCTTGCGGCATTTAACGGCTTGCGCGCTGGCGCGTGCTGCGGTTCCGGCTTTACCCGGTCGATCACCTTGTTCAACCGAACGATAGTTTGATGCAACTCGGTGATGGCCATGCCGAGATCATTGTTATCTTGGCTGCTAGTTTGACTGCTTGTGGTTGTCACGCGGCGCTCGGGTGCCTTGCGGTTGCTCATATATCCTCCGTACGGCCGGTAATTGAATCGGCCATGAGTCATGTCACTTTGGTGTTAGCTAGTCGTTATCCTTAAGCGCCATCCGTGGCGTTTTGCGTAGTCTCGATAGCTAGATAATAAGTCTCGATAATAAGTGTGACTGAGTATCACCGGCAAAGACAAACGCTTACTTTTTTGTTTCGGCGGTGTATTCCTATACCGCGTTAGTGGCGAACTGGGATTAGTCCCAGCTCAGTGCGCCACCGGTTTGGTATTCAATAACGCGGGTTTCAAAAAAGTTCTTTTCCTTGCGCAAGTCCATAATTTCACTCATCCAAGGGAAGGGGTTTTTGGCGCCGGGGTAAGCTTCGGGTAAACCGAGCTGGGCTAGGCGGCGGTTCGCAATAAAGTGCAGGTACTCTTCCATAATGCTGGCATTCATACCCAATACGCCGCGCGGCATAGTGTCGCGCGCGTAATTAATTTCAAGCTCGGTACCTTCGAGAATCATTTGCGTGATTTCACTGACAAACTCGTCAGTCCACAAGTGGGGGTTTTCGAGCTTGATTTGGTTGATCACATCAATCCCAAAGTTAAGGTGCATCGACTCATCGCGCAAAATGTACTGGA
>DATBNJ010000306.1:0-10159 GCA_036554385.1 Marinagarivorans sp. | reverse complement strand
GCATAAATTCGTATCGGAGTAATCATGACAAAAAGCAGCAATATTTATTTATTACTGATAATAACCACCATCATGTGTGGCTGTGGTTCCCAAGGGATAAAGCTATCTGCTTATGAAGAAGTGACAGGTCTTCCATTAGCTAAAATTAAATTTAAAAACGCTGACCCATTCTACTTTGAAAAGGGAGAGCCCAAAGACGCTTCACTTATTATCGTCGATTGGATTCCGGGTACCTATAAAGATTTTTCTGCGGTTATCTATGATAGCGGTGATATTTGTACTGACGGAAAAGTTTTTCCTGTCGTTAAGGATAGTGACGAGTCTTTCAATATTCGTGCGGGCGAACTTCAAACATTTATGTTGAACACTTTTAACAATACTGAGGATAAGAGAGTCTGGTGCCCAAATCGATTTTCTTTTATTCCTAGGGAAGGGGAGGAGTACACGGTAAAAAATAGTATACATATCAAAAGTATTGATTATGGCTATTGTCAGGTAGAAGTATTTGACTCGCGTGGCGATGCCATCGAGATTATTGCAAGAGAAAAAATACCACCTTTGTGGACCCAAAGTAGTCCAAGGTGCACAAAATCTGAATTAGAAAATCCAGTAAAAACAAGAGAGTCTAAGCAGAGTTTCGAATGCATAATTAAAATCGGAGGCTATAAGTGCTAACGAACGAGCCCAGCATCTAAGAGGTCTATTTAGTAGAAAGGTAATTTAGGTTAAGTCTTGTCAGGGAATATAGCGGGATAGATAGTGCGCCAGCTATATTCCCTTTGCCAACAGCAGGGGCAATAGTCTGTCATCTAACGCGTGGTATATCCACCATTGGCAAAAATCGTCTGTCCCGTAATCCAGCGACCGCTACTTGCCAGAAATTTAACAATCGGGGCAATATCTTCAATATGAGTGAGTTGATTGCCCATGCCCTGTGATTTGTGAAATGCCACGCGTTCCGGCGTTTCCTGCCCATAAAAGAATGGAGTATCCATTGGCCCGGGGCCGATGCTATTGACGGAAATGCCTCGCGCCGAGAACTCTTTCGCCGCGGCCCGGGTAAAGTGTTCTACCGGTGCCTTGCCACCTGCGTAGGTGGAATAGCCATCGGTGAATGCCGCTAACAGGGATGTGACGATGGTGATGATTTTACCGTTGTCGTTTAAGTGCAGCCCTGCCTCCTTTAAGAAGAAATAGGCACTTTTAGCATTAACGGCCAACATAAGGTCAAACTCGTCTTCCGATGTTTCAACAATCGGCTTCCTTAGTACTTTACCAACCGTATTAACGGCAATGTCGATACCGCCGAAATGATCCTTGGCCTGTTCAAACAATGCGGTGACGTTGGCGGCTCGGGTTAGGTCGCCTTGAATGGCGATGGCTTCTCCACCCATGTTGGCTACCGTTTGCACTGTGTCGTCGGCATCACTTTTGGTAGTCTCGCTGTTGTAATGCACCACTACTTTCGCCCCGGCGCTGGCAAAATCTCTGCTGATAAGACCGCCAAGGTTCTTGGCGCCACCCGCCACTAGGGCGACTTTTCCGTTCAGGTTCGCTGTAGTCATCTCATTCTCCCATTGAAGTCAAGTCATTGCTCGCACCGGCACGCGCTGCGTATCCGGCACCGACGTCAGCATAGTTACTTGATTTCATCGAATGAAGTGGCTATTTTGTCAATTTATAAATGCAGTTTACGCAATAAGTATGGCAACTATTGAGCAGATTTTTCTACAAGTTGTCGAGTCTGGGAGTTTGAAAGCCGCTGCTCAACTGATGGGTATGGAGCCTTCTTCGGTAAGTCGCAAGATTGCCGCGCTGGAAAAGCGCTTGGAGGTAAAGTTACTACTGCGCTCGACTCAGCGGTCTACTCCCACGGAACTTGGCCAGAAGTACTACGATAGGCTTCGCCACATTATTGATGAACAGGCTGCGCTTGAAGATGAAATACGCGGCGGCGTGGCTCAATTGCAGGGCACCATGCGGATTGCCGCTCCCACAGATTTTGGAGCCCAGTTCGTTGTTCCCGTCATTAAAGCGATGCAGCAGCAAGCGAATGGTCTGTCTGTCGAATTGCTATTGGGGAGTCATTTCGAAAATCTTCTGGAGAAAAATATTGACGTCGCTGTCCGCGTTGGGGAATTGTCTGACTCTGCCCTCTATGCAAGGTTGCTTGGCGAAAACCCACGCGTCATTGTCGCAAGTCCACAATATCTGGCTCGCTGCGGAACACCCAAGACCTTAGCCGAGCTCGGCGATCACGAGTTTATTCTTTATTCACCCGGCCAACGACGCGCTCCAATAACCTTCGCCGACGGCAGACGCCATAGCGTCGAACACATGAAAGCCAGTATCACTGTCAACAGCGCAGCAGCCGTTCGGACGCTGGTACTGGACGGCTTAGGGCTGCACCATGGCCCGTTGTGGCTATTTAGGGAAGAAATTGAGCGGGGTGAGCTTATTCAGCTTTTTCCGGATCAACCGCTAAAAGCCTATCCGATTAATGCCGTATATCCGTCCCGTTCGTACCTGCCCTTCAAAGTCAAAGAGTTCATCCGATTGATGTCAACACAGGTTAAAGATCTAAGGCACGTTTCGCGAAAGGACGGAGAAAATGAAACATAATGAGCAAGGATAGATTGCGCGCAGCTGCAACCTTGCCCGGATATCGGCCCGCTCTTCAGTATTCTATTGTCGCGGCGTTAATGCTTTGCTGCAGGGCATACGTTCGGCATTTGAAGCCTTACTGATTAAGTAGAAGGGGTATTCGGGGTATGATTAGTCGAAGTTTTATTTTTTGTGGCTTTTCGGTTGGACGATGCCTTTGTGTTTTCAGGGTTTATCGTTGTGCATAGTCGCTGGCTATTGGCGGGCGTTTAATTATACCGGCCAATTGCTACAGTTTTATGTCCTTTTTCCCTTCGACGTTAAAATTTATTTGGCCTCGCCTCTAATGTTTACGGCCGCTAATCTTTAGGGTAGTTTAAGCGTTATTCGAGCTTAATTTTCCGCTTAGATTAGCTCGTAATTGTGTGTTTGTGGTCGGTATCATGCCTCACGTTATTTAAACGATTCGACTGCTTTGCACCCGTCCTAACTGAAGTTTATGGCGAATTGATGGTGGTGTCGTTTAATGGTGTTATTCAAGTGTTTTTTTTACGCACACTGGCAGTTGCTTAAGCTGCTGCTCGCCGCACCGCGGGCACTGTTAGATCACGGTTGGGGTTGTGTGCCTAAGCGGGCGGTTATTTTTGTGGTGTTTTTCCCGCTTTTTTGGTTGCTGTGCATTCTCCATTTTATTGGCTTTGCGCTCGATGCGCTGTTGTTTCCCGGGTGGCGCCGGCAGCGAGTAGAGCGCCCGGTGTTTATTGTTGGCGTTCCGCGCAGCGGTACGACATTTTTACATCGTTTTTTAGCGCAAGATGCTCGGTTTAGCTTTACCCCTATGTGGGAGGCACTGCTGGCGCCCTCGATTGTAGAGAAGATTATTTGGCGTGGCTTACTGAAGCTGCTGTCGCCATTGCTTCGCATTTCACACAGACTGGCACCGGCTTTTTTTAGCCAGATGGATGGCGTGCATAAGCTTGGGTTAAACGAAGCCGAAGAGGATTTTTTGTTTCTTCTGCCCCTTAACGCGAGTTTTATTTTGGTGGCGCTATTCCCTAATAATCAGCAACTGTGGCGATTGACGCGATTTGACTGGGATATGCCTGCCTGGGAGCAGCGATTGATCGGCCAGTTCTATTATGCTTGCGTTGCAAAACACCTATACTTTAAAACGCGGTGGTGTGGTTTAGTGGCGCCTATTTATTTGGCGAAGAACCCATCGTTTGCTACCTGGGTGGAGACCCTTGCAAAGCAGTTTGGCGATGCAGGCTTTGTGATTTGTTTGCGCGAGCCCGAAGTGGTTTTACCTTCGCAGATACGTAGCTTGTTGCCCGCCTTCGCATTACTAGGCTCGGGCCGATGCCCCGATTATTTTAATGAGCGATGTACTGTCATGCTTGCGGATTATTATCGGCACTTAATGGCCTTTAAGCGCCGCGTAGCCAATACACCGATTGTAATGAATGAGACCTTGCGCCATCATTTGCCGAGCGTGCTGCAAACGATTTATCAATCGATTCATGTGACCGAGGATGCAGCGCTTATCGCGAAAGCGACGGTTTATCTAAGCGGTGTGGAGCCCAGTAAAGCGCCTAGGGACTATCGGCTTGAAGAGCTGAATCTCAGTGCTCAATCAATTCAATTGGCGTTTAAAGATGTGTGGCCCGTCAATGTTTGACCTAGACAGTGTGCCGGCAACAAGCAATGCGCGTAAAACAATAGAGCGTGGTGTGAGCGGCGCATGTAGTACGCGAAAAATTCGCATAGCGGTGGTGTCGGATGCGGCGCCGCATCGCAACGGCGTGGGTGCTTATTACCAAGATTTGCACCAGCACTTAAAAGCGCGTGGCGGTGATTTGTTGATGTTGTGCCCCGTAATAGAAAACGGTAAGTGGCACGGTGGCCTCACTTTTCCATTACCCGGCGATGCAACGCAAAAATGCTTTATGCCAAGCCCTTTTGGTTTGTGGCGCAAACTGCGTGCTTATAAGCCCGATGTTGTGATCGTACCGACCCCTGGGCTTTATGGCATTTTCGGCGCATTTTTAGGCAAGCGGCTCGGGGTCAAGGTGATTGTCGGGTTTCATACTTGGTATGAAAAGCTTACCGAAATGTATTGGGATAGCTGGCAGGAAAAAATCACTCGCGGTTATTTTGGCGTCAGTAATAAAATTTTGTTTAAGTACGCTGATCATACCGTGGTGAATTCGGAGTTTATGGTAACAGCGGCGGCCGAAGTTGGGGCGCATAATATAGAGCTGGTCGGTACGCCGGTAAGCTTTGACTTTATTCACACGCCTCTAGCGCCGAGCACTGGGCGTTTGCATAAGGTGATTTTTGCCGGTCGCCTTGCGGCAGAGAAAAACCTAGACGCGATTATTGCGGCTGCCCAGCAGCTGCCGGAATTGCAGTTTTCGGTGGCTGGCGATGGCCCTGAAAAAGCGAAAATTCAGTCCGCGGCGAAAACGCTTCCAAACCTCAACTATTTCGGATGGTTAAATCGAGCGGAATTATTAGCTGCCGTTGATGATCACGATGCGCTGGTTTTGCCGTCGCATGTGGAATCTTTTGGCACTGTGGCCCTAGAGGCGATGGCACGCGAAAAGCTGGTGGTGGTATCGGAACACTGCGGTATTGCCCATTGGCGCAGTCTGCGCACAGGGCTTATTACCATTAAGACTAGCCAAACACTGGCTCATACGCTGCGACAGGTTATGGTGTTAGATGAGTCTACACGCCTTGAGTATGCGCGTAAGGCGCGCATTTGTGCGGTGGAGCTTAATGAGTGGAGTCTTGATCGCTGGCGCGAACTAATCGATAGCACATTGAGCATAGTGAGCCATGAGATCGCTTCTTAGTATTCACGATGTGATGCCCTCGACCCTGCCCGCGGTGCAACGCATTATCGATAGTTTGCCGCAGCGTTGTCTGGATAAGCTTACTGTCTTAGTGGTGCCGGGACTGGATTGGTCTTGCACACAGGTGGCGCAGTTACGTGCTTGGCAGGGGTTAGGTGTGCGATGGGCTGGCCACGGGTGGCTTCATCAATGCAGTGCCCCCCGCAGTTTTTACCATCATTTACATAGTCGCTTAATTTCTCGCTGTGCGGCCGAGCATTTATCGTTGTCGCGTGCGCAGCTACAGCAGCTGCTCGCGGATAATTATCAATGGTTTTGCCAGCATCATTTAAACCCGCCGCAAGTTTACGTGCCGCCCGCTTGGGCGATGGGGGCATTGCGCTTAGCCGATATGGCCAGCAGTCCCTTTAGTGTATTCGAAAGTACTAGCGCAGTGATTGATGCTAGCCGCCAAAAAGTACACCGCCTGCCATTGGTCGGTTTTGAGGCGGATACTCGACCCCGCGCGTGGTTTTTGCGCCACTGGAACGCACTGAACGAGTCTTGGGCTCGGGCCACTAGTACACCGCTACGCATTGCTATTCACCCCAACGATTTGCAGTGGCATTTAGGTGAGCAAATCCCCCGGCTGCTCGATAGGGTCGAGGCATTTATCGGCTATGACGATATCATCCAAGGCAGGGGCAGAAAATACGCCGTTACTGGTGGCCGCTATCATGACTGAGGTGTCCCGAAATATTCGCTGGCAAACGACATCAATTGATAAATCGGTGCGCAGTGATCGCTTGCGGCAAAAACCGTTTATTCTTTGGTTTACGGGTTTGTCGGGGGCCGGAAAGTCGGCGACTGCAGATGCGCTTGACAGCAAGCTATTTAATTTGGGGTATGCCACTTATTTGCTTGATGGTGATAATGTGCGCCACGGCCTGTGTAGTGATCTGGGCTTTTCAGAAGGCGATCGCAGTGAAAACATTCGCCGCGTGGGTGAGGTGGCAAAATTATTTGTTGATGCGGGCTTGATTGTTATTACCTCCTTTATTTCTCCGTTTCGCGCCGAGCGCAACAGGGTTCGTGCCATCGTGGCGCCGGGGGAGTTTATTGAATGCTATATGCAAACACCGCTGGACGTGTGTGAACAGCGCGATGCTAAAGGGTTGTACAAAAAAGCGCGCGCGGGTGACATAAAAAATTTTACCGGTATTGGCTCGCCCTATGAGGCGCCCGAAGCCCCGGAAATCACACTCGATGCCAGTGTTCAAAGCGCCGCATTTAACGCTGATCGGGTTTGTCAAAAATTGCTTGCGCTAGGCAAGCTCTAGGGCACCTCTAATCCATTACGTTTTGATTTGTCTGACGCTGTCGATCTATGCACAGGCGCGTTGTGTGCCGAGGCTGCAGTGCGATATTTTTAAGCGGCAGTTTCGGTGCAGACTCGGTTTCGACCCAACTTTTTTGCCTGATAAAGTGCGTTATCTGCTTTTTTAAAGAGTTTATCTAAGTTGGTCGCTTTCATGGTGGATACCCCAAAGCTCGCTGTGACCGTTTGGCCGCGGCACCTTAGGTGCGTTTCGAGGGTGGAGCGTAGTTTTTCTGCGATTTGCGCGGCTTGTTCCAAATTGCATTTTGGACATGCCAGCACAAACTCCTCGCCACCCCAGCGTGTGAGCGCGTCGGCAGGGCGTACTTTTTTGAGCATAAGCTCTGCCGCGTCTTTGAGGACCTCGTCGCCTGCGGCATGGCCATAGGTATCATTGATCGCTTTGAAATTATCTAAATCGATGATGATAAACGAAAAGGGCGTGTGCAGTGTTCGCCATTCTACGAGGCTGCGGTATAGGATATCTCGAATGCCAACGCGATTGAGTAAACCGGTTAGGCAGTCGGTTTTTGCAAGCTCTTCAAAGCGCCGAGTTTCGAGGCTTAGTGCAGCATTGATGGCCATCAGCTCTTTCTGTATTGATGCCTGTCGCTTAATTTCGCGCTGAGCAATAATTAAACGGTACAACAGAATACCGAATACCACCATCGACCAGGCTACGATCACGGCTTGATACAGTGTTTTGGGCGCGATTAAAGGGCCCGTCCACTCAATCTTTTTTAATTGAATCTCATGGCGCCCCGAGCGGACTCTTGATCCTGTTTGCACCTCGATAATTGATATGTCGTTGAATTCCGGCTGGGCGTTTTCTAGCGGGATGTCCCCGCCCACCAGCCACCACCCTGCAACGACAAAGTCACTCATATTGAGTTGTAGGCCGCGAGATAAATCGGCCACCGGCACTTCAATCGCGTTGTATTTGGTGCTGAGGTCGAGGTTGGGGATGTAATAGTTGGGGTGCCGATTTCTAAGGTAGAGTCGTAAGTATTTGGCATCGCCTTGGTAGTCGGCCCAAATCGTCATTTTGCGGTATCGACTGAGATCTAAACCGTTATCGCCTTTGTCGGTGACATCGAGCTGCATGCTGCAGTATGGGTCCTGCGCACCTTGGTGAATGGTGCATTGCCAACGCTGTTCTGACGAGTTGAGCCAAGAAGGTTTGCTATTGCCGTGGCTGGTTTGGTCTCCGAACAAGGTTGCCGGATAGTGACTGGGGTGGAGCTGTAGTGAGGTTTGCAGCCATGTATCGGGTACAGCAACAATACCAATAGATAGTACGGCCATGATCGCAAGTGCGAATTCTAGCCTAGATAGTGATCTAAGCGGGCGAGAATTGGCGGTCATTTGCATTCCCTGATAAAACGTTCTCTCTAATTCTGAGTATAGGGTCTTGGTCTGGGAATGCGAGTGAAGGCTTAGTTGTGGTGGTGAACGGCAGGTTTTCCGGCTGACGAGCGGCAGCGCTGTTCTCCACACGGCGACTTTGGGTGGATGATCTGCTGCTGGCCTTGGCGTTGCTCAGCGGCGCAAACGCTTGGTCGCCTTTGCTGCACGGTAGATGCTCAGCGATAAGAGGCTAGGGGCATAACCGGCGGTGCTGATCATCCGTAGTCGCTATAACCTTGCGTGCGATATTTCGATTCGTTAATAGCTATTCCTTCTAAGTGGCAGGGCAAAAAAATTTTAATCTGAAAAAAAACACACAATTACGCTACTATTTAGGTAAGCACGTTTAGGTGTGTCCGAAAATCAGAGTCGGGATGATGGTGCAGTAAAGCTATGGTCATGCGAAATTTGAACGCAGTTAAGATTTTATTGCTCATTGTTACCCTAATTGCGCTTGCATCATATCCGTACATCCCAAAGAAATATTTAAATATATATCCTGATTCGCCAATGTGGTGGGGTGCCTATACGGATGCGGTTGCTGGCGGTAATACAACATTTACTTATGTGGACGAAAGTCAAAGTGAGATCAAGTGCCGCATAGGTGATGTAGGGTCATTTAAACTGTGTGGTAATAGTGCGGTGTTTGCTGAGAGCACGGTATTCACACGCGAGCGATTAGCATCTGATCACGATTATGCGATGGCGGTGTCGTCTGATATCTCCGTCGATTTTAGCGATTATTTGGGTGTCTGGCTAAATGTCGAGTATGAAGGCCCCGCGGACTTTATCTATGTACTTTTGCAAAACCACGAGCCGTCGATGGTTACCACCGACCCTGACCGGCAGTTTCGGCCGCAGAGTGTGGGTGTGTCGACGTCCGAGCTCACCGAACCTGTCTATATAAGCTTGAATGATTTTAAAGTAGCGGACTGGTGGGTGACGCGATTCTCGCTTCACCGAACAAAGGCGGGCGTGAATTTCGACCGTATCTTTGCCTTTGGTGTTGAAATAAAAGACCAGCCTGCGGGCTCTAATCATCGTGTTAAGGTGAAATCTATCACCTTTGTAAGAGAGTGGATCAGTCGAGAAAATTTCTATTTTTGCATCATTGTGAGTCTAACCACTTTATTGTTGCTAGAGGTTGCCCTGCGTGTATACGGTTTGTATGTGAGGCAGCGATTGGCACAAAAGTCGCTGGAAGAGTTGAGCGTGCAGAATAAAAGGCTTCAGTCTGCCGCCTATAAAGACGAGCTCACTCAGTTGCTCAACCGCCGAGCGATTCATGAGGTAGTGTTAAAAAATTGGGAGGTAAAAAAATATCAGCCCATAGCGATACTTGTGATTGATATTGATAACTTTAAAACGTTTAACGATACCTATGGTCACGCGTTGGGCGACACTGTGTTGGCTGAAGTCGCTTGCGCACTACAAAGTGTTTCCCGCGATTGCGATCATATCGCGAGGTGGGGTGGGGAAGAATTCGTTATTATTACGAAAAAAGAATCGCCTGAAAAACTGAAAGCCTACGCCCAGAAGCTGCGTAAAAAAATCGCTTCGACCGAGATTCAAAGTGAGCATTGCCTTGAGAAGCTCTCTGTTACGATTAGCATAGGCATCACCGTTACTGGCTATGGTGAGCGTTTTGAGCAGGCGTTTGCCCGCGCCGATGCTGCGCTATATCAATCGAAGAAAATGGGTAGAAACTGCTGTACTTTTAGTTAGCATGACCGTAGTTGGCATAACCATAGCTAACAGCGCTGTAGTTAACAGGACAGGTGTGGTTGACTGAGTTAAGAGCACCTCTAAAAATGCACTTTTTACGCGATAGCGGCGTCAGTTCCGTCCTCGAATCCTCATTTACCCCACGTAAACTGCGGTTCTCCGGGCGGTACTTCCTTGCTCTCACAAAAAAATTACTATTTTTAGAAGA
>DATBNJ010000295.1:0-7348 GCA_036554385.1 Marinagarivorans sp. | reverse complement strand
TTTATTGGCAAAAACCGTGTTCTAACTTTAGAGGCCCCGTTACAGCGATTGGCGTTGGTGCAGGCCTGCGTTGATTGGCTAGACGAGCGTCGTTAGGTTGTTGGGGGCTTTAGCTTTTCGTTTGATTTTTTAATTTGATGTGCGTTTGCAGCGATTAAGGTGAGCCCGAGCCACTCCAGAATCCAGTTTATTTTTAGCCCAGCAATATCAACCCCAATGAGCTGATCAACGCGGTGAAATGAGGCAGCGCGTATGACGACAAAGGCTATAACAAAGGCCGCGCCAGCAAGTGCCAGTTTATTGATGGCAAGGATCTGGCGGTAATAGTACGCGACAGCCATCGCGATAAAGAGGCTTCCAGCTGCAATACTGACAATAAAGGCTTTTTGCACTTCGCGTCGGTTATGGTACCAGTCGTATTCTTTGGATGTCAGCCTGCCGACCTCGGTGAGCAGCGTTTGAAGGTCCAGCTGTTTGTTAATTGCGAGAAGTACCATGGCAATCGTCATCAGGCCCCAGAACGAGCGTTGGCGATTAAATTGTATGCCCTGCGTGTTACTGAAATAACGAGCCGCGTTACGATAAAGTCTGAAGCTTCCCCATGCGCAGTAGGCATAAGCCAGAACTGTGGCCCACCCCATGAAGTGAGGGTCGCCTATTTGAGCCCGCCAGTTGAGTTGTGACCAGTCCATCTAACATCCTTAAGTACAGTTTCCCTAAGTATTACAGCATCGCTACTTTGAGTCTAGGCAGCCTGAATCACGCCGTAAGGGGTTGATTGGGTTTCAGGGCGGGCGCTAACTATTGAAAAGGTGGTTAAGCAGTTGCAGTACAAAGCTGATGGCTAATAACGGAAGAATCCACCGACCCAGTTTTTGAATACTTGGGTTGTCGGATTTCGGCCCAAACCATTTTGCGAGGTTGACCATAATAATCAAACCGACAAATAGCGCGCCTAAAATAATGAATAAGTTTCCCATAGGGTACCTTTTAAGGGGTTGCAGGTAATGCCTTTGCGCATTACCGACGGTTGGGGGCAAATTTATGTGTTTAAGCCGAATGAGTGCGCTTGTCGATAGCCCGTTGCCGCGCGACCTATGGGCTGTTGGACTGCAGTGACACGGCTGAGTTGCACTGCTCGAGCTGCCCTTTAATGTGCTGCTTGTAAGCTACCAATAAGTGCTGCTCGCTGCAATCCTCGTAATGGTCTGATGGGGCTGATACGGTCATATAATTGCCTCAAAAGTTCCGTGTCGGCATGCTATCATTCCACCGCTTTTAAACGCGTGTTTAGGCGCTGGATAAATCGGGCGCCCAGCGGCGCGGGCATATGCAGGCAAAACTCCCGTGATGTCGGGTTCGTTTTTGCTTTGCTTGACTATTTCTTCAAGTGATTGGGTGCTTACATGGCTGGCAGGATCTGGATTACCGTTGCGGGTTTGTTGATATTGGTTTTTGTGTTGGCTGGTCTTAAAGGGTGGCAATTTAAAGCAATGGCAGACGCGGGGGCTTCGATGGCGCCTCCAGCAGAGGTGGTATCGAGCGCCCAGGTTAGAACCGAGCGCTGGGAGCAGCGCCGTCGTTCGGTCGGTTCAATTGAGGCCGTCCGCGGGGTAACCTTAACCGCAGACTTTTCGGGGCGCGTTGACAAAATTCTTTTTAGTTCGGGCGCTGAAGTTGCCAAAGGCGATCTTATTTTGCAGCAAAATGTTGATTCGGAAGAAGCTCAGCTTCGCGCAGCGCAGGCGAACCTCGCTCTGGCGAAGGCGAATCTCGAGCGTTCAAAAGAATTGCTCGCCAAACGCGTCGTCTCGCAATCGCAGTATGACGCCGCCGATGCAGAATATAAGGCCGCTCAGGCCGACGTTGAAAACGTCGAAGTCGCGATTGAGAAAAAAAGCATTAAGGCTCCGTTTGACGGTCGCTTGGGCATCAGAAAGGTTAACTTGGGGCAGGATATCCAGCAGGGCGAAGCTATCGTTACTTTGCAGACCGCCGATTCGATGTTGGTTAACTTCAATTTGCCGCAGCAAGACTTAGCTGTGTTAGAACTTGGCCTTGCGGTGCGCCTAAAAACCGATGCGGTACCTGGCCACGTTTACACCGGTAAGGTGACGGCCATTAACCCCGAGGTGAATGCGCGCTCACGGAATGTGCTAGTCCAGGCGCTACTCGATAATGACAATCAGCGCTTGCTACCGGGCATGTTTGCCTCGGTTGAGGTGATACTGCCCAAGCAGCGCAACGTGATTGCGATTCCCGCCACGGCGGTGCGGTACGCAACCTATGGCGATTCAGTATTTGTGTTAAACGAGCAAACTAATGAGGCCGGTGAAAAAACACTGATGGCGACTCAGCAATTTGTGCAGCTTGGCGAGGCTAGGGGCGACTTTGTTGAGGTGCTGGAAGGGCTTGATAAAGGTGCGGTGGTTGCCACGGCAGGACTTTTTAAACTTCGCAACGGCGCTCCGGTTGCGGTAAACAACGACGTTCAGCTCGACTACGAACGTAACCCCAACCCTGCCGACCGATAAGCACAATACGGAGTTTGGTTATGAGTTTTACCGATATTTTTGTGCGCAAGCCTGTTTTAGCTATTGTCATCAATTTAGTGATTGTGATTGCGGGAATTCAAGCGATTAGTTCCTTGAGCATTCGCCAGTACCCTCGCAACGACAATGCTGTGGTTACGGTAACGACGGTTTATGTCGGTGCCAGTGCCGAGCTGGTGCGTGGTTTTATTACAACGCCTATGGAACGCGCTATTTCGGGCGCTGATGGCATTGATTATATTCAGTCGGAAAGTAAGCAAGGCTTGTCGACGATTAAAGTGCGGCTCGAATTAAACTACGACCCGATTAAGGCTTTGTCGGAAATTACCTCCAAGGTAAATCAGGTCCGCGGTGATTTGCCTCCCGAGTCTGAAATTCCTGTGATTAATGTCGAATCTGCGGACTCCACCGTCGCGGCGGCTTATTTGAGTTTTTCCTCTGACATTTTACGAGACAATCAAATTACCGACTTTCTCACGCGGGTTGTACAGCCTCGTTTAGCGGCAATCGAGGGTGTGCAGCGGGCGGATATTCTTGGCGCGCGCAACTATGCTATGCGGGTTTGGTTAAAGCCTGACAATATGGCGGCCTACGGCATCTCGCCGGCCGAAGTGCAGCAAGCGCTCGCCTCAAATAACTATTTGGCTGCGCTAGGTGCAACAAAAGGCAACTTCGTTCAAGTAAACCTCGCGGCCAATACCGACTTAAAAACCGTCGAAGAGTTTGAACAGCTGGTATTGCGCAACGAAGAGGGAGCCATTGTGCGCCTGCGTGATATTGCCGACGTGGAGTTAGGGTCGGACTCATACGATTTGGAGGTCGCTTACTCGGGCCAAACGGCGATTTTTATGGGCATTTGGCCCTTGCCAAATGCCAACTGGCTAGATGTTATCAGCCTAGTTCGCGACGAGATGGAGACTTTGCAAGAGAACTTGCCCAAAGGTTTGGAGGCTCGCGTCGCTTATGACTCCACCCGCTATATCGAAAGCTCTATCGTCGAAGTTGCAAAAACGCTGGGCGAAACACTGTTAATTGTGGTGTTGGTTATTTTCTTGTTTTTAGGCTCGCTGCGCTCGGTCATTATTCCCGTTATCGCTATTCCGGTATCGTTAATTGGCGCAGTATTTTTAATGCAGCTGTTCGGCTTTAGCGTCAACTTATTAACATTGTTAGCGGTGGTGTTATCGGTTGGCTTGGTGGTCGACGACGCTATTGTGGTTGTGGAAAATGTCGAGCGCCATATTAGTCAAGGCAAGGGTAAAATCGAGGCAGCAATACTGGGTGCGCGCGAACTGGTTGGCCCGGTGATTGCGATGACGGCAACCTTGGTTGCTGTATATTTGCCCATTGGCTTACAAGGTGGTTTAACGGGTAGCTTGTTTAAGGAGTTTGCTTTTACCTTGGCGGGTGCCGTTACCATTTCCGGTGTTGTTGCGCTGACCTTGTCACCCATTATGTCAGCCAAATTTTTACGGAAGAACGAAAGTGAGCGAGGTTTTGCCGGCTTGGTAACCCGCACCTTTGAGCGCATCCGAATTCGATACAATAAAATGCTAGATACGACGCTTCGCACGCGCCCAGCGGTTTACACGGTATGGGTAGTGCTCAGCCTATTGTGTATTCCGATGTTTATGTTGTCGCCCAAGGAACTTGCACCCACAGAAGATCAGGGCGTTATTTTTGGGATAGTGGAGGGCTCGCCCGACTCGACAATTGACCAAGCCAGTGTGTACGCCAAAGAGGCAAACCGCGTTTTTAGCAGCTTCCCAGAAACTGATTTTACCTTCCAAATTATTTTTCCTTCCGGTGGCTTTAGCGGCATGGTATTGGATACCTGGGACGACCGTGATCGCAGCGTATTTGAAATTCTGCCAGAGGCGCAAATGAAGTTGCATCAAAACCCCGGATTGCGCGTTTTTCCGGTGACACCACCGGCATTACCCGGCGGGGGTGATTTTCCGGTGGAATTTGTGTTGGCTTCAACGGCAGAGCCCGAGGAGATTCTTAAGATTGCCGAGCAACTGCAGCAAAAAGCGGTGGCAAGTGGCATGTTTGCTTTCCCCCCGATTATTGATACCAAAATCGATCAGCCCCAAACGCGGGTTAACCTCGATCGCGATAAGGTGGCGGACCTCGGCTTAAATATGTCACAGGTCGGGCGTGATATCGCGGTGATGATGAGCGGCGGTTACGTGAATCGTTTTAATATTGAAGGGCGAAGTTATCGTGTTATTCCTCAGGTTAAGCGCGTGGAGCGCTTGACACCGGAACAGCTCAAAGATATTTACGTGTCGGGTCCAGAGGGCGATTTAGTACCGTTAGGGACTATGGCTTCGCTTGAGCGCGAGGTGGTGCCGCGGTCATTGAATCGCTTTCAGCAACTCAATGCCGTAAAGCTTAGTGGCGTTGCGATTCAGCCTTTGGACAAGGCGCTGGCCTACTTGGAGGACGAGGCGACTAAGATAATGCCAGCAGGTTATATGATTGATTATACCGGTGAGTCTCGTCAGCTGCGTCGAGAAGGCAATAAGTTCCTGCCGGCCATGATGCTCGCTATTTTATTGATTTTTCTGGTGCTGGCGGCGCAGTTTAATAGTTTTAGGGACCCGTTTGTGATTTTGGCCGGCTCAGTACCTTTGGCATTTTTTGGTGCCCTGGTATTTACCTTTTGGAAAATGATGAGCCCAATGGTGCCGTTTTGGACCGACGGTTTTACCACCACGCTAAATATATACTCGCAAGTGGGGTTAGTGACGCTGATCGGTTTGGTCGCTAAAAACGGGATATTGGTGGTGGAGTTTGCCAATAAAATGCAAGAACAAGGCTTGACTAAACTTGCCGCGGTTAAGGAATCGGCATCAACGCGCCTACGCCCCATCTTAATGACAACCATAGCCACAGTGGCGGGGCATTTTCCGTTGGTCATGGTAACCGGCGCTGGCGCAGAGGCTCGCAACTCCATCGGTTTGGTGCTGGTGGGGGGGATGGCGATTGGTACGCTATTTACGCTCTTTATCATACCCTCGTTGTATATGTTAATTGCTAGAGACATGAAAGGTCAAAAGCAAAGCCTGCAAGACGTGTCAGCGGTGTCTAGTTCGACCTAAGTTCCAGAGATTTTTTAAGGGCTGTGATGCAGCCCTCAGTTTTTATATCCAAACGCAGCCGCTGTGATCCAGTAGGCTGCGTTTTTTTTAACTTTGCTTAAACTGTCGACAGTTATTTGACCTGTGATAACCAACTCTAATAAAGAGTGCCGATTGGGTACTAACGATAAAAACTGTGGAGACATTCATGCAAAAACATTTAATCCCGTTTGCGAAAGCGCTTGGCACCGCCAGCTTGCTTTCCGTAAGCTTGGCGGCCTGTGTCGGCGGTGGTAATACCAGTTCTTCGAGTGAAGCTGCGGTATCTTCCGAGACGGCCACGTCCAGTGTTTCTTCCGCGATCGAGTCTTCAAGCTCTACTGCGCCGAGCAGCTCGAGCGTGGCGAGCTCATCGTCCGAAATCGTGATTGAAAGCTCTTCTAGTGTTATGAGTAGTTCTTCCGAAGCCGTTGTTAGTAGCTCAAGTGAAGCGGCAGCGGATTGTTCGAGTTTGGTAGCGCAGGGCGATGATATATATAACAAAGCGGGCTTGAATTGCTCAACATGTCACGGCGCAGCGAATGGTCCGATGACATCTGGAACCTACATGATTGATATATTGGGTGGATTTTACGAGTCAGATGATGGCTCCAGCCCAGAACTCGATACTTTCATCGCTACTTATATGACAGATACCTTGCCTAAAGTTGATGTTGCAGGCGAGGCGGAGGCGGTTGCCGCGTACTTATATGATGCAGCGGGTGCAAATTGGTGTGAAGGCTCTACCGGCTCTAGCTCATCCGCTCCAGTTAGTTCCAGCAGTGAAGTGGCTAGTTCTTCAAGCGCACCAGCAGGAAACGACGATGTTGTTGTTCTTTACGCGGTCAATGCGGGCGGTACTATGGATGTGATGTCGGCTGACGGCATTGACTTTGTCCGTGACTATTATGTGAGTGGCGGCAATCTGGGTTCGACTGAGCAAACTATTACTAATACTCAGGACCAAGAATTGTTTCAAGCGGAGCGCTGGGGTGACTTCACCTATGACTTCCCCGTAAAAGAAGGTACCTATGACGTAACTTTCTATGTTGCCGAGACTTGGTTCGGTAATGGTAATGAAGGTGGTCAGGGTATGCGCGTATTCGATATCAGCGCGGAAGGTAATACCATTGTGTCAAACTTCAATCCGCTGGACGTTGTTGCACCGCGTGAAGCGCATACTTTCGAGAGCAAGGGTATTCAAGTTGATGATGGTAGTTTAACGCTTACCTTTGAGGCGTCTGTCGATGCGGCCAGTATTCGCGCCATCGTTGTACGCGGGCTTGACGGTAATAAAGGCGAGCCACCCGCTGTTGATGAAGGCACGGTTGGCACTGCCCCATTACCGACTGATTGCGCCGGTGAAGGGACTGTTGGTGAGAATGACTTGTGAGTGTTTGACTGTAGTCAAGTACCTGCTGTGATGGGAAGCGGTTTTGGCCGTACTCTTGCCCTCCATGGAGGTTGGACCTTACAAGAAGTCTGGGACAATAATGCCACTTTAGCTACGGAAGATGCTGTGGATGGGAAATCCATTTCTTACTACAGCGCTGGCCAATATACTGGCTTTAAATTTGCTCCGCCAAGTGGGCTAGAGGGAGTCAAAGCCTTTAGTTTCGATAGCCTAGAGATATTTGTAGACTATGAAACACCAAAACCCGCTAGTAATTA
>DATBNJ010000289.1:0-5948 GCA_036554385.1 Marinagarivorans sp. | reverse complement strand
TAACCTTGCTGTCTATTACCTTTATGGTGTTATCTTTCAGCGCTTCGGCAAACTCGGAAAAAGCAGCCTTGTTTCTCGAGGCATCTCAAGCGCTTAGCGATGCCAATGCTGCGCAAGCGAACTTGCTAGCGCCCAGCGGGTACGGCGAGGGCTCTAAATACTATCAAAGAGCCGAGGTTCTATTCGCCAAACAAAAAAATACGGACCGGGTTAAAACCGAGCTCGAGCGCGCCACCGCCTCACTTAAAACTGCCGCCAAAAATGCTGAGCTCGCCCGCCTTACCTTTGCCTCCACCCTAAAAGCGCGCAACGACGCCAAAGGCGTAGACGCTCAGCGGCTCGCGGGCGAACAGTGGCAAGACGGCGAAGAAGCATTGCTTTACGCAGCTAGCAAGCTCGAAGACGGCAACCTCAAGCGCGCTAAAAGCGGCGCC
The DNA here is from genome assembly GCA_036554385.1 of Marinagarivorans sp. Classification (GTDB taxonomy): domain Bacteria; phylum Pseudomonadota; class Gammaproteobacteria; order Pseudomonadales; family Cellvibrionaceae; genus Marinagarivorans. Next base: position 5,514 of record DATBNJ010000289.1, on the reverse strand, counting down.
TCCGACGCCGAACAGAAATATCGAGCGGCGGAGCTTAAAGCCATCAAAAGCAGTTATTTGGACGAAGCCCGCGAAATCGTCAACCAAGCGCACAAAGAAAAGGTTGATCGATACGCCCCCAAAACCCTTAAAAACGCCCAATCCCTTCTCGCCAGCGCAGAAAAGGAGCTCACCGACAACCGCTATGACGTCGATTACCCTCGCTCGCTCGCCAAGCAAGCCCGCTATGAAGCCAAGCATTCGCTGTATTTGGCGGAGCTTGTGAAAAAGCTAGAGCGCGGCAAAATGACCACCGAGGAGTTTCTGCTCGACCTCGAAAAGCCTTTGATTGAAATTGCAACGGCGCTTGACATGGTGGCGAGCTTTGACCGGAGCTTTGAGGCTGTCGCAACGTCGTTGGTCCAGAATATTGAAAGTTTACGCGCCGATGCCTACGAGCTCGGCGAGCGCAAAAAAGAGCTGGCGCGCCTGGAAAGTGAAATATCGTCGCTGGAAAAGCGCATGGGCGTTCAGTCGCAACGACTCGCCGTGCAAGAAGCCGAAAAGGAAAGCTTGCGCAAAGTTAGCGAACTCTTTACCCGTGATGAGGCTTTGGTGATGACAGAGGGGCGCAACATACTAATTCGCGCCATAGGCCTGACGTTCAGCCCCGGCAGCGCCAACATCAACAGCAAAAATTTTGCCCTGCTGCAAAAGCTTGAACAAGCGGCAGCGCTGTACCCAGACTACAGCTTGTTAATTGAGGGCCACACGGACGCGTTTGGTAGCGATAGCGAAAACCTCAACCTCTCGTTTGCGCGGGCCGAGTCTGTGAAAGAGTACTTGCGCGCCAACATGGATGGTGATACCGAAATTGACGCCATTGGCTACGGAGAAACTCGCCCCATTGCCAACAACGAAACCCAAGAAGGCCGCACTAAAAATAGGCGCATCGACTTAGTACTAAGGCCGCCGCTTTAACGTTATCCAGCCCGCAACAACGGGCCTTATAAAAGCATTGCTCGCGCAGCAACGAGCAATGCTTTTCCCTTCACGCAAGCCCTCGCAGCGGGTCTAAGACGTGCTCTTGACCATAGGTTTTAACCTCGAGCACCAGTGCCAGTAACTGTCCCAAGTCATTGTCTGGAAACCCTTTACCGGCCATCCATAGCAAATAATCCTCAGGGATATCAAGCAGCACTCGACCGGCATATTTGCCGTAGGGCATGGTTTGATTCGCCACCGCAATTAGGTGTTTTTCTTGCAACATAGGAAGGATCTCAGTCACGACTTCACTGCACCAACAACATGACATTACGCCAATATTGGCGAAACAAGCTGGCGCCACTTTCTGTGTATAGGTGTGCAGTATAAACGCCTATCTCTACGACCCTCTAGCGCACCAGGTGAATCGCCGCAAAAACGACCTAGCCAATAGGCGTGACTAGTCGTTTGTGGCGCCTCAACACATCAAACAATGCGGTTCTTGGCGGCTAGCAACGCTATTAGGACCAAACCTAAGTGTCGGATTGTTAAACACAAACCGCGATTTGTTGGTGACCGACACCGCCAGGATCCGTGAAAACGTTCTGCAAATGCGCTGTAGGCCTTGTTTTACCTTAGACCTACATAAGAGGCTTAATTCGCGGTACAATTCTTGCTGAGTTGCTTTTATCGCAACTATTGTCGACTTGTCGTGTCAATCATCCCAATAAGGCTCTTACAGCAAGTCTTTTGGCAAGCAGTAAAACGCAACGATTGACCGAGTGGTTGACTGATCGTCACCCTAAAACCTATTGCCGTTTAGCGATGGCTACCGAAACACAGATTTTGTCGTGCCTAGCGCCTATCAATAAGCGCCTATAAACCCGTTGGCACCGCCGATATCGCGGTCAATATGCTCGATTAATGTACGGAACTGATATGTCACCAACGCCTAGCGCACTCAAGACACAACACCACCCTGCGTGGGCGTCGCTCGCCACCGTTGCGTGTGACGATGTTGAGCGCTTGCTAGAACACTTTTTTTCGTCGACGGACAATTTGCTTTACGATCTGTCCAAACGCGCCAGCAGCAACTCCGAAGCGGCGTTCTACTTTGATGCGATGCGCGAATTGCGTTTGGTTAGGCAGGCCGCCATTGAGCACTTCCTTAACAACATCAAAACCCAAGCAGCTCGACTTAGCATTGGCGAGGTCAAAACGGAAAAAGCAGACCAAGACCTCGATTTACTTTCCAGTGACGAGCTAGACCGCGCCCTGGCCTGCGAGACGGTAATCAATAACGTCAACACGCTTTACCATGACGAGCTAACGCTGCTCGCGAGACGACTTGCTCAGCTTTCGCCAATCAATGCTTTGCCGGTAAGCCAACTGCCGTTTTCACCGGAATGGCTGGCGAATAACTTTTCGGCCGTTATGCCCAGCTTAAACGGAAAAACAGTGGTTATTCTGTTTAAGCAGCTGGAAAAGCATTTGCTTCGTCAGCTGGCGCCGCTGCTGTCGCAATGTAACGAATTTTTAGTCAGCGAAGGCTATTGCGAGTCGATGCCACAGTCGGCCGAGCGCAAGGCGGTGCCCAAGCTTGCCGACATCAAAACATCGCTCGACGACCCGCTTCCGACAATAAGCACTCCGAGCGAATTTACCCTACCGCTGTACTCCCTGCGCCAAATACTGGCAAATGCGCGCTACCAAGCGGCTAACGATGCCACGCTCAACTATCGGTTTTCGTTTAATCCAGGCCCCGTAGTGCCGCTACCGATTTTAGGCGCAGCGCTCACGCAACAGCAGTTTAAAACCGCAGATCTGCAGCAGTTCCCGCTAAAAAATCAAGTTAGCGATTACGTGAGCCGAGCACTCGAAACGGACAACAAGGACGAGCCCAACGCGCTAAACCCTTACCACGAAGACATTATTCAGCTCGTGGCTGCCTTCTTTGATGAATTGCTCGAAGATAACGAGCTAACCACGGTTACTCAATCGCTCATTTGCCGCCTGCAGATCCCCATTTTAAAAGTTGCGCTGCGCAACGAAAGCTTCTTTACTGAAGCGGACAACTCCGCGCGACGCTACATCAACCTGCTTACCGACGTTGCGCAAACCTTAGACAATCTCGTACAGCCCGACGAAGACCCGCTGTACAGCAAAATGCTCGATAGCGTTCGGCGAATTAATAAACTATTTGATATCGACGAAGATATTTTTGCCTCCGAACTCGACACTCTCGAGCGACTTAACGACCAAGAAGTTAAGCGCGCCGAAATTATCGAACAGCGCACGCGACAAGCCGAAGAGGGCCGCGCCCGCTTTGAAAGCGCCAAAAACGCTGCGGTGGAATGCATTCAACACTACACCAGCAACCTACGCTTACACCGGCAAACGCAGCAATTTATTAACGAGTACTGGCAACAAGTCCTCGTACTTACCTTCCTTAAAGAAGGCCAAGGCCCCGAGTGGCTAACCCACGGTCAAACCCTAAACGATCTACTCTGGCTGGACCAAGAGCATACCGATGAGCGTTCGATAGCGCGCGCCACAACAATTTTGTCCTCCATTAAGGCGCGCTTGCTCGTCGGCCTTTCGTCTCTCCATATTAATGAGGAACAATGCAACGCGCTGTGCGACAAGGTCATCCAAGCGACCAAGGAAAACGCCGAGAGAACGCCCATTACGCACCACGGGCAAACGGCAATTCAACGGCAAAAAAAGCAAATCGCCGCGTTGGAACAACATTATTTTGACATGGCCAAAAACATGGACCTAGGTACTTGGCTTAAGTATCAAGATGGCAGCAACCTTATCACCTGCAAGCTCGCCAGCAATGCCTCCGCCGATGCCTTCCTTTTTGTTAATAGACTAGGCATGAAAAAGCTTTCGAGGTCGCGCAAAGATGTAGCCCTTGACTTACAGCACGGTCGTGCAAAGATTATGCAGCGCGAACCACTATTTGACAGCTTGATGAATCGCGCGCTCTCGCACTTGAAACCACAAACGACGCTATAAACGCCGCCCCATCGCCGCCTTCCAGCGCGAGCGCCAAATGCAGGGCGGCCGTCGTCAGAGTAATCCTTTAACATGACCTATGACAGCGCGACATTTATTGCCCATCTAGGTGCAATTGTCTTTTCAATTTCTCTAATATTTGCTTTTTACACTCAACTGCGCACGCCGTCGCTCCGCCCCGTTTTTGCGGCCGCCTCTCTGATGCAGTCGGGCTGGCTGATATGCGCTTGCTACACGCTGGTAGCCCCCAGCGCACAAGGCATTAGCGCGACCTTGATCGCCGATAGTGCTCAGCAGATATTTTGGCTTTGGGCACTGATACAATCGATGCAACACCACTGCCGAAAAACGCTACCCAAGCTTTTCACTCAGTATTTTCTGCCGCTAGGCGCAGCCTTCGTACTCACCCAGCTGTGGTTAAGCCACTCGACAGCGCTCGGCAATAACCTAACATTTAACACCCCTACCCTTGCAACATCAATGTTGGGTTTATTGTTTATCAACCGTCTGTACTGTAGCTCGAGCAATATTAGGCTCCTTAAACTGATTTGCGTAGCGCTGGGTGTTCTATTTGCTTATACCGCTTATCATTCCATTACCGTGATTACCGGCCTAATGGAACAGAGCCCAATTAGCGGCGCACGCGCCACTGTGGTGATGCTGGTAAGCCTGGTATTGTTGATTGGTACGCTTACCCTCCCCAAAGAATCCATAGAGCCTCACGCCAAGCTGTCTTTATCTCGACCCGTCATTTTATATATCTGCCTGTTCAGCCTTAGCGCCGCTATTATTACCCTCTTTGCCTTTGCCAGTTTATATATACGGCGTTTTGGTGGCGGTATTGGCGAGGCCATGTACCTATTGATTGTCTCGACATCGATCATTGCGGTGGTTGTCCTACTCACCTCAACCAGCTTTAGAAGCCTGCTTAACGTGCTGATCAATAAGCACCTTTTCAGCCATAAATACGACTATCGCACAGAGTGGCTAAAGCTGATTGACGGGCTGTCCAAGCCGGCCAATAGCCAAGAGGCCTACGGCATTGCGCTCAATGCCGTTATGTCGATTTTTAAAAGCCCCGGCGGCGCGCTCTACCTCTCCAAAGGCGATGCTCTTGTGTTAGCTTATAATCAAGGATGCAATGTTAAACACGATCAAACAGAGCCACTAAACTCGCCCTTTGCCCGCGTATTTAGAGATTCCGAATGGGTGTTTTTTCCACGGCTCCCCCCCGCCAAAACCCCGCTCGACAAATTTAACGAAACACTGCCTGACTGGATACGACTTATCGACGATGTATGGCTAGTCATGCCATTAATTTACGAAACAAAATTAACGGGGTTTATCGTGCTGAATGAACCCAGAATTCACACCAGCTTAAACTGGGAGGACTTAGACCTCCTGAAAATTACCGGGCGCCAAATCGCAAGCTATATCGAAGGCCATCGCAAGTCTGAAGCCTTAAGCGAGGCCAAACAGTTTGAGACATTCAACAAGCTTTCGGCGTTTGTGATGCACGATTTAAAAAAC
>DATBNJ010000233.1:0-33630 GCA_036554385.1 Marinagarivorans sp. | reverse complement strand
AAAGAAATGCAGGCCCAGTTTAAACTCACGGTGCCATTAGCCATGGACAACGATGGGCAGTTGGCAAGCCACTTAGGTTTTTCCGGCACGCCCTACCACCTTTTGCTAAACGAGCACTGGCAGCTTGTACACCAAGGTCACGCTACAGATAATGCGCTCGAAGAGGCGATGATGTCGCTCTCGCAAACTAAGCCTCCAGTAAAGGCGCCCCCATTCTCTGCAGCACAAGTCGATGCGGCCAAATTGGCTTCGAACCATGTCGCGGCAAAGTCCAAGGGGGGCTTAACGCCACTGCCCCAAAACGGTATCGTTTTTTACACCACGGTGTGGTGCGACTGGTATATGGCCAATGAAAGGCCCACACTGGCAAAGCGCTGCGCCGAGCAACAGCAAGCACTAACGGCATTAAAACAAAAAACGCCGAATGCCAATATTGCGGTATGGGTGGCGCCCGCTTGGACGACCCCAGAAGACGTCAGTGCATATAAAACAAAGTATCAGATCGATTACCCGCTCTACGTAGATTACCAGGACCGATTAAAGCGCCGTTTTAACATTCGACATTACGCGCGAGCGATAGTTATTGAGAACGGTGAGCTTGTTCGAGTTATCGAGGATTTAACGGGCCTCGAAAAGGCCGCTTTTTGACCTTAAGGCACGCCTGAGCGGTGCCGATTTTTTCTCGGGTCACAATGGAAGCTTTTTAATTTCAACGTCGACCCTTTAGTGGTTAAAAATGCAACAAAAAAATGCCAGCCCTAACATGGGCTGGCATTTAATTTAAAAGGGCCGATTATAGCGGCTCAATCAAAAGGCCCCTTCACATTATTTACAAAATCTAATAATTTTGCATTTATTTATTACGCCGCTTGATGCTCCTTTTGCTGAGTAGGCTCTACGTCAACCTGGCCATCAACCGTTTCACTTTTTTCCAGCGCGCGCGGGGTTTGTCCGTTAATCGCGATGGTGCGCGGCTTCATCGCCTCGGGCACTTCTTTTAGCAGATCAATAGTGAGCAAACCGTTTGCAAGATTGGCGCCCTTGACTTCGATATGGTCGGCTAAATTAAATTTTCGTTCAAACGAGCGGTTAGCAATACCTTGATGCAAATAGGTGTGCTGCTTGTCGTTAGTTTTTTTACCGCGTACAGTAAGCACGCCTTTTTCGACTTGGATATCCAAATCACTCTCAACAAAACCGGCCAGCGCTAATGTGATCGCGTAGCGATTTTCTTCCAACACTTCGATATTGTACGGGGGATAACCGGTACTGACGGATTCACTTTTTAGAGTGCTATCCAACAACGCCGCTAAACGATCGAAGCCAACACTGTTGCGATACAGGGGTGTTAAATCAATTGAGTTCATAACATATTCTCCGAGAAGCAATAATAAAAAGAACAACATGGTGTACTGCGGTGCACTGCTAGAGTCTCACCGGCACCCTATAAATGTATGATCCTTTTTTTGCCTTTCAAGTATTTTTAGACAAAAAAATTAATTTTTTTGTTGCCTTGAAATATGTTTATTACACCCCAATACGAATAGATTGCTTTGCCAAAAAACATGTATCTATTCAGCGGCTCATTAAAGTGAGCACTGGCCAATTATTTAGCTGAATAGTTACAAAAACATGTATATAGCGCTTGTGTTAGCTCTCCTATTGTCTCTCTTTACCCAGCGCCAAACCGGCGTCTCGTCCAACAATAAAACTAAACCTACACTCTTTAAAAGCGCACTTATCTCTTCATGGCTGGTCTATAGTAAGCAGGCGTTTAGGTACCTATAAAAGCGCCTTAATGCTATAACCCAAATGGTGTTTATAATGAAAAGTGATATAGACCCTCATCAGGCGATTCGCGTGTTTCAAATCATCCGCCAACACGGTGAAAAGGTGGATGACGGTTACACATTGGGCGGGTTGACGGGGAGTACGGATTTTGATGGTTACACGGTGTTTCTCAATGACCAAGCGGTGTCTTTAGCGGTGTATTTCCACTACAAATTTAAACTGGAGTACAAACACGCCCACGAGTTAGAAGCCTTTAACACCAAGCTAAACGCGATCGACAATATGACCTTTGACTAAACGTCGGCGTTGAGTCGCTATTGCTCCGGTTCGGCGCGCTCCACCTTGGATACCGAAAACTGACTATTGAGCACGCGAACTTCGCGCTGCGGGAAGGGTATCGAGAAGCCGTTTTCTTGCAGCGCTTCTAAAATCATTAACAACAGATCACCCCCGACGCGATTCGGGCCATCGTCAATTCCCTCCATCCAAAACTCTACAAACATATTAATGCCCGAGTCACCAAAACTGTCGATTTCGCAGTCGGGGCGCTCTTCGATGGGCAGCGCTTCACCGCTTAGTACCTGTGGGTGACTGGCGACAGTTTCTTTGATGATTTGGACGAGCTCGCGGATATTGGACTCATAGGCCACTGAAAAATCCACACGGTAGCGCTGCTTTTTATTTTTGTGGGTCCAGTTGGTGAAGGTTTCAACAATGAACTTTTCGTTGGGCACCATAATATCTTTGCCATCATACGTTTCTAGCGTGGTAGAGCGCATGTTAAGTTCACGCACCACGCCCGTGCGACCATCGTCCAATTCAACGTAATCGCCAATGGTCACCGAGCGATCCAATAAGATGATAATGCCCGAAATAAAGTTCGATGCTATCGCTTGTAAACCAAAGCCCAAACCCACACCCAGGGCGCCACCAAAAACAGCTAGCGCAGTGAGGTTAATGCCCATAACCTGCAGAAGAATCAGTGAGATCGCGACAAATACGCCCACTTCAAATAGTTTGGCCGCTACTTCTTTAGTGCGAAAATCTAAGTTCTTTTGCCGGCGAATAATGCTTTTGCCGGTGCTGTTCGACACGCGGCCCAACCAAAATAGTAGCGAGCCAAAAATAAAGACGCGAGCAACACCGTAGGCCGAGACATCAATATTGCCGATATTGATCGAAATCGATTCGAGGATTGCGATAAGCCCAGGTAACACACCGACCATATGCAAGAACAAAATGGGAATACCAAACCAACGCAGGATATTGGCCACCGCAGGGCTGTTCACAAAGTCTTCAATAAAGGAGTTAAACAACAACAATAAGGCGATTGTTAGCGACGCCTGCATTAACCAATCTTGTTTGATCGCCACTTGGGTCACCTCGATTGAGATGCGCAGTAATAGGATGGCCAACAGCGGGAAAATAAAATTGCCGACCTTGCTCCAGAAAGCCAGCAAGGGCTGCCCTTTGGTCTCCTCGGCAGACAGATTCAATATGCGGCTTTGTTTGCGAATACGACGAGCAATAAAAAAGGCGACTAGGTAAATGGTGAGCACAACCCCCAGCTGAATGTAGCTTTCCGATTGCGACAGCGCCGTTTGCACCTGGACTCTGACCTGCTCGATGAGAGTGTGGAAGTTACCCTCTGCCATAGTATTCGCCTTTTTATCGTTGTTGTTTAGGTGGATTATTTACCTGAGGTAAAAGTGTCGTTTACTCTATAGGCTGTGTGCCAGTGGCGGCGACATTAGCGGCGCGCTGCCTTAACTTCGCAGTCTACCATCGAGACGGGTTTTCACTAACGTTTGTCAGCCGTCATTTCAAAAGGATAGCCAATGTCATCAACAACACCTTCGGGACATCCGCCTTCGGGTTACGTTTCAGCCGCTTACTTAGAACGCATGGCACTATTGGGCGAGAGCATTAAACAAACTAATCACCAACGAATGAATATCCAGCACGGCGATTGTGTTCTCGATTTGGGCTGTGGCCCGGGCATCGACACGCTAGCGCTGGCGCAGTGGGTGGGGCCGCAGGGCCGGGTGGTGGGCGTTGATAGCGACCCCGAGATGGTGGCCGCCGCGCACGCGAAAGCAACAGAAATGGGGCTAGACACTCACGTAGAGCATCACCTTGGCCGCGCCGAGCAATTGGCTTTCGGTGATGGTACCTTTGCCAGCAGCCACGCCGAGCGATTACTGCAGGTGCTGCCGAGCGAATTGGCGTCCCGAGTCGTGGCTGAACTTAAGCGAGTAACACGAGCGGGCGGCCGGGTTGTCTTGGCCGATACCGACTGGGGCAGTCTGTCGATTAATAGTCGCAATTCAACCTTAGAGCGCAGGCTTGTGCAGTTTTTTGCCGAGCAGCTGCGGCCCAACGGTTACGCGGGCAGGCAACTGTTTTCGCTTATGCGAACGGCAGGGTTTATCGATGTGGATATCCACATCGAGCCCTTAATTCATACCACCTTAGATGCCGTGCCTTTGGCATGGCTTTACAAAGAGGCCAAACAAGGCGAGCACAAGCTGGGCAACTTAGCGACACCGACTGAGCTGGATGACTGGTGGCACGAGGTGCAAAGCGCCAATGAAAATGGCACCTTCTTTTGCACCGTTAATATGGTGGTGGTAACAGGTGATGTGCCCTAGCGAGTTTTTACTCGCCACTCACTAAAAAGCCCGCTGGGTGCTCTGAAAGCGGTTATTGCTATAAACCGATCACGTGAGACCCACAGCGGGAAGGTCGCATCTATTGGGAATACTGCGACATGTCAATGCGCCGAAGCGCCGGCTCTCGCCAACAGGATGGTCTAACGTGCGTCCTTACGCGCAAACAGCACTCCGGCTGGCTGCACTCCTAGCGTTGCTGCCCTTAGTGGCGGGCACTGTTAAATTCGCAAGCAGCGTCTGCAATACACTGCCCAACCTAAGCAATACCACACCGCGCCCGATGGCGCGAGTCCTTAACGCGCTTGGGCGCAGCGGCTATAGTCCACTGGCCCGTTACATGCTGTCTATTACACCGTATTACACCGGCACAAACATGAACGATAAGGTACCATTAGCATCATTTTTCATGCCCCTACACGCGTGTAGGCACTAACGATATTTCTAGGTTTTGCTATGTCTTCGTCGCCCAATGCTTCCGCTGCACCTCTGGTACTGGTGGATGGTTCCTCTTATTTGTTTCGCGCTTACCACGCGCTGCCGCCACTTAATAATTCCAAAGGCCAGCCCACCGGGGCGATAAAAGGCGTTATCAACATGATACGGCGCCTGCACAAGGATTACCCGCAAAGTACCGTGGTAGTGGTGTTTGATGCCAAGGGCAAAACCTTTCGCGACGCTATCTATGCGGAATATAAAGCCAATCGCCCACCCATGCCCGATGACTTGCGCAGCCAAATCGAACCTATTCACAGCATCATCCGCGCCATGGGCTTGCCACTGATTTGTATCGAAGGTGTTGAGGCCGACGATGTGATTGGCACATTGTCGCGGATTGCGACCGAGCAACAGCGCGATGTGGTAATTTCCACCGGCGATAAAGATATGGCGCAGCTGGTCAATGCCCATGTCACCCTGGTCAATACCATGACCGACACCGTGATGGACATCGACGGCGTCAAGGAAAAATTCGGCATCCCGCCCGAACTAATTATCGACTTTCTGGCATTGATGGGCGACAAGGTCGATAACATTCCCGGCGTGCCCGGCGTTGGTGAAAAAACAGCGTTGGGGCTACTGCAAGGGCTTGGCAGCATCGACGATATTTACCAACGTTTAGACGAGGTCGCTGAGTTAAGTTTTCGCGGCGCCAAAACCATGGCGAAAAAGCTGGAGGAAAACCGCGAAGCGGCAGAGCTTTCTTATTTATTGGCAACCATTAAATTGGATGTCGAGTTAGATTTTAGCGTAGATGATTTACACAACGCGCCGGCCAATACCGAAGCACTAAAAGACTACTTTATTGAGTACGAATTTAAGAGTTGGGTCAATGAACTCAGCGGAGATAAACCCAAATCCGCCGCCGAAACCGGTTTAAGCAATGAAGAAACCCTCGTAGTACCGCAAGAGGATATTGCCACCGACTACGATACCGTTTTAGATAAAGACGCTTTTAATCACTGGCTCGCCAAACTTAAAGCAGCGCCACTGTTTGCGTTTGATACCGAAACCACTAGCCTAGACTATATGGATGCCCAAATTGTCGGCGTGTCTTTTGCCATCGAGCCCGGTCAAGCGGCTTACGTGCCTTGTGGCCACGACTACTTAGGTGCGCCGGAGCAACTCGAGCGCGATTGGGTTCTTGAGCAATTAAAGCCGATATTAGAAGACCCCAAAACGCCAATTGTGGGGCAAAACTTAAAATACGATGCCAATGTATTAAGTAACCATGGCATTGAACTGCGCGCAATACATTTTGACACCATGCTGGAAAGTTACGTTTGCAATTCGCTGGGCCGCCACGATATGGATACGCTTGCGCTAGCGCACTTAGGCCATAAAACGATAAGCTTTGAAGACATCGCCGGCAAAGGCGCAAAACAATTAACGTTTAATCAAATCGAGCTGGATAAAGCAGCACCCTACGCAGCCGAGGACGCCGATATTACCTTGCGCTTGCACTTGGCACTTTGGCAAAAGTTGTCAGCCGAGCCCAGCCTGCAACACGTTTTTAATACCATTGAGCTGCCACTGGTGCGCGTATTACACAGCATTGAACGCAACGGCGTATTGCTGGACGCCAATACGCTTAACCAGCACAGCCAAGAATTAACCAAGCGCTTGGGCGAACTTGAAAAAGAAGCCTTTAATCTCGCCGGCCGCGAATTTAATTTGTCGAGCCCAAAACAATTAGGTGAAATATTTTTTAACGAGCTGGGTTTACCGGTGCTTAAAAAAACCAAAGGCGGTGCGCCATCCACGGCCGAAGAGGTCTTGCAAGAATTGGCCTTAGATTATCCTTTGCCAAAACTAATATTGGAACATCGCGGGCTGGCAAAATTAAAATCGACCTATACCGATAAGCTCCCCCAAATGATCGCCGGCGCAACCGGCCGGGTTCATACCTCCTATCACCAAGCGGTTACAGCCACGGGACGGTTAAGCTCTAACAACCCCAATTTGCAAAACATCCCCATTAAAAATACCGAAGGTCGCCGCATTCGCAAAGCGTTTATTGCACCGAATGGCTATAAAATAGTTGCCGCGGACTATTCGCAAATTGAGCTGCGCATTATGGCGCATTTATCAGGCGATAAAACGCTATTGCAGGCTTTTAACGACGGCAAAGATATTCACAGCGCAACCGCTGCAGAAGTTTTTGGTGTCGATTTGGGCGACGTCAGTGCGCAACAACGGCGCAGCGCCAAAGCCATTAACTTTGGTTTGATTTACGGCATGAGTGCGTTTGGTTTAGCCAAGCAGTTGCATATTGGCCGTGCCGAAGCGCAAAGCTATATTGATTTATATTTCGAGCGCTACCCGGGCGTTAAAGCCTATATGGACAATACCCGCGTCGATGCCGCCGAAAAAGGCTATGTCGAAACCTTATCGGGCCGCCGTTTGTACCTACCGGAAATTAACGACCGCAACGGTATGCGCCGCCAAGCGGCCGAGCGCACCGCGATTAACGCGCCCATGCAAGGCACCGCAGCGGATATTATTAAAAAAGCCATGATTAGCGTTCACCAGTGGTTAATTGACACTGAGCAACCCGCCAAAATGATTATGCAAGTGCACGATGAACTGGTGTTTGAAGTCAAAGCCGACTGCGTAGAGAGCTTTACTCGGGAGGTCTGTGATTTAATGAGCCAAGCCATGACATTAGACGTGCCCTTATTAGTGGAAGCCGGCGTGGGCGATAACTGGGACGAGGCGCATTAAGCGTCTCGCAACTTTTTAGTTCTTATCCTTAAACGCCATCCCCAGCGTTGCGCGGTGTCGCAATAAGACTTCACGGAAGGGCACTAGCTTGCGGGGCAATCCACTTCCACTTCGTAGGACGTGTATTTTCGAATATTAATCACACCATTTTCAAAGACAAGGTATTGCCCTTTGATGCCCGTTAACACATCACTTAACACGGGCTCTTTATCCAGATTGTAGGATTTTACTTTTTTAGGGAATTCTGTGATGGGGTAGTGAATAGCTTGCACTTCAGCATCTAAAGACTCTATGGCATCGTCACCATGTTCGATAGTGATCTGAGCCAAGCTTTCAGCAATCAATGGAATTAACTCACCCGCTTTAGCATTAAGATCAATGTCCTCACTATTCCCCTTAAGCATGGCTTGCCAGTGGGTTTTGTCAGCCACCAACTTTGCCAAGGCCACTTCGACAAGGCCCGATACATGCCGCGACTTCACTTTGAATATGGGTAAACCCTGGGTTGCACCTTGATCTATCCAGCGCGTGGGTATTTGAGTGTGCCGTGTTATGCCCACTTTGACACCCGAGGTATTTGAGAGATAAACATAATGTGGGACAAAACAGTTCTTTTCGCCCCATTCCGGTTCACGGCAAGTACCTTGTGCGTAGTGACACGTCTCCGGTTTCATAATGCACATATCGCAACTGGCAAGTTTTTGCATACACACAAAACAATGGCCTTGCGCATAGCTTTTCTTGGTTTTTTTGCCACAGTTTTCGCAAAAAATATTGCCGGTGTGGCGCAGCGTCACACTTTGGCCGATCAGCGGGTTTAACGCTAACACGCTATCGCCCACAGGGAGCTCGTAATTGACCTGTTGGTCTTCAGCCAAGCGGGCGCGCAGTTTTTTTAACGTACCCTGCATTAAAGTGCCTTGCATCTAAGTCTTACCCCACAAACGTTAATGGCCGAGCGAATCGCCTTCGCTCGGCCTAAATGGCGATAATAACATAGCCTTTATTTTTAACTAAATCAGGGGGTTATGTGGCTAGTAGCGGTACAGAAACGACACTTTTTAGCGCCAAACACCTAGGGTGGCGTTTCGGGACCAAAACTCGTTAGCACTCTAAGCGGCTAACCTCCTCCAAGCGGATAACCCGCTCGCGGCACTCTTGCATCTGCGGCAATAAGCCTTTGATTACACTTTTTACCATGGAGTTCTCACTGAGCTCCGCGGTAACCTGCATCATGTCCAGCGTGATCGTTTCAACCTGCTCGAGCTGTTTTAACAGTGTGTAATCGTGGTCGAGATTGCCGTTTTCCTCTAATTCGGCGTAGGTGTGATGCAGCTTGCCGCCAAAGGTGTGACCCTCTTCAGCAAAACCGGTTTGCATAATCAAGTAAGGTTGCAAATAGGCTTTAGCCAGGGCATGGCTTTTCCCTAACTCCGCAAATGCCTGACGAAAGTCTTCGTGTTCGACCTTTTGAGCCGCAACGCGATAGAACTCAATGCCATCATTTAGCGTTTGCACTAATGATTTTAATGGGACAGCTGATGAGTTGCGCATAAAAAGACTCCTCAAAACGTACTACCTCTTAGCAATTTGGCATTAAAGACACTCGTCGTGTCTCGTTATAAAGTTCATTGCACTTCCCATACCCAAGTCGCAACGCTAAACGGCTAATTGCGATTTATTCTAACGATGGACGTCTTTATCAGCTCCTTGGCACAAATGTCAGCGTCTTAGCACGCGCCCAGCCGTCACGTATTCGTTTTGACAATAAGCGTAATAGGCCGCCTTTAAAAACCGTCAATACCCATGCCCTCAATTGAATCACGCGTTCTCTAAATATCGGAATATGCACCAAGGCGGATACTTTAGCGCTGGCTTTCGGCTTTGGCCGCCTGCATCGCTCTTGCGCCTGAGTTTATTCCGCCCTCCGGCGGTGGTTACTCACATCGCGCGCGCGGAAGAAACGACCCGCTCTAGCAATGCCCCGATATTGATAAATCTTCACAGGGTATTGAACCAATCGCAAAGCGTGCACTCCTACCCAATAACACGCCCCTTCAGGTGTAAACGGTAAGCTATTTAGTTCAATCCCCGATGTGTGAGCATCACGCAAGACCCAAGAGTTACCCCGCCTCGCGCGGGGATTTTTTTGTCTGCGGTATATCGCTTTTGTAGTATTGTTACCACCCCAGACAAAAGTCGTAATATTTACACAGATTACAAGGAAGATGGCTGATACCCGCTGTTACATATGGGTGCTTCTAAAAATAGTAATTTTTTTGTGAGAGCAAGGAAGTACCGCCCGGAGAACCGTAGTTTACGTGGGGTAAATCACTCAGCGCATCCATGCGCTTCACCCTACGGGCAGTAAACTGTGCAAATTGATCCTTCAATTAGTGAGGATTCGAGGACGGAACTTATGCACAGGACGTGAGGTAATCCGGATTTGCAGGAGCAAAAGCCGGTGACGCCGCTATCGCGTAAAAAGTGCATTTTTAGAGGCGCTCATATTTCTATCATGAATCTTTGCTAAACTGCGCGCGCTAATGTTCACCCGTCAGCCGTTAATTAACTGGGTTGCCCTAATGCCATGGAGTGGCCCTTTGGAGATCGCAACCCAATGCAATACTATTTTCGGCCATTTATGGCTGTCATTCTCTGTAGCACCTGTTCATCGCTCTTCGCTGAAACACAAGCCGCGCCCTCCTCTGCGGCGCCGATTGAGGAGATTATCGTCTTGGGTGACCGCAAAGGCGATTTCACGATTATCACCGAAAATGCACAAAAACTGGTGGATGTGCCGGGCGCCATTGGCGACCCGCTATCGGCCGTTTTTAGCCTGCCCGGCGTGGTACCCAGCGGCAATGGCGGCGAACCCGCCGTGCGTGGCTCCTCACCCGCCGACAACCTCTACACCGTAGACTTCCTACCTGCGGGTTACATTTTTCATAATTTTTCTTCATCCATCTTTAGTGAGTACATCTTGCAAGACTTTCAGCTGTACTCCGCCGGCTTTGGCCCGTCTTACAGCAACGTAACCGGTGCCACCTTTGATATTACGCTGCGCGATCCCAAAAACCAGCGCTTGGGCGGCACCGTGGATCTATCCCTATTGCGCTCGGGGCTCTTCTTAGAGGGCGGCGTTACCGAAAACTCGGCCTTCTACCTGTCCGCCCGCAAAAGCCTGATCCATTTAATTGTGGACGAGCAGACTGACCAAGAAGCCGAAGAGGATGGCGAGGGCATTCGCGTGATCGAAGCGCCGCAGGACGAGGACTATCAGTTTAAATATGTATGGGATATTAGTGATTCTCATCAATTAGCGTTTTCGGCCAATGGCGCCACCGACTACGTCGAAGCGGAATTAACGCGCCAAGCCGATTTTGTCGCCGTAAACCCTGACTTTGCCGGCAACGCAAAAATCGAACAGGACTACGATGGTCAGCAAGTCGTCTATCAATATCTCGGCAATACAATTAGCTCAGCTAAATTGGCTGTGGGTCGCAATAGCCTAGACGGCAAAACGTATTGGGGTGACGGCTACCACAGTTTTTTTAATATTGATAATAATTTACTCAAAGGTGAGATGAACTTTGAAATTTTTGACGATCACGTATTGACTTTGGGCTCGCAACTTGTCGACGGTGAGTACACCCTCGATTATGAAGGCGTGCTTTTATTGTGCTCGGAAGACAAACAGGATCAATGCGGTTCCGCAGAACGCGTTAGGGTTTCTGCCGTTGATACCTTAGATATCCGCGAATCAACTTTTTATATCAATGATACTTGGCATGTAACGGATCGGACACGCATAGACCTTGGCGTGCAATCTTATTACAACGATTTGACCGAAGAGACTTTAACGCTCCCTCGGGTCGGTTTAGGTTTTCAGGCAACGCGCGATCTAGAGCTCAACGCCCGCTATGGCCACTATGCTCGCCTCCCTGAAATAGAGTTAGCGTTCCCGAGTATTGGCAATCCAGACTTACCCACCGCCAAAGCCAAACACAGTGTTATTGGCCTTAAAAAGCTATACTCCGAAGGCTGGAGTTGGAACCTAGAGCTTTACCATAAAACGCTATCCGATTTAGCGATTGCCAATAGCGATGCAAGCTCGGGTGAGTACTATATTAATGCGCTTGAAGGCGAAGCCTCAGGCTTGGATTTATTGATTAACAAAGACCTCACCGATAAGTGGTACGGCTGGTTAGCCCTAAGCTACGGCAAGAGTGAGCGCACCAACATACTTACCAATGAAACACGCGACTATTATTTAGATACACCGTGGCTGGCTACTTGGGTTATGAATTATCAATTTCGGGACAATATGGATATTGGTTGGCGTTGGAGTTTACGCAGCGGCGAAGCCTATACGCCAATTATTGGTTTAGAAGCGCGAGAAGAGGATGTTATTGTACCTGTTTACGGTGAACCCTTTTCAGGCCGTCTGCCCACCTATAGCCGACTCGATATACGCTATAAATGGGACTTCAATATTGGCCGATTCCCGTCGGCGTTAATTGTTGACGTAATTAATGCACTAGATCAAGAAAACATCGACGGCAGAAACTTGGATTACGACAAAATAGAAGATGAGAACAGCCCCGTTGTTACCGAAGACACCGCTGGCCTTGGTATTATCCCGACAGTGGGTTTTAGAATAAGTTTTTAAGAGTCATTTAGCGGCTGAAAGGTTTTACTTCAGCAGCTCGTGGTCCGCAGGCAAAGTACGAGCAATCCACAGCGCCAGTTTATGGCGCATAAGCGGCTCCGTTTCTTGTCCCTTTGCCAGCGGTTGTATCAGTTTATCGTGTACCAATAACTTGTACAGGTAGGTCACTTTTAATTTGGCAGAATCAGTTGCTTCAAATTCACCCACGCCACGCTTTTTTGCGTAAACACCACCAACTTTAAGCGCTTGTGAAACTAACGCAGCTTCGTTGTTTAATTTTTTCATAACTTTTTAACCCTGAATTTTTACGTCAATTTTTTACGTCAATATAGTCGACAACATAACATGATTCTATTCATTCTTACCTTGCTTATCATCGCCAGCTCGTTAGCGCCGCAGCTATGGGTAAAGTATACGTTGAAGAAGTATGGTAAAACCTTACCGAATATGCCAGGCACTGGCGCCGAGCTGGCACGCCACTTAATTAATCGCTTTGAGCTGCAAGGCACGCAACTGGAAAAAACCACCGAAGGCAACGACCATTTTGATCCCTCAACGAATACCGTGCGTCTTAGTCCCAGTATTTTTGATGGTAAATCGTTGACCGCTATTGCGGTATCAACCCACGAGGTCGGCCATGCCATCCAGCATAATCGCAACGAACGTATAGCGCAGTTACGCAAAAAATATATTCCATTATCAGTAATGCTACAAAAGCTTGGCGTGCTTATTTTAATATTGCTACCTATAATTACTGGCGTGTTAAAATCACCCGTAATATTTGGGCTCGCTATTGGCTTAAGTCTGTTGCTGCAAATTGCAGCCGCGCTGACGTATTTAATTATTTTACCCGAAGAGTGGGACGCCAGTTTTAATAAGGCATTGCCCATATTACAGCAAGGTGAATACGTACCCGAGCATTATCAACCGGCTATTCGCAAGGTACTTAAAGCGGCGGCATTGACCTACTTCGCCGCGGCTCTGGCCAATGTATTAAATATTGGCCGCTGGTTTATGATATTGCGGCGCTAAGCAAATCAATTTTCACTCCGATACGCATTACCAGTTTTTATGAATTTCGCGCCATGATTCGCGTCGACTATCAATATTGAGCTTGCCGAGATCCACTTTATTAACGGCACCGCCGGCATGCTGCAGCAAGCCGGTATCGTCCATCAATGTATCAACACTATTACCAAGCGTTATAACTCGCGATAGCGCCTGGCCAGATTGTTCACCTGCGCCAAGGGCGCTATCGCCGTGTTTAAAAGCGCTGTAAGTTGGCGTTAAACCATTAAAGAATTCTCGCTGATATAGCCGCGTGCTGCCTTGGCTAAAACTACAAGCATCACCCGCGGGGGTAGCAGTGGTCAGTAACAGGCTTGTCGAATATTGCCGAATGGTGCCAATCGCTGCTTCGCCGCTATGATCTAAGCTCAGCGACCAGCCTGCGTTTTTTGCGACCAATTTGCTCACATCGTCAACACGCTCGACAGCCTCAGTGCCATTTATAAGCACTGGGCCCCCGCTGGGCGTGCGAACCTGGCCATTGTCATAGGTTTGAATGTTATCGACACTCACAAGCTGATTGCGGTCAATTAGGGCTTGGGTAATTTTGCCCTCGCCATCGACAACCTCTTTAAGCCCGTAAAAGGTATTTTGATGCCCATTGGGCTCGCTGTGTATTTTTCCCGTCGCGGCAAAAACCCAATAATTGTAATCGGCATCAATGCGGGTATAGGGTGCGGTGCTAAAATGTTGCCCAGCCCCCGTTAACATTGCGCTATCTTGAAATTCGACCCCATTCGCCGAGAAACGCAATATGGCTCGACGCAATTGCCCGCCGTTATCATTGCCGACGTTGCCCGCCACGGAATAATAGATAACGTCGTCGATAAAATCGCGATCCCAGTCGGTGACCGTTATGCCGGTAACCTCAGCATCTTGCACACCGGAGTCCAGCGTGTGTAATGCACCTTTTTGTAAATCGTAAAAATGCAGCTTTGCGGTCTCTTCACCGCTTGATGACGACGCAGCAAACGTAAGAAACCAGCGGTTATCATTATAGCTACCCGAACCCTTATCGTCGGTACGCACTTTTACCACGTCGACATTCGCTTCGGTATTGAACGTGGGCGCTGAAATTTCCGCAATTAAACGTGGATGCTTTTCGGGATTAGTCACATCCAGTATAAGCCAAACTGAATGGGTCGCTTTGGCGTTAGGGTTATCGCCTTTATAGCTCTGAGATTTAAGTGGCCTACTTACGCCAACCACTAACACCGTACCCCAGCCGCCGGGGTGGTCGGTATCATGCGGAAAAATATTAACGTCAAAGGCGTACAGTTTTCCATCGACTAGGGTGCTTGTAGTTTCATTTGTCGCGGGATTAGCTAGGTAAGGTAGAGTGCTGGCGGGAATATAAACCCAGCGCTCGGCACCCAGTGTTTTTTCTTCGGTGGCAAAGTGCCGGCTATGTGCATCGAAGAATCCTGCATTAAATCCGTAGACTAAGCCCGTGTCACCCAGTGAATACAGCATTGACCTGCGATTGCGGTACTGCTGGCGATAGGTTCGATAACTTTTATCTGCAAAGGTTATATCGTAACTGGCTTGCGGGGCATTCACCATTAGCGCCGAAGCGCGACTTTTACTAAACGGCATACTGCGAATTTGCCGTATTGTTTGCCGCGCCCGGTCTGTTGTATTAGCCCTTAGCTGCTGATGAGCACGCAATTTATCTTCGGTAAACGGCACCATCGCGTGGTGACCAAATATTACGCCGTCTTTATCCTCGTCCACGGCGGTAAACATATAGCGCTGGCGGGCTGGCACTGAGCTATGCGTTTGCCATAGGGCATTGATATGTTGCCAAGGAACGGGCTCGCCCAGCTCTGCTCCGCGCTGCCCGTTTTCACCCAATTGATACCGCTGCGCCATCAGGGTGTTGCTTGCAGGGTTTAGCGCTAACGCGACCACAGCATCCGCCGGTGTTAGGCGAGCATCCTGGTCTGAATCTTCGCGCAATTGATTTTGTGAGTCGATAAATAATGTACTGTGCCCAGTAGTGGACGGTGGGCTATGAATGTAAAGCCCCAGATCTCTCCCCCAGCGCACAGTCGCCGAATCCGAAGGGCGAGTATTTGCGCGCTGGCATTTATTCGCTGAAGCTGTTGTTCGATCTATACTCGTCGCGGCCAAATCACCGCTGACCTCGGAAAGTACAACTTGTGTGCTTTTTAGGCTCGCCGATAAATTGGGTGTGCGAGACTGATTTTGAGCAATTCGATAGGTTGATTGCAACACCACCGACGAACGGCTGGTATTGCCATTGGCCATTACCGTAATGCGGTAAAGCGGCTGATAGTTTTCGAATTCACTGCCTTCAAACGTAGCGCCAGCGGTGGTTATTCCCGTGCCCAATAGTGCACCAACATGGGCAAAACATAAAAATTCAATGATATATTTTACTGGGCTTTTAAGGCTCTCAATAGTTAAGGCGCGATGACGGTTCTCGGTATTCCAAACGGCCAATGTTTTATCGGACCAAAAATCTCGCGGCATAGCAACATCGGGTGCCAAGACATAGCATTGCGAGGGCTTTTGCCCCGCATAATATTCGCCGGAGAAACACAGTCCGCCGTCACAGCGTGAATTAAAACACTCGGACCCCTTGCATTCACTGAAGTGTGCCGAAGCCGGCGGTGGCTGATTAACAAGGTTGGCTTCGATATTTGCTAGCGCTGTTTCGGCAGCTTGAAAGGCGAGGGCGCGATCCTCCGCGATAGAAATAGTCTTGAGCTCGAGCCCAGAAGGCTGAATACTCGCCACTCCCACCGCGGTCAACACCGCGAGTATTATCAAGCAAAATATAATAGCAGCGCCGTCTTGCTGTTTCATGCACCGTAGTTCCGAATATGGACGGTGGTACTAACGATCTGCCTCATAAATAACCCAGGGTATTCGATTCCATTAAAAACAACCGTGCGCGGTTCTGTAAAAACGGGCGACTTGGAAACTAATAGCATATCGATTTTTACTGCTTTTACATGCTGCCAGTCGCGGCTATCGATAACTCCATCAGCGTTAATATCCATATCGACCGCCGAACGATATTCATTGATGGCGCCGGTATTTTGGGTATCGACACCATAGATAAATTGAATATTTTCAACGCCGGTGGCCAATTCTTCGATGCGGGTGGTTAAACGACCTTGCTGCACCGTTATTGACTGGCGCATTAATGCTGGAGCCCCCTCTAGCAAGGAGGAATCCCCAATAAAATAGGCGTTTGAGATCAACGGCATAATGCGCGATCCCGAAAGGTAGGGCGTTTTGGGTAGTGCGCGCGGACAATGGTTTGTTCGACAGTCGCGGCAGTCATAACGACCGCGCAAAATATCACTGCAATTATTTTCGCTTTGGGCGTGGACAATCGTATTGGGCGTGTCGATTTGACTCGCCGTGAACAGTGCGCTAAATCGGCAATTGCCATCAACCAATGCCAGCGGTTGGTTGACCTGAAAGTTGTGCTGCTGCCAAACAGTAATAGTATTGGTGCTTGGGCTTTGTTCGCGCACCAGGTATTCGTGTTCGTCATCACCACGCTGAATCATTAACGCGTCGGTGCCGGCCTTTGCGTTTTCGCCATACACGATATGCGAGGTAACCTTACCAACGCCATCGTAACCTCGAAGCCCGGCAGTTCCGATCCCCCCCACAATCGTTTGCTTAATGACATTGACTTGCTCGGTTTGTTGAGCACAACCGAAGTAGCCCGCCATGCGAATATCTCGGCTGAGCACGTCTAACGCAAAGCGCGCATTTTCTTGAATATATACGATTTCTTGATGGTCGAGTTCACTGCGCTTACTGGCCACAAGCACTTGAAATACGCCGCTTAAAATAACCATTGCGATGAGCAACGTAACCATCATCTCGATCAGCGAAAACCCCGCATGAATGCGATGCTTTAATTTACCCGTTGACGTGCGGCTTAGCATTTACAATCCAGCCGTCAGCACATAGGTTTTACGCTCGGAATTTGCAGGCTCGCCGCGCGTAGCGGATAAATCGTACTCAAGAGACACGGTCACCGTTTTGCCATCGTAGTCGATGGCGCTCTTTCCGCGAGGTAGGCGCTGAGCGATTTTCTGTCGCCAGTTTTTTAATTCCCAATCTTTTAATTCTGTTTGGCTACAGTTGGCATTCACTAAACCGCAGCCTTTTACGTCGGTTATTGATTCATCAAATGCAATTTGATAAGCCCCTGCAGCAATTCGGTTAGCACGAATGCTTTCTATAATATCCTGTGCCAGTATCATAGCCTGAGAGTGGGCGTGGGCCTGCTGATTTAAACGCATTGCTTGGGCCTGCATGCCTAGCACACCCATCATGCCCACCCCCATCACAAAAAATGAAATCACCATTTCCAACAAACTGGCGCCGCAATAATATTTAAGCGACTTAAGCCTATTTGATTGATACGAGTAATTCACAGAAAGTTACTACCGCTTGATTAACAGGAAAGGTCGTTGACCGTAACGTTGCCGTAGCCATCGTCGAAACGGCTTTCATGAATACCGTCGTCACCGCTGAGATCCCGCGTCGTCATAGTGCGACCGCTGCGCTCAATAATTAGCCCGCGTGCATATTGCACATCGCCGTCTGGCTCACACACAGTCACTAGCGCGCGGCTTTCATCAAGACTAAAGCCCTGGCTGTTAAAACTAAACGCCGGCAGCACCGAACCATCTTTTTCATCGGTCATGACAACGCTGTAATTGCCGACGTTGGAAAAACTCAGAATTAACTGTTCGTCACCTTCGCGATCCGCGTTTTTAGCGACTCCCGCAACACCTTCGCCGTCATCAAGAAATACCATCCAGCCATCACTCCAGGTGCCACCACAGCGCTCGCCGTCGATGCTGGCACACAGGGTTACCACCGCATTGCGCGATGCGGCTTCACTGCGCGCGGTTACCACCGCCGCTGCGATTCGGCTTTGCAAGTTTTGTACATTGTTGCGTTTGATAAAGCCTTGATAAGACGGTACTGCCATCATCATTAAAATGGCAGATATCACAATCACAACCATGAGTTCGATAATGGTGAACCCCGCACGGACCTTGTTCATAACCACTCCACGACGATATTTGTGTACAAACCTATGCTGTGTGAATCACAAGTTAGCTAGCGAGTACTTATCCTTAAATGCCACCCAATACTGCCGACGCCGGGTGGCTGCTAGCTATGAAGCAATTGCCGAAAAAGCACGCCTACGTCATAAACATTAGCGTATTTCTTGGCATACGGTGACGGGGCATAGGATGGACGGGGAGAGTTTGAGACTGGCGGAATCGTTATAACCAAGTTTCTTTTAATAGGGTTTTATTGATTCAGAAAGTAGCAAAGCAATCAGCTTAGGCGGCGCCCATAGCCGACGGATGGAAACAGCACTCGCTATTTATGGCTCACCGTTTAAAAACAAACGGCGCGAATACACGGCTGAATTTGGTTGGCGAAACAGTAATAAAAGTGCCCATTATTCTGTAAATGACTAGCGCAAAAACAATGGTATTGAACGGGCTCATTTGAAAGTTTGTCGCCCCCGACAGCCTGACACCTGTGTCATCGTATTATAAATTTGTGCCAATGTTCTCAAATTTGCAAAAAGCCGTACTTGCAGCACACAAAAGCCGATTGTTAAGCACAATGCACTCGTCAGTAGTTCTATCATGTGCAAGTAATGCGTGCGCCTCTAAATAGCGAGCTGAGGGGCATCAATAATAAGTACCACTTTTGGAAAACTAAAGAGGAAGCAGCAATGCGCAAGATTGTGCCCTTAGCACTCGCATCAGCCATGATGACGGCGTGTGTTGGCCCCGTTGAAGAAACAGGGTCTTCAAGCTCAGACACGACGGCGGTCTCATCGAGCAGCCAACCGACAACGACCAGTAGCACAACCACTACTAGCAGCACAACAACTGTATCATCGAGCAGTGTAACGCCGCCCAGCTCTTCCAGCGTCGCAGCCACAAGCTCTTCGGCGCCTACTACCGGTGGCACAGGCCCGCAGTACTCAAACTTCTCACCCGATGCGCTCGCTGGCGCTACCCAATATGAGCAACATTGTTTTGGGTGTCACGGCACCAAAGGCGTAGTTGCAACACTGCCCGGCGGCGATGCCAAAACCCCGCTTAACGCTGCGGCTTTCCTCGACGACCCGCAATCACTCTTTTTCCGCAGCCACGCCGAGATGCCGTTAGTCTCTCCAACAGACTGTCAGGATCAATGTGCGGCGGACGTGACGGCCTATATTTTAACGTGGGTCAGCGCCGTAGCCTCTTGTGATATGGAAAAGGCGATTGGCTATAGCCCTCGCAGGTTGCGCATTTTGACAGTGGCCGAATATCAAAACACCCTAGAAGACTTACTGGGCTTAGATTACGACCTGCGTGACGAGCTATTGCTCGACGGTTCCAAAGGCGGCTTCCCCGATAACTCGACCGCCAACGTCGACAATAACCGCGCCGACAAATTCTGGGATATCGCAGAATCCATTGCCGACTGGGCGGTAGAGAATGAAAAGCCATTCTCGTGCGCCAATGGTTGTGTGGATGAATTCGTTACTTCATTTTTACCTCGCATGTTCCGCCGCCCATTAACGCAAGCGGAGCAGACGCACTACGAAGATATGTTCGCAAGCGCTACCGGTGAAGACGCCTTTAAATTCGCATTGATTAACGTGCTGACGTCGCCGCAGTTCCTCTACCGCTCAGAATTAGGTGATAAGGTATCCGACTTGTTGGCGACTGAGCCCGAGCCTTATTATCGTCCTGACCCAGACACTCAGGTCACAATTACATTTGGTGATTTAGGCGACGATGGTTTTGCCCATGCTGGCTACTATATTGGGCAAACCCCCAGTTACGCTTGGACCGGTAACGATATTATTTCTTTCCAAGTTAAAGCGCGTGCAAGTAACGGCAGTTATCCCGTTATTAGTTTTGCGGTAGGAAATGAAACCTTCCCACTTGAGATTACGTCTGACCGACCACACACTTTCCGCATCAACGTCGAGGGCGTAACGGGTAGCCCGCACGTCAAGTTCAACAGCCAACCAGATCAGCTATGGATCAGCCCTCTAACCTTTGGCGGCGCTGTACTCTACACCCCTGAGCGCGGCGATCTCGCTAAAATGGAACAAGCCGACCCCAATAGCTACATGCTAGATCCATTTGAGTACGCAACCTTGCTGTCCTACACGCTGACCGGTTCTGCCCCTGATGACATTTTGTGGGACGCCGCCATGAACGATGGCTTACACTATGAAGAGCAAGTGCGTGCGCAAGTGGAGCGTTTGATTGATAGCCCACGCGGCCGCCAGCAGATGGGTGCCATGGCCGGTTACTGGTTTGGCACTGATGATGTTATCAACGCGACGCGCGATCCTGCGCTATTCCCCAACTATACCGAAGCCGTGCAAGAATCGATGGCCGAAGAGGTGCGCCAGTTATTCCGCGAAGTCTTCTACAACGACCGTCCTTTCGAGTCTCTCTACAATGGTGACTTCACGGTATTAAACAAAACCTTGTCGGACTACTACGGTATTAACTCGGGCGCGACCGATGATAACGACTGGCGCGTGGTGGAAAACCTAGACAAACGCGGCGGTATTATTACCACCGGTGCCTTTATGTCCACTTACTCGCACCCCGATAAAACCGCGCCGATTATTCGTGCCGTCCGCATTCGAGAAGATATGCTGTGTCAGCACATTTCACCGCCTCCCATCGTAGAGTCTGACCGTGAAGAGCTGTTGGCAAAAGCCAACGCCGATTACGAGTCGGGCATGTCGACCTCACGCGAATACTACGAAACCATCACCGACTCAGAAGCGTGCTACTCGTGCCACGCGTACAAAATTAACCCCTTATTTGGTACCGAAGACTTTAACCAAGTCGGTCAATGGCGAGATACCCAAAAAGGCGCCACCGGCCTAGATTTACCGATCAACAACGAAGGCAAGCTCTACGGGCCCGACAATATTAATGATGAAAACAACTTTATTCCGTTTAACGGCGCTAAAGATTTGTCGAAGGCGATTGCTGATTTGCCCGGCACGGAAGAGTGCCTAATCGAGAAAGGCTTCCGCTTCGTCGCCGGTATGCCGATTAAAGTCTCGGCGGTGGATGCCGCCTTTGAACCACCTTTAAACGACGAACAAAAATCTGACTACGCCTGCGTAGCCAACCAAGCGAAAACCTCTTTCTCGTCGTCTAACCGCAGCGTGCGAGCGATGTTTACTGAGATGGTGATGCAAGACCTTCTGCGTTATCGCAAAGCCAAGTAATCGAGGTACGGCGCACCGATTGTGCGATGCGCCGGTTTTCGCAACGAATTAAAAAGGTATTGAGCAATGACTACTGCAACTAGAGAATTTAACAAAACCCGCCGAAAATTCCTCGATATGGTGTCAAAAGCGGGCATTTCATCGGCACTGTGGAAAGCCTCGCCCTTTGTGGGCGGTGCCATGGTTAACCGTTTTGCCGAAGCCGCCGAAGGCACGCCAAAACGCTTTATCGCCTTTAGCTACCCCGCTGGCGCCCCCCAGGGCTCATGGCTACCAGGGGGCCTCGGCTCAATGAACCAATGTACCGAGCCGCTACTGGACGTGGCGCAGTACTGCCAATTTAAGCTCGTTAACGTGATTGGCGGCGGCCACGGCGCTGCACACGCAGCGCTGAATATGGGCTCGGGCGACAGCTTCGATGTTCAGCTATCGCGCTTAATCAGTGCCGATACGCCTTATTCGGCCCTTAACTTGGGCGTGCGCTGCAATACCAACCGAGACCTTATTGGGCGCGCCGGCGGCCAACCGATTGTGCCCGAGAGCGATCCACAAAGAGCGTACAACAGGTATTTTGCCAGCCCGCTACCAGCCGGTGCCGCCGAAGAAAAATACGCCAAGCAAAAAACGATTCTCGATTCCAATAAGCAAGCGCTCGATGCCTTGATGACTAAATTGGGCTCGGAAGAAAAAGCGCGTTTGGAAAAACACTTCGAGGCGCTTGAGCAAATTGATAGCCGCTTAGCGAAAGCCTTGGTGAACGAGCCACTGCCCGGCTGTACCTCACCGACCATGGAGTCGGAAGGCGCAACCGATAACGCCGGTGGCTGTAAAAGCGAAATTATGCTGATGTCCGATATCGCCATTACCGCGATGCGCTGTGGTTTAAGCAATGTGGCGACCATTCAGCTCGATGATAGCCAAAGTGAATGGCGCTACGAAGGCAGCTTTAGCGAAGGCCACCACCAAACATGCCACGGTCGCGGCCGTAACGATGTAATCACCATTACCCGTTACATTAACGAAGCGGTGGCTTACACCATCAAAACCTTGGCCGAAACGGACGACCCTGCCGTCCCTGGCACTAAGATGATCGACAATACCGTGTTTTTGCAGGTTACCGACCAAGACGGCATTACCCACACCACCGGTGGCTGCCCTAACATTTTGGCGACCCGGATGACTGGCTTCCCCGCCGGCATTGGCGGTGGCGGTTCTAACCGCGACCTGATGAACGATATTGCGCAAGGCTTTGGCTTGGGCAATCAAATTGCCGCCGGCAATATGACCGATGTTAACAAGTTCAAACACGTGGTTTAATGGCTAAATGCGTTAAAAGGCTCGTACTCTTGAGTGCGAGCCTTTTTTTTGCCCGCCCTAAAGCAGGGCAATAATCGCTAAAAAGTAAGCCCACGCAGGCCAAACCCTTAGCGTCGAAACACTCAAGCATCACTATGGCTAAAATCATGTTAAAACTCAGCTCTATTCTCAGGGTGGCGAGCATCAGCACCGCTGGAGTTCTGGTTATTTCGTTGGCAAGTTGTGGCGGCAACAATAGCAGTAGCGCCTCAAGTAGCCTTGCACCGATAACAGGGTCTCACCCGCTGAACGATACCGGCACCCGCTTTTGCCGCGATAACACTGGCGAGCTTATTGATTGCCTTGTCAGCGCGCCCCAAGACGGCAGCCACGGCAGGGATTACGCCGCGCTTAAAGGCGAGCTGGCCAAAACCGGCGCCGGGCCAGCGGGCTTTGATTGGAGCAAGGTAGCTTGGGACGGCAGCGTTTTAGCGCAGCAAAGCGAACACTGGCTAGGCGATGGCAGCGAAGCCGCAGGCACCCGCTGGGCCTGCGTTCAGGACCATCATACCGGCCTGCTTTGGGAGGTAAAATCCGGCTTAGAGGATCACCCCCAATACGCCAGCTTACGCTACAGCTGGTATGTGCCCGATGCCAGTCGCAACGGCGGCAACGCGGGCCTTGAAAATAGCGATGATTGCAACGGCATTGCGTGTAATACGCTGGCTTACATCGAATACCTCAATAGCGAAAACTACTGCGGCCACAACAACTGGCGCCTACCCACCGTTAACGAGCTAATGACCTTAGTCGTCACTGACAATATCGACCTTGCGATGGATAGCAACTATTTCCCCAACGCCAAAAATGACCAATACTGGAGCAATCAATCCTATGCGCCCATTCGCGAGCGGGCATGGTATTTGTACTTCAGCGATGGCAGCACTGGCAGCACGATTAAAGAGGCGCCTAACTTTTTGCGCCTAGTGGCCGATAGCCATCGCGCAACCGAGGAGTCCCCATAATGCCCATACACAAGATTGCGCATAAGTTAGCGCTTACTTTTACCATGGCCCTCAGCGGCCCTGTTTTCGCCGCTTGTGTTAACAGCCTGATATTAGACGCGCCTGACGAGCGCTTCCGCTTACAAGAGGGTACCGCGATTGATAAGCGCACAGGCTTAATGTGGCTGCGCTGTGCACTAGGGCAGCAATGGTCCGATACGCAAAACACCTGTACGGCAAACTTTGATTTCGCCAGCAAATACGACTGGAATGGTGCGCTCGCCGTCGCCAATGGTTATACCGCGCAGGGCTATGCTGATTGGCGCTTGCCCAATAAAAATGAGTTAAGCTCGATTGTCGATCGCGCCTGCTCTGGGCCGGCCATTAACGGCAAGGTATTCACGGGTACCTTAAACGGCGGCTATTGGACCAGCACCCCCTGGCGCCGAGAAGCCGGCAAAGCTTGGCATGTCGACTTTACAACGGGTACATTAATTGGCCGAGAATCGGATGCGCAATTCGGCGTGTATTTGGTTCGCGACCAATAAAACCCCGCAAGTGTCTACGCTTGACTAAAAGATAAGAGAACCCCCAATGCTCCGCCAACCGCCCGATCACCTCCTCGCCTGCCCTAACTGCCAAGCCAACACCGATGGTGGTTTCAGCCCCGCTCGGCAAAGTTGCTCGGCCTGTGGGCAGCAGTTTTTTGATTTACAGGGCATGCCGTGCTGGTTTGATGTGGGCTTATCACAGCAGCGCTTATGGGAAAGCCTGTACGCGCTGGCGATCCGAAGCGGCGAGCACAATTTAGAGCGCAACCGCCAGCGCAACTTGAGCGATATGCTGCCCAGCAGCGTTCGGCGGATTCAAACCATGGATAACATCAACAACGGCATTGTTGAGGCCATGGATGTTCTGCTCAAGGATATGGGGCTTAACAAGACGATTCACCCCGAGTTCGCCAATTACGACCCGTCGCGCATGTTGCAATATTTTGAGCTGCTGCTGCGCGACTGGGCATGGGATGAAGCACGTGCGGTAGCCGGTAGCGAAAATGCCCGCGAGCTCGAGCGCGTCGCCGCGGCGCACGCCGCAACCGGCAAACCCATGGGCGATACCTGGGTGATTGGCGCCGGCGCAGGCCGCTTAAGCGCCGACCTCCACCATGCATTGCAACCTCGCCACACAGTGGCCTTGGATACTAACCCCGTGCTGATTAGCTGCGCACATCGTTTAGTGGCCCAACAGCGAGCCTGGCAGCTACCAGAGATTCACCCCGGTCCACAAATCGGCATTCCCTTAACGCACGTTTGGCCGATGCAGGTGCCGGACTACGAGCCCGCGCGCATGGCCACTTGGTACGCGATGGCTGGCAACGCTTGGCGCCCACCGCTAAAAAAACACAGCTTTGATACCATCGTTACACCCTGGTTTATGGACGTTAATGGCCGCGAGGTGCGGGAATTAATTGGCCAAGTACAGCGCTACTTAAAACCAGGCGGCGTTTGGATCAATACCGGGCCATTGTTATACGGCCCCGACATCACCGACGTCCACCGCTACAGCCACGCGGAAATTATCGAGCTGCTTGAACTGGCGGGCTTTAAGGTTGTTTACCAGAACCACGTGCAAAGCGCCTACTTGGATACGCCTTTATCGGAAGAAAAGCGCATCGAGCAAATTTGGACCTTTGCCGCCACCGCGCCCGATCACTTTCCACCGGCTTACCCCGACACTCAACCACCCGCATGGATCGTATTGCCGCACTTGCCCATCCCTGCTGATCAAGCCCTAAACGCCCACGGCAACCCCGTGCTAGAGCACTTGGTTGCCCAAGTGGACGGCCAAACCTGTATTAACGATATCGCCGATATAATGCGGCCTAATCTAGCTGAAGATAAAAATCCACTTGAGGTGGTGCGCGGGGCGTTTTTGGAATATTTGTTGAAGTAACGAGAGGTATACAAGCTGCTCGTTCTGCGATGCGTAAGGGCATTTGGATCTCACGAGCATGATTAGCCCGCCGAAGGTCGGCAATTGGGCGATGTTCGTACTCCGCCACTTTTACCTCTACCGGCCAGCTCTACGCGCTTTTTCACCACATGACCACCCGTCGGCGATCAGGCCGCGTTCCATTTCGTCAACCGCAGCAAGCAAGCTATTCGCTCTACGAATGTCGTCCCGGCTCGCCCGCTGGCGAGTTCATTTTTTTTACCAAAAGAAAAGATCACCCACATCCCCGTCGCTTCGCGATACCCGAACTCCAAGCCGATTTCAGCAGTCGGCGGGGCGTAGTAATGGCATTGTTATCTCACGAGTATTGATTAGTCCGCCAAATTAAGCCCTAACACCCCCTTAGACCTGACAGCACCTTCGCTTAGCGTGTTCACGTTTACCCTTATCTATGCCAGCCAATTATGGGCTTTTGTCAGTGATATTGCCGATTCAATAGGCCATCACAAAACAACTATCGCACAAATAGTTTTAATTAATTTTACCTATAAGTCAGTTTGACCTATTCTGAAGTTACTGAATTGATCTGAACCCAAAACTGGAGATAACACATGAAGAATGTACCCAACGTAACCTTCAAGACCCGCGTCCGAGACGAGAGCATTGCGCACGAAAACCCCTTCCGCTGGCAGGATATGACGACCGCCGATATCTTTGCCGGTAAAAGCATTATTGTTGTTGCACTGCCCGGCGCTTTTACGCCAACCTGCTCAAGCACCCACCTACCCGGCTTTGAGGCCAAGTACGATGAACTTAAGGCATTAGGGGTAGACGAAGTTTACTGCTTGAGTGTGAACGATGCCTTCACCATGTTCCAGTGGGCCAAAAACCTCGGCATTGAGAAAATTAAAATGCTGCCCGATGGCAACGCTGACTTTACCCGCGGTATGGGCATGTTGGTCAGAAAGCACAACCTTGGCTTTGGCGACCGTTCTTGGCGCTACAGCATGCACGTTGTCGACGGTGAGATCCGCGCGCAATTTATCGAGCCCGGCCTGGTCGATAACTGCCCCGAAGATCCGTTTGAAGTGAGCGACGTGGACACTATGCTTAACTACTTAAAAAACCAGTAGCGTGCTGTAATACGGTCCTGGCGAACGGGGTGCTATAGACTCATAGCGCCCCTTTTTATTAATCGACCACGAATACTTAAAAAATAGGAATGCTGTCATGACGTATGACTACGACTTGTTTGTAATTGGCGCAGGATCGGGCGGCGTGCGCGCGGCGCGTATGTCGGCGAGCTACGGCGCAAAAGTGGCCATTTGTGAGGACCGCTACATGGGCGGCACTTGCGTGAACGTAGGTTGCGTACCTAAAAAGTTGTATGTCTATGCGGCGGAGTACTCAAAGCAGGTTAAAAACGCCCGCGGCTTCGGCTGGAGCACAGCTGAACCTCAGTTTGATTGGTCGACCTTGCGCGACAACAAAAAAGCTGAAATCAAGCGCCTCAACGGCATTTACGACAATATTCTCGGTTCTGCCAATGTCACCATAATTGACGGGCGAGGCAAAATCGTCGATGCCCATACGGTCGAAGTCGGTGGCAAGCACTATTCCTGCGAGCGCATTTTAATCGCCGTGGGTGGCTGGCCCTTTGTGCCCGATATTGCCGGTCGCGAGCACGTGGTAAGTTCAAACGAAATTTTTGACCTCGATACCTTTCCAACGGATATCGTCGTAGTCGGTGGCGGTTATATTGCCGTTGAGTTCGCAGGCATTTTTAATGGGCTAGGTGCAAACGTACAGCAACTTTACCGCGGCGATTTATTTTTACGGGGCTTTGATCAGGAAGTGCGTGAATTTGCGGCGCAGGAAATCGCCAAGCAAGGCGTCAACTTGCGTTTCAATACCGACGTTACCGCTATTGAAAAACAAGCCGATGGCCGCTTGCGGGTTGCGTTAAACGACGGCTCTACAACTATCGTCGATGCCGTGCTTTACGCCACGGGCCGCAAGCCCCACTTAACACAATTGTTTGACGACGACATCACCGTCGATTTAACCGAAAGCGGCCACATTGCCGTCGACACAAAATTCCAAACCTCGATACCCAGTATTTTAGCCGTCGGCGATGTAACCGGCGGCATGGAGCTAACACCGGTTGCCTTAGAAGAAGGTATGACACTGGCCAAGCACTATTACAATCAGCAGCCGTGCGAAATCGACTACCGCAATATCGCTACCGCCGTATTTTGCCAACCCAATATTGGTAGCGTAGGCATGACGGAAGAACAGGCGCGCGAAAAATTTACTAACGTGCAAAAATATCGCAGCGAATTTCGCGCCCTTAAACATACCCTCAGCGGCTCCGACGAGCGCACCCTGATGAAATTACTGGTCGATGGTGATACGGACCAAATTCTGGGCGCACACATGGTGGGCCCCGATGCCGGTGAGATTATGCAAGGCTTGGCAATCGCCATTAAAGCTGGCGCAACCAAGGCAACCTTCGATGCAACCATCGGCATCCACCCCACCGCAGCGGAGGAGTTTGTTACCATGAGACAACCTGTTTAATCGCTAGTACGAGAAGCGCTGTGGCTTGTTGCTCCAATGATTCGCCCCAAAAAAACGCCAGCTGCAGCCACGAGTTGCTGCGGCGGCGGTATTAATGTCAGTGGAGCCACCCCTAGCACGACAGCAAGCCCTAATGCCGGTGCAACGATCTGCAAATCCAGCGTCACAAAGCCAAACGTTTCCGCCGCTAAGCTGTTGCGATACCAAAAGCCCGCAAAGATTATTTGCTCTGGGGCTCGCTAAGCTTGGTGCTTGCGCTTTATTTTATTAGTTTTTCAAACCTGCCCATTACCACCCTACATCATGCCGCGCACAGCGCTTTTGAGCTATTAAATACATGGCTTGGGGGCTAACCGTGGGCGCATTGTTGGCTGCTGCGATTCGAGCCTTTGTTCCCACCGAAATTTTTGGCACCTACTTTGGCCCCACCGTAATGGGCTTGGCCATTACCTTGGTGGCCGCGACCATTGTCGAGATTTGCTCCGAGGGTTCAACCCCCATCGCCGCTGATATTTTTAACCGCGCGGCAGCACCGGGCAATCGCTTTGCGTTTTTTATGGCGGAGGTTGCAACGGACTACCCGGAAATAATGGTGATCAAAAGCACAACCCGCTCCTGGAAAATCGCTTTATTTTTACCCGTATTAGTTTTGCCACAGGTTGTGCTGTTTGCTTTGTTGCTTAATGCATTGTAGCTGAGAAATTGCGTCACTATCGAGACCTCTAATGCTATTACTTGGCAACCAATGCCGGCGCATCAAAATCAATGCCTTGCCAACCGGTTAGCATAAAATTGCGAATGTTAGCGTGGTCCGTTCCTGCTGGGTTTGTTAACACGTCTTGGCGGTAATAGTCGCCAAAACAAGCCAACGTCTGGGCCTCGGTTAAACCCTGCAAACGGGCGAACGCAAATAGTTTGCACGAGCCCTCGTTGCTACCCGCCCTATTCACCAAGTCAGCGTTGCGAAATGTGGTTGGACAATAGTCGTAATGCTGCTCGATCACTGCCATTGTTTGCTGAAAGCTAATGCTATTCGGTTGACTCTGTAATTGTGCGAGAAATTGTGAAATATTCATAGAAACCTAAAATTTACTATAAAAACTGCATCCCACCCTAGCGCAGCACCAACCGCGATAGCTTTAAGCCATCGCGGTTTTAACGCGCTGTATTTACTGGGTTACACCTAAGCGCGCGAGTTGTTCTTGCGCGGCTTTGCCCACTTCGCCTTGATCGGCTGCGGCGGTGCTAAAATATTGTTTGGCGGAGTTTTTATCGCCCTTTTGCAGCGCAATTTCACCAAGGTAATAATTAGCTTGCGCCGTGGGCAGCAAGCGCAAACTTGCGGCTAGGTATTTTTGGGCATCTTCGGTATTGCCCACCTGTTTAGCGCTAAAGCCGGCCAATAATTGCGGCATAAAATAGTTGGGGTTTTTCTGTACCGCTTGCGTAAAGGTGGAATATGCCTTGCTAGGATTTTTCTGCGCGAGCAACAGCTGCCCCTTAGTGACATAAAAAGCGGCTTCTTTGGGCTGCTTTTTAATGGCTTGCTCGACCAAATCCAACGCTTTGCCTAGCTCTTTATTGTTGGCATATTTAATGGCTTGCGTTTGGTAATCATAGGCCATTTGGTCTTTTCGTAGCTGCGCTGTGGCGGCATCAAACGCCGCTTTGTTGCGCTTGCCTGTTTTGCCCTGCGCGTATTGCGTATTGCGCCTAACGCGTTCACCCGACGGTGGGTGACTGGCAAATAGATTGCTCATAAAGTCGCCATCATTGCCATTTTTTAGCGCAAGGAATTTTTCCTGCAGCTCGACCGCCGCTTGTGGGTCATAGCCCGAACGTTCCATGTATTTTACCCCATGCTCATCAGCCTCTAGCTCGTCATCGCGGCCATAATGCGCATTAACGGCGCCGCTGCCGTACTGGCTACCCATCATAATCAAATCGCCGTATTGGGAATTCTGCGCCAGTGCGCCCAATGCCGTCGCGCCCAACCCCAAAAACGTTTGGCGCGTCATTTGTGCTGCCGAATGCCCCGCCGCCGCATGGACAATTTCATGGCCGATGACCGCGGCCAGCTGAGCTTCATCATCTAACATCGAAATCAAGCCGCGATTCAATGCAACCTTGCCGCCCGGTAATGCCCACGCATTTGGGGTGCTATCATTAAGCACGACAAACTCATAAGGGAGATTCGGCTGGTCGCTAACCCGCGCCAGCTTTTGGCCGATGCTATCGACATAACGCGTCAAGCCCGGGTCGACGGTGTACTGCCCGCCTTGCTGCTGTTGATACGGAACATAGTTTTTTTCGCCGATCGCGATTTGTTCACTGAGCGGCATTAAGACGATTTCTTTGTTACCCGTCACGGGATTGGTGGCTAAACAGCCCGTCAACAGTAGCGGGGCGGCCATTAAGGCAAGTGTGCGCATGCAAGTCTCCTCTAGAGGTGCAAATAGAATTGCAGGAAGTTTAACAAATGTTTTGCGCCCTGCCTTATATCTCGCCAGCTTTCGACGGTCGCTCACGGCGCGCGCGGGAAGAATGGCTTGGAACCTCTAGCAGACTTAATTGCCAGACTCGAAGCTGACTTGATACCCAAGCGCAACCGCACAGGACAACCCGCAATGCAAGCCAAGTTCACACAGGGCTCTATTTTTAAACACGTAAGTGTGATGACACTGGCATCTACGGCTGGGCTACTGTCGCTATTTTTGGTGGATTTGGTCGATTTGTACTGGCTGAGTTTACTTGGCGAGGTCGAGCTAGCGGCGGCCATCGGTTACGCGGGCTCGATACTATTTTTTACCTTGTCGTTGTGCATAGGCCTATCGATTGGCTGCGGCGCCTTGGTGTCACAATCCATTGGCAGCGGTAATATTGAGCAAACGCGGCAGCTGGTGGGCCATATTTTCACCGGCATTTTAGTACTGACCGCGGTCGTTGCCGCCGCCGTTATGTTTACCGTGCCTTGGTTACTGGGCCTGCTCGGTGCCACCGATCGCTCGCTGGAGCTAGCGCAAGCTTACATCACCATCATCATTCCCAGCATGCCACTGATGGGCATCGCCATGGCCTGCAGTGGTGTGATGCGGGCATTAGGCCACGCTAAAGAATCCATGTATCTGACGCTACTCGGCGGCTTTGTTAACGCCATACTCGACCCATTGTTTATTTTTGGTTTTAATATGGGCATTGAGGGCGCCGCGACGGCCACAGTCTGTGCACGATTGGCCATGGTCGCTTACGGCTGTCAGCGGGTATTTAAAGCCTATGGCTTATTCGTGCGGCCGCACTGGGCGGGTTTCACGCAAGACATCAGCCACTATAGCCATACGGCGCTACCGGCCGTTTTAACAAACCTTTCCACCCCCATCGGCGTCGCTTACATTACCGCCGTTATGGCGCAATTTGGCGATAGTGCCGTAGCGGGCAATGCTGTTGTCAGCAAACTGCAACCCCTGGCTTTTGCCGGCCTGTTCGCACTATCTGGCTCGGTAGGCCCAATTGCGGGGCAAAACTTGGGCGCGCGTTTATTCTCGCGCATTATGGAAACCCTAAAAAGTAGCCTGCTTTTTACCTTTGGCTACTGTGCGCTGGCCTGCCTTATTCTTTTTTTACTGACGGAGTTTTTGGTGAGCGCTTTTAACGCCGAG
Source organism: Marinagarivorans sp. (assembly GCA_036554385.1). Classification (GTDB taxonomy): domain Bacteria; phylum Pseudomonadota; class Gammaproteobacteria; order Pseudomonadales; family Cellvibrionaceae; genus Marinagarivorans. Next base: position 1,432 of record DATBNJ010000233.1, on the reverse strand, counting down.
GGACAAGCGGCGTTACTTATTCGTGTGTTTTGTTACGGCATCAGTTTAACCAGCCTTTTCAACGGCATGACCTTTGTTACCAATGCGTTATTTAACAATCTGCGCTTAGCCACCTGGGCCACGGGCTTTAACTTTGCCAAAGCCACCGTCTTTACTATGCCGTTTGCCTCGCTCGGCGGCCACTGGGGTGGCCCCGTGGGTGTGTATGTGGGCGTTTTTATTGGCGCAGCAATCATAGGGCTAACCGCGGTAGCTGTAGCCTATTGGAAGATTAAGCGATTAGAATAAGCACTTGTGTGCGAGAGCGCTTACAATAGACCAAGCGGCGCTGTCAGTGCGGTGCTCGTTAACAAATCGCATTTTGTTGCGCCACCACCAAACGCTACGGATGGCGTATTGGGATATAAACTAGAAAACACGAGGTTAGCTTATGCCATCCCTTCAGGATCAGCTTCTTAACGCTGGGCTTATCGATAGTAAAAAAGCCAAGCAAGCCAACAAAGAAAAACGCAAAAAGGCGAAGGTCGAGCGCCGAAGCAAAGAATCCGAAGTTGACGAGGCCAAAGCCGCGGTCGAGGCCGCAAAAGCGGAGAAGCTGGCTCGAGACCGTGAGTTGAATCGCCAACGTGAAGAGCAAGCGCAGCAAAAAGCCATTGCTGCGCAAATTAAACAATTAATTCAAAACCACAGCAAACCCAAACTCGAGGGCGCCGGCGAAGTTGAATACAACTTTACCGATGGCGGTAAAATTAAAAAAATGACGGTATCGAGTACTGTGCAACGCCAGATTATTAACGGGATTCTCACCATTGTGAAACTCGAAAACGGCTATCACCTCGTACCTACCATGGTGGCCGACAAAATCGCCCAGCGCGATGCTTCCTTTATTGTGATCACCAATGCCAGCGCAGAAGCGCAAAACGCCGACGAAGATGACCCCTATAAGGATTACGTAATCCCAGATGATTTAATGTGGTAATCAGAAAGTCGTGAAGCTGCTGGCAAACAAACGTCGCACGCTGGCCGCACTGACGTTGCTATTAATATGCGCAACGGTCAGTGCCTTGGTATTTTACCATTCTCCTAAAACGCTATCCGAGCAAAAAGCCGCTATCTGCGGCGAGCACGGTGGGCGCTATAATCACCAAACGGGCATTTGCCAAATTGCTCGGTAAGCCTAGAATCGGCGCTATCGCCTATTTAGCGTCCTCTTTTTTTGCTTCTATTTTAGGGGTGTGCTTGCCTAATTTATCCAAATAGCCCATTAAAAATGCCGAGATTACAAAGGTCATGTGCATGATGACGTACCACTTTAACTTTTCGTTGTCATAGGCTTCGGCACCCATAAATATCTTTAGCAGGTGTATCGACGATATCGCAACGATGCTCGCGGCAATTTTTGCTTTCAGTGAAGACGAATCCATCTTGCCGA
>DATBNJ010000231.1:0-19848 GCA_036554385.1 Marinagarivorans sp. | reverse complement strand
CTCGAACGGCCTAAAAAAACTTAGTCTGTGCCCAGCTTAATGAGCCACTGGCCCACTTTAGTGAGCCTGAATAGTTACCGTTATTCAACATAAAGATAAACCTCAACAGGCGTTATGTAATCAGGGTTATCCCAACAGCCTAACCGCCCAGTTTCATTGTCGATAGCGCCAAGCACCTCGGTTGTGTAACCGGACAAACTCACGGTAATATCGGCCGCCTGCCCGTTCTCGGTATATACGTAAGTAATTTCACAATCCCGAAGATCTGGTCTCGCGTCCAAACCGTCGTAGCAAATTAACTCACCGGATACCGCATCGTAAACGCTGACCTCGTACACAGGTATAGCAACGGCAGGGCATGCTCCGCCCTCACAACCGACCAACACCGACAAAACGAAAGGCATTGCTGCCAACTGAAATCGCATGTTTAACTCCTTTTATATTTGCAAGGACAGTGGCCGAGATTAAATAATGGCGACACCGGCGCCAGTGGAAAAGTTTAGGCAATGCGATAAAGCGCACAATTTACATCCACAAAACTAGAACAAGCCACCAAGTTTAGCTTCATCAACCATGCTAGTTCCGCCCTAGCGTCGCGGTGTGTATAAGCCAGAAAAACTAAAAGTACTAAGTATGGGAATTTCCCCCCTAAAAATAACAGCAGCATGGCGCAACGATAAACATTCTGTCGCCTTATAGGCTAACCTTTATTCTAAAGCACCCCTCTGGGCAATTACCGAATAAAAGTGTGATTTTTTATTGCTAGAAAAATGTCCTTCAAAAACGGTCGCTTCAAGATAAGCACCAACTGCCACCCTTAAATACTGGCAAATAATATTAACTCCGAAAACATTGCCCGCATTCCCCACAGCGTCACTAAATACATTAAACTGGCATTAATTAAAGCCAATTGCTTTTATTAATGCCTGCGAAATTAACACCACAAAGGTTCTAGCGGTGTCACGCTTTTTCGATAAGTTCATCACAGTAATAAAAGCCATGCTGGGTTGACACGAACTTAAAATGGGCTGACCACTGATAAATAATATTTTATTTTTCACTTCTTTAATACTGCGGCGAATCGGGCACCGTCTATTATTTTAAGCGTGCTTTTCCCGTGTAGCTTTTTTTGCTATAAAACTATTCATGCAATAATGCCTACAGCATCACACTCCACCAATACCCTTACTTACTAAATACTCTATTCTCTGCTAAAGGATTAAAAAATTACGCTTGGCACGCTGAAGCTTTAGCATAATTTTCATCCCTACTATTTGTGCGTTTACGCCTATTCTTGTAAAAAAATACGCACGACTTCACGCTTTAAACCTGTGCATTATTTATTACTGCGCCAACTTATATATCATCGCGTTTACCTTAGTGTCCCAGACCACCCTCTGTGAGGAATGTTATGAAAATTTTAAGTTTACCCACTTTAGGCGTATTATCGTTCGCACTGGCCGGCTGTATCGGTCAGAATTCTAATATTGATCCCGCCATCTGCGACCACCACCCCGGAGAATACAACTGCCCTGAGGCTGACAGCTCTGAGTCTGCGGCGGTATCTTCGAGCTCCGAACCCGTCGTTGTATCTTCAAGCTCTGAAGTAACCGTTTCATCGAGCAGTGAAAGCTCCTCAAGCGAGACCGTTGTTGTATCATCCAGCTCTTCCGAAGCGGTTGTTTCATCATCTAGCGCTGCCGCGACCAGCTCATCAACTCCCATCACGCCAATCAACGAACTTAGCTTTAGTGCAGCGTTAACGGAAGACCAAAGCATTCAAACCGATTCCGTTGAGAACCTCGGTTCTGCCCTGCTGGGTTTAATTGATGAAGACGCCTACAATCAGTTTTACTTGAGCTTAGTTGCACAGGGTCTCGATCAAGCCGCCGTCGCCAAAGCCGCCTCGGTGTTAGGCCCCGTTAGTGCTGCGATTGGCGCCGATTTTATTAAAGCATTCAGCGGCCAAGATTTACTGCCTGCTCCAGAAGGCATTACCCTAGTCAGCAGCGTGACACCCGTTGGCAACCGCGGTGTTGAATACGGTTATACCGTGAACCAAACTATTAATGACGTGGCTGTTGCTCTCGACTTAGCCTTGCGCTTTGAAACGCAAGCGCCAACGCTGAGCGCCTTAATTGATGGCCGCACCGGCTATAACGTCTTCCTTGATGGTTTACAATTAGTGGTTAACGAACTGACCTTAACAACCACAGAGGTTACTATCGCCCTCGATACCACCAGCCCACTGGTCGCCTCAAGCAATCTACTTGACGCTCAGGTAGAGCTCACCGCAGATGGCACCGACATTACGGCCGTGACCTTGAATAGCGAAGCATTAGAGCTCAACCTAAACGGCACCGTTGTTAACGGCATTATTGGTGTATCCGCCAGCGGTACAGGCACAGCGGCCGCGGTGAACGCGAGCCTAGATCTAGAAAGCGGCGCCTCAGCAATCGATGTGACCGAGCCCGATGTTGAAGTTAATATGCAGGGTATTGATACCGAAAACTAAACCTGTAATCGTCTCATCGGTACTAGGTCCTTTTCACCGAGTGCCGATAAACGAATAGCTGCATTACTGAATGTGCAGCGAAAAAAACGCCGCCCAGCTTCAGGATCATTTGAAGTCGGGCGGCGTTTTTTTATGGGTGACTTATCTGCGTTAGCCGTGCGCTAAAGCGGCTTATAAACGCAACACCTGCGGCCCTTGCACATAAAAACCGCGGTGTCGGCAGGCTGTAAATGAGCCTTTAATATGGTACTCACAAATTCATTAGCCGCTGACCCAATAACACACTCTTTATCGCTAAAGGCTGCTCATTTTCCGAGGTGGTTCTTCCATCCGCTCACACAAGGATACCTGCGTCTTACAATCGCCTAAAGTGCAATGAGGGCTAGGATCACCAAAAGCACAAACGCCATAAGGCCAACTAAAGACAGCGTGTTGTTTTTCGCAAGATCCCTAAGCTTCGCTTTCATCATATGACGCTCGTTATCGTCAAACTCATCACCACAACCACGACAATAGTTGTCAGTAGTACAGACGAACGTCTGGCAAATTAAACAGCGATACCTGTCCCTAGTATTCCACGGAGACGCTCCAAATAGGCTGGCTAGGTTGCCCTCCATGATCGCGTTATCGCTATCACTGAACCTAACACCACAGCCGCGACAGTATTGATTCCCTCGAGCCGAATGATAATTGCAATGAGGACAGTGATATACGTCGGCCATGACTCTAGTCACACTAACATGCTCCTTTATTGTGAATTTATTTCTCGAATACGCATAGGCATACCATCGATCACGGTAAATATACGATCAAAATCTAGGCTGTCAGCCCTTAGTTTTACCCCGCCATCTTTCCCCACCAAAACCACCTTGCGCTCACCGTCCCGAGTAACCGCCCTTAGCTCATTCGCCAAGTCATCTGACAGCTCACCGCGATAATTGCTTGTTAGCATTTTGGCTGAATTAACAAACCATACAATATCTCGATCATCGATCTGGGCTTGGTGCTGATCGAACGCGTCAATAAAACGATCAGTCGATTGCGGATCGGAGACGATCAGCAGCCTGTGTTTCCACTCCAGTTGCGAGATGCCGTTAAGCAACGGCATCTCGCTTGCTGCCGACAGCGGGCCGTAAATGCACCCGGCAACCATTAAACGCTTGAGTTGCTGAACCATAAACTGATTAGCCATACAACCTCCGGGCACCTCTCAAAATGCACTTTTTACGCGATAGCGGCGTCAGTTCCGTCCTCGAATCCTCATTTACCCCACGTAAACTGCGGTTCTCCGGGCGGTACTTCCTTGCTCTCACAAAAAAATTACTATTTTTAGAAGCCCCCTCCGTAAATCGCTCAATTTCGGTATAGATAACACACCGAGTGTAACGCAAACAGCTCGCGCGAACGCTTGGCTGGCTGTTTTATTTACCGCCCAACTTCAAGCCAACAGACTCGATACGATCGCCATCCACTTCGATGACGACAAGCTTGACGCCGCCGAGTTTGATGCTGTCACCCACGACGGGCTTGCCGTGAAAACGCTTCACAATACACTGGCTGATACTGAAATTCGCTTCCGAGGCTGGTACCTCGAATCCATAGGCTTCAGCGACAGCGGCCAACGACGTATCTGCGTTTACGACAAATTCGCCAAAAAAGTTATTGGTCTTGCGAAACGGTGCAGGGACAAATAACCGCGAATAGCCAGCGCGTGCATTAGCGTCGGCCAGGATCATTATCTGATCATCGCTTTCCAGCATTTTGTCAGGCTGCTCTTCAACCAGTACGCCACGCCGGATAATGCCGATCACCTGACTACCTTGAATAGCAGGCAATGTTTTAAGTTGCCGGCCCTCCGCGCTGCTGCCGGCCAATACGCGGTAAACAAAAATTTCCTTATCTTGCTCTTGCTGAATTTTTAATTGCAAATATTCGGGCTCTTTGGAGCTGGGCGGCAGCGCAACCTGCAACCAACCCGCTACCCGCGCTATCGTCCAACCTTGTAAAACCAAGGAAATCAGCACGACAAAAAACACCAGCTCAAACACCGTTTTGGTTTGCTCGACACCCGCCAACGATGGGAACAGCGCCAAAATAATGGGCACTGCCCCGCGCAGGCCACACCAGCTGATAAATAACTGCTCTCGCCAAGGGTAGCGAAACGGCAACAATGAAAGCAATACAGCAACAGGGCGTGCGACAAAAATTAAAATAAGCGCGACAAACAATGCAGGAATCATAATTGGGGGTAAGTCACTCGGAGTAACAAGTAAGCCCAACATCAAAAACATACCTATTTGGCTTAACCAAGCAATGCCATCTTGAAAGCGGTGAATATCATTACTGTAAGGTAAAGGCTGGTTGCCTAGCATTGCACCGGCAATAAAAATCGCGAGAAAACCACTGCCGCCCCATAGCGCAGTTAAACCAAAAATACTCATGCCACCAGCAAGTGCTAGCAGCGGATATAACGAGGGCATTAACGGCAAGCGCTTTAGCACATATGAAAGGCCCAAACCGCCGCCATAGCCTAATACCAAACCCAAGCCCATCTGTTTGACGAACTCGCTGGCGATAGCCCAACCCTGGTTTTGGCTATCAGCTAACTGCATGACCTCGACTAGCGTAATGGTTAAAAAAATCGCCATGGGGTCATTCGAGCCAGACTCTATTTCCAGCGTAGCGCCGGTTCGCTCCTTTAAATCGAAGCCCGCATTGCGCAGCAAACCGAACACGGCGGCGGCATCGGTAGAACCCACAATTGCGCCAATTAATAGGCTTTCTAGCCAAGGTAAATTAAGAATAAAATGTACCGCAGCGCCGGTTATGCCAGCGGTTAAAACCACACCAAACGTAGCTAGTGATAACGCGGGCTTTAAGCTGATGCGAAAAGTCTCTTTGCGCGTGCCCAGGCCACCATCAAAGATAATCATCGCCAGTGCAATATTACCGAACAGAAAAGCCAGCTCAAAGTCGTCAAAATCAATGCGCCCAGGGCCATCCTCACCCGCGAGCATGCCCAGAATTAAAAAAATCAGCAACACAGGCGCGCCTATCCGCCGAGTAAATGCGCTAGCCAATACACACAGCAGCGCCAAAAAGGCCGCGCCAAAAATAATTTGGTAAGTTAAATCAATACTCATAAAACATTCTAATAAGGCAGGTTACCCTGCCTAGCGGTATTAAGGGATGAGATCGAGCTGTGCTTGCATCTCTTCGCGGGTTTGACGCAGTTGACGCTGGCCGTTGTTATGCCGGCGCCGGCTTAGATAGAACAATAACGGCGAGGCGATAAAGATGGACGAGCTGGTGCCAATCACAATGCCAAATAACATCGGCCATGCAAAGCTCGCCACGGCTGCGCCACCAAACAAGCCCATGGGTAGTAGCGCAATAAACGTCGTTACCGATGTGTAAACCGTCCGAGTCAGCGTCGACGAAATACTTTCGTTGAGCACTTGCATTATAGGCCGGTCTGGCGCTGCTCGGAGGGTTTCGCGAATGCGGTCGAAAACTACCACCTTATCATTCACCGAATAACCGATCAGCGCCAATAACGCCGCCACCGCCGTTAGGTTAAATTCGACACCGGTTAAAGCAAAAAATCCTATCGTCTTGGTTAAATCGAGTGCAATCGTTAGGGTTGCCGCAAGCGCGAAATGCGATTCGAACCGGAACCACAAGTAAAGCAACATGCCACCGCCCGCCAATAAAATGGCCAGTACCGTGGCGTCCGCAAAACCTTCGCTAACTTTGGGGCCGACCTTATCAACGCGCGGAAAACTCGCATCCGCCTGTACCATTGTGACGGCACTTTTTATCGTGCTAATTTGCTCTGCGGCTGAAACCGCATTGCCAGCTTCAGCAGGCAGGCGCACCAAATAGCGGCCAGACTGCTCGAACTCTTGAACCGCTGCGCCCGCCAACGAATGGCTGACCAACTGCTCGCGCAGACGGGTTGCCGAAACGCCCTCGGCAACGACCTCAACAACGGTACCACCGGTAAAATCCACCCCATACTGAAGCCCCGGCTTGATGTACAGGCCGATGGCCGTTAATGACAAAATGGCCGAAAGCGTTAACCCCACAATACGGCCTTTTAAAAAGTTAAACGGCATTTGCCCGAGCGCATCAAGCCCTTTAATACCGGACAACAACAGCACATCGTGTTCACGTCCTTTAATGCTGCGCGTCATCAACAAACGGGTGACTCCCATTGCGGTAAACAAAGAAGTCAAAAGGCCAATGCCAATAGTAACGGCAAACCCTCGCACTGGGCCGCTGCCAACCAAAAATAATAAGCTAACGGCGATAAGCGTGGTTACGCTGGAGTCAACGATGGTGCCGTATGCACGGTTAAAGCCGACCTGCAGCGCCTGCCGAGCGGGTGCGCCGCGTCGCGTTTCTTCTCGGATACGCTCGTTGATTAGAATATTAGCGTCGACGGCCATGCCAATGGTTAGAATAATGCCTGCAATGCCAGGCAGCGTCAGCGTTGCTCCCAGCAAACTTAAAATGCCAATAAGCAAACCAAAGTTAACCGCCAAGCTAACACACGCAATGGCGCCCCAACGACCATAAATCGCCAACATAAAAAGAAGAACAACCGCAGCACCCGCGAAACCCGTGGCCAGCCCCATCGTGATGGCATCGCTGCCGAGATCGGGGCCCACTGTGCGCTCTTCAACAACATCCAGTGGCACCGGCAAGGCACCGGCTCGCAGCAACAACGCCAGTTTGCTCGCCTCGTAAGCACTAAAGTCACCGCTGATTTCGCCACTGCCACCGGCGATAACGCCGCGAATAACCGGCGCGGTGAGCACCGCATCATCGAGCACAATGGCCAGCGCACGGCCGACATTATCGCGCGTCATATCACCAAACGTTCGCGCGCCTTCGCGGTCGAGCTTAAAACTGACAACGGGCTCTTGCGTTTCCTGATTAAACGCCAACTGGGCGTCACTGATGTGCCGCCCCTCCAGCGCAACGCGAGATTCCAACACATAATGATTATCGCCAATGGCGTCCGCTAACGTCATATTCGCCGGGGAATGTTGGGTTTTAGCCGCCCAGTGGAATGTCATTTTGGCGGTAGTGCCCAACAAGGCGCGAATCTCGGAGGGGTCTTCGACGCCCGGCATTTGCACCAAAATATAATCCGAGCCCTGGCGCGTAATGCTCGGCTCCACCAATCCGGTTTCATCAAGGCGCCGGCGCAGCACTTCCAAGCTGCGCTCGATGGCATCTTTTTGTAAATATTCGCGTGCTTCATCGGTGAGCGTCACGGTAAGTTCCGTGCCTTGCGTGCTGGTTGTCACCCGTGCAATACCTTGGGCAGACTGCATGGCCTTGGTAAAATCCTTAGCCGCCGCAAGGCCTTGTGCGTTGTTGAAGCGAAACACGATGGCATCGTCGTTCGCAGAGATGAGCTGGTGACCAATGCGTGCATCACGCAGTTTACCAGCCAGAGCTTGGGCAATTTGTTGGTGTTCGGCCTCGACCAGCTGTTGAAAGTCGGCCGCCAGTAATAAATGCGAGCCGCCTTGTAGGTCGAGCCCGAGTGTAACGGTGTGATTAACATAAGCCACTGGCAACCATTTGGCGGCCCCCGATGGCAGAAGATTAGGTAGCGCGCACAACAGTACGACCACCGTCATTAGGCCATACGCAATGGCCCGTGAACGAGGTGATTTCATGGAATAACTCGTATTGAAAAGTGTAACGTCAATAAAAACCAGCACAAGTCAGTGGCTGTAGAACCTGCCGCCCCGTGCCAAGCCAATTACAATCAGAGAGTTACACCACAGGCGGTGCGCGCGGTTGCGGCTGTTGAAAGGAGTCTCGGCGCCACAGGGCACTCGGTAGGAGGCGATAACGGCAGGCCGTCGCCAAAGCGGGAAGCGCCGGCCAATCGCCAACGCCGGCATGCGCATCGGGCGCATTATCAAAAAGACCATCGCTGGCCGGAGTGCTTGCCTCTTTAAAACGTTGAGCAAAATGCGAGCTATTGGCCGCAGCCGAATACCACAACTGATCCGCCACGCTCAGTGGCCGCTGATCCACTCGGCTCGAGGCCTGCGCGCCCCAAAAGCACACGAGCGAAAGCACAAAGCCTAGCGCCAAGCTTAGCTTCGACAACGATGTGGTAGCACGAAAATGGTTCAAAGGCGGCTCGGGTGTACAGCGTACTAACTAAGGCTGTGGCAATCAGTGAAAGGCAATTACCTACATAGTAGAGGCGGCGTGTCGTAAATCAAGACTTTTCAACAGACATAAATCCCACCGCGCACAAAAAATACAGGCGGCACCGGGTTTAAGCCTATACTGCCCATGGATACTCGGGCTTTCTGGCCGAGGAATTACCAACCAGCCAAACACCCCAGTAACGCGGGTATAGACGAAGCGGAAGTTACCGGTAATTATTATACGCCTTTTTTGCCTTTTTAATCTGATCGGCTTCGGTTGTTTGCGGAAACAGCAGGTAACTCGGTGCGATGATTGGCGATACCGCGTAAACCGTAACTTCAAAGATGGATGCAAGCCTAAACTCTCGACCGCCAAGAGCATACAGTTTGTCCTCAAGGGTTTGATACTCGGAATGTGAACGATGTATTAACCTAGCTTTACCCACTAACTTAAAACCCTTTTGTTTAAAAACGTGGATAAAACTCACACAAACATTTGGGTTAGAGGCCACATTAGCTGCGCTTTGAGGTGATGCAATATTTGCAATTAATACCTTATTGTCACCGTGATGCGTGAACATTTCTTTAGGTGAAACATTGGGTACCCCATCCTCGTCGATAGTGGCCAACCAACAAAGCACACTTTCATCCATGGAGCTTTTAACCCTAGCCGTTAGCATTGCTACACCTCCAAATCTTTTAAAACTTGCAATGGGCAGCGCTATTAAGAACGTCCAGCCAAAAACAATAGTGCTTTACAGGCGCTATCGCGATAACAAAGCGGCGCACTATCCATGTTTTCCCGCCGGATATAGAGCCAAATATCGAGCTCTGTCCAGTTTGAGAACAAAGGCGAGCGTTAGTGCAAACCGAGGCGGGGCAGCGGGTGCTAGGCTACACGCAAGATATTTTCAGCAAAGGTAGGAAGCTAAAAGCACCACTACACAAAGGCGTTAAACCCGAAACGTCTTTGCGAATGGGCGTGTTATCGATCATGTCGCGCAACTTTATCGAAACCTTTATTGTATTTGTCTAAATCTTCACCACCGCTCAGCAGCCAAGACACTGCCTTTAGCTTGCACACTCGCGGATTGACGACTTTGCCCAACGGTTAGTCAAACACCAATTCGATATTGTTTTATCCAACGTCAACACTAGCGCATAGTGCGCGCGCCATCCTGAAAATCAAAACTCCAATAAAGATAAGCCGTCAAAAATATGCGCTGCCTCGCTTAGCTTACGCGGCCGACTCTCATCAGCAGTCACAAAGGTAGCAATTCCCTTATAAACATTAGACCGATACAAATAAATGGTTGCCTTGCCATCATTGCCAATCGTTTTTCTACCATCGTCCTGAAGCTTATAGCCCTGCGCAGCATAAATTTGCCGGTAGCGCTCGTATAGGCTAGCAGAGCTTACAGCACTGTCTTCCGAGCGCCCAACAAAAAGGAGGTCGCCCGTTTCAGTAGAGCGATAAAGCGCTAGAATCAAATCGTTGCCAGAATCGTTTTTATCAGTTGGGTCGGAAAACGTCTGGTTTAAAACGGTAATTTCACTGGGGTAAGGTTTGTTTAATAAAAAATAGGCGGCAACTATAGCAATAACAATCCATACTAGGTGTTTCATAGAATTCCTTAGGGCAGCGCGCGCGAACAAACAGCAAGCATAAGTTTGAGCGTGAATTATGCAAAAATAAGTGTCAAATTCTTTCACGAACACAAATATCGCTAATACGTACTACGTGGGCGATTGAGCATTAGCGTAAAACGAGTTCGAACTAACAGTTTATGTTGCGCCATCCGGTGGCGCAACATAAACTTATTCAATCTCGAAACAATAGCTCGCCTTTCGCAGCCTTCGCGGTGGCGACCGTAGCACCAGTAAATGCACCAAAAAATTTTAAGGTCACAGATCACTCGTAAGACATCACAAGATCTAAATACTTAACTTCATCTTCGGCTATCTCGCCATCAGCATCTGATACTTCCTTAGCCAAAGCCTGAGCCTTAACTGTTGCTCCAAGTTCAGAAATCTCCTGCATTAGACCCGAAAGGTACGCCAGTATTTTCTCCTCTGGGTTTTCAATTACGCCATTTATTTTGGCAATACAGCTTTCCTGAAATGACTCAACACTCACGGTTGAATTCCAATCAAGGCTGCTTATGAGCTCATCAATATATTTCTGCTCCTCCAGTGATACACGCTTATCAATTTTGTAGAAGAAAGTTGCAAGCTCGATTAACTTTTCACTGATACTCTGATCACACCCTTTAACCAACAAAGCAACTTTGCCTCTAAAAACATTAATAATATTCATTATTTATCATCCTAATTAATTTTATAGCTTTGCATATCGTGAAGTCGCCAACTGACAATTATGCACACTACTATGAAGTCGAATTACGGTGTGTGCTTCTGCGAAACCTCTTCTGACTTACTCTTTTTATCATGTTTAATATTCATCAGATAAGCAGCTGCTAACACCAAAACTAATAAAGCGAGGCATATCACATCCCAGAGTTTAGCGTAATCCGCCACGTAAAAGGCGCAGCGTAGCAAATGCTTTCCGCATGATTGCCTTGCTAGGGCTTACCCACCACACTTGTACAGTATTTCCGTACATTTGGTGATGAATATGGACGCTGTAAGTGTAAACCAGTTTAGAGATAATCTAAAAACCTTTGTAGGGTAGCGAACGGCGGTGCTCTTTAGGGGGCTTGTTAGGGGGCTTGCTGTAATGTTTGGCCCGGTTTTTTATAGCGACCTAATGCCTCGCGAATCGCTGCCTGGGCTTTGCCGTGCCCCTGCAATGCTTCAACTTTTACTTTTTTGCGGCCTTTGGGCAAGTCTTTGTAGATCTGAAAAAAACTCAGCAGTCGCTCGCGTTCTATGATGGGTAAGTCCCCTATATCGATTATGTTGTCAAACGTAGGGTCAACTTTGTTGGTTGGAACGGCGATTACTTTGTCGTCTTGCTCGCCATCATCGAGCATGCGCAACAAACCAATGGGTCGCACTTTAATCAGTGCGCCCGGCACAACCGGCGCTCGGGTGTAAACCAGCACATCTAACGGATCACCATCACCAGCCATTGTCGACGGCAGTGTGCCGTAGTTGGCGGGGTAGGCCACTGGCATGGATTGAAAGCGGTCGAGCATTAAAAAGCCGGTCTGCGCGTCAATCTCGTACTTTGTTGTGCTGCCCGCGGGAATTTCGATCAGTGCATACACTTCCGCGGGTGCTTGTTTAGCTTGCGGAAAATGCAAAATATTTGGATTTGCCCAACTGTACTGGACACCGGCGCTAAACGCGGCGACCAACAGCAGGCAAAAAGCTTTTATATTCATAAAGATGTATTCCAAAAAAAACCCCGCAAAGCGGGGAAAGTACTAGGGGATAAAAGGGGTGCTAAAAGGTGTAGCTTACACCGAGCTCATAAGTGCTGCCGAACTCGTCGTACTGAGATAAGCGGCGCTCGTTACCAAAATAATAATACTCTGGGCGATCATTAAGGTTAATAGCCGCTGCATTGATGCTTAAGTTTTCGTTAACTTTGTATTTAGCGGTTAAATCCACCTGCATATGGTCGCTAGTGAAGCGGTCATAAAGCGAGGCATTGCCGATTGAATCCAAATATTCGCTGCGGTAGTTGCCCGCTAAGCGAACGTCCCACGCCGCTTTGTTATAGCCCAAGGCAATGTTCCCGGTATGCTCCGCCTGCTTGAGGTAGGGAATAGCGCGCTCACCAAAGGCGGAATCTTCCGGCAAGTCTGTGCTGCCATCGGCGTAGGTGTAGTTTAGGGCGACCAGAAACCCATTTTCGAACGCGGTTTGGAAGCTTAGCTCGAGGCCCGTGATGCTACTACTACCGGCATTGATGTAGGTTTCGCCGCGATCCCATTGCTGCCCGCGCAGAGCGATATCGGCCGCGTCGATTTCAAGAATGGCATCGTCAATTTCCTTATGGAATACACCGGCACTAAAAAATGTTTCGCGGCTGATGTACCACTCGTAACTGACATCCAGGTTCCAAGCCGTGGTGGGGTCGAGGAACGGGTTGCCACCATCGATTTCGTTATCTTCTAGATCGATCTCTGCACCCGCGGCCGACTCGCCGAAGCCTGGGCGCACCAATGAGCGGAAAAGGCCGAGACGTAGTAATTTGTCGTCGGTGAGTTCAACTTTCACATTAATCGAAGGTGCCAAAAAGCCGTAGTCTTTGTCGTAAGATACTGTGCCACCAAACCCATCGCCGTCATACAGCTTGCCGGTGTGAGTCGCTTGTGTGTCTTCGTAACGTAGCCCATAGATATAAGTTACGGCGCCGACGTTGGTAGTGGCCATCGCATAACCGGCTAAAATGTTTTCTTCGGTATACCAATCTGCGGCAATCGATTCTTCATCTTCGTCACCGCTCATTACCCAAGCGTCACCGGGCGCACGACATGTGGTGCCGTCGGACAGTGCAAATAGGCCGCTTCCCAGTGAATTTTCCAGTATGCGTACCGCGGCTTCCATCGGCGCGGGACCGTGGCGATTATTCATATAATCGCCGATTTCCGCATTCGGGTAATCCGCTAAGGTGGAGCCCACCACGGGCTCGTATCCGCAAAAGTCGAAGTCGTTGTCTTTGTCGCGCGCGCGGTATTTAAGGCCGTATTGCAACTCTGTGCTGTCGTTAAGTACAAAGTTGAGGTCAGCGCGAAATCCTACCTCTTCATCTTGAATTAGTGCGTATTCGTACTCCAGAGTACGCAATGGCAGGTTTTCCGGATTGTAAAATTCGTCCGCAAAATTGAGAATGGGTTGACGCGGGTTGCTGTTGTCGTAAGTCATGGCTTGATCTAGCTCTATGCTACGAAAAATAACATTCCACTTGTCGGTATCATCTTGTTCCGCTTGCGAAGCGAACACTTCCGTTGTAAGCGTCATTCGGTCGCTTAATAAAAATTCACTACCAATTTGCAACGAGCTGATGCTGCGCAGCTCAACCCGTGGTCGCGACTCGGTATCAATGCGCTGGGTGGGATAGGTGAATACGTTGCCGGACACCGTCGCTTCATCTTCCAGAGAGCGAGTTTCCCATTTTGTGCGATCTTCAGTTTCGGTGTAGTCGTTGTGGAAGAGACGTGCGTAATACTTATTGCCACTATCGCTGTGGAAGTCAAAATTGAGTACTACCCCTTGGCGCTCACGTTCAATGTCGTAATAGCGCATTTCGTAGTCGGAATCGAGGTAGGTTTCGCCCCAGCCACCGGTTTCATTGTTGATGGATACAATGCGGCGTTGTTGATGGCTGAGTGTCATTGCAACCCCCAACTCGCCACCAGGCATGGCAAAACGGTTAGTGGCGATCAGCGCTAACTTGGGGTTGCTGCTGTCTTTGCTTAAATCGTTGTACGACGTTTCAGCTTTAATGCGCGCATGCAGCCCATCGAAGTTAAAGGCGCTAATGGTTTCCAAATTGATTGCCCCGCCGATGGTGTCGGCGTCCAAGTTGGGGGTAAGTGTTTTGTAAACCGTAATGGAGTCGAGCATATCCGTTGGCACACCATCGAGCATAATGCCGCGGCGGTCTTCGGGGGAGGCGGTGCTAACACCGTTGATGGTCATGGCATTAAGGTCGGCGTTCATGCCGCGCACCGACACATAGCGGCCTTCCCCCTGATCGTTTTCCACCATAATGCCAGACACCCGGCGCAGGGACTCGGCGACATTGATATCGGCGAAGTTACCCATCGCGTCGGAGTCCACCACGCTGGACACTTTGTTGGATTCCCGTTGGCGCTCGATGGCATTCACCAGCGCACCGCGGCTACCTAAACCCAGTACTTCGGTAAGGTTGTCTTCTGTTTTTGCGGTAGCATTTTCTTGTGCGGCGACATCTTCTTGTGCGGCGACATTGCCAGCTAAAATGAGCCCCACAGCCAAGACTAGTGATTTTTTTTGATACCGATTTTGCGTTTGCATCGATCTATTCCCCAATAAACAGCCTGCAGGTGGCGTTAAAAGTATTTTTATGGAGAATGAAAAATACGCCAAAAACATTGCAAAAATATTTCTAATTTGTGTCGTTTGTGTTACCGCGGGCATTGACAAGAAAAATGCGAAGGCTCCTAGGGTGGCAGTCACTCTAAAACATTTAAACCTTCGAGTGCTCTAGCAAAAATAGTTAACGAATTCATTTTTTGAAAAGAAGCAGCAATTAATCTTGCCATAGAAATTTCCAGCCGACATCCTTTACATCTTAACGCTATGAGCTAAGGCTTTAGCAGGCATAGACCAATCTGTTGCACCAATTGGCGAAAAAGCAAAGGCGGAGGCAAATGAAACTGCCGCGCCCTTAAGTACATCCGATAATTTAGAGTGCGTGTTCCTTGCTGCTTCTCTGAAAATTTTGCGCTAACAAAGATTCTGCGCCAAATAGTGACGAAAAATACCACCCGCCGCCCAACATGACGCCAATCAAAAGTACTCTTACCTCAACAAAATATCAGCTCGCCCGCATTAACTCCCCCTCGCCATAAACGCAAGCGCCAAAGTTCTGTAGGTCGCGTCAAATTCCGAGCTTTTTGTGAATATTTCACAGCGCGAGTGATCCATGGCTTCTATTGTGAGTGTGTCGAAATGAGTCGGCACCTTAATAGGAGCACACCGTGAAGATACTATTTAACACATTATTAATAAGCAGCGCACTAGCGGGCGCGAATATGGCACAGGCCTCGGTTGTGGATAACTGGTCCGACTGGTTCAGCCAAGACCGCCCGGGCGGCAGCGGCGACTACGAATTACTTAAAAATTTACAGCGCGAAATGCCGGAGCGCATTTGCGAAAACCCGAGCCTTATTCAAGCCCGCTTAGTCGACGATAAAAATGCTGCCCCTTTTACCCCGCAAAATATCCCTAAGTCATTAAAACTGCGCGTTTTTTCTGCAACCGAGGGCTTGGTGTGTGCCAACAAAGACCAACCCACAGGCCGCTGCGCTGATTTTTCTGTACGCTTTTTATGCGCTCCGGCCACGGCCGGCCAGTTAAAATTACCGATAGAAAGCGCTGATATTTTTTTACTGAAAGAGCCAATGCCACAAGGCAACGCCCTTGCGGTCGTCGAGCTTGATCGCCAGCAAAAGCACGACCTGCCGCGTGAATTTAGTATTCTTAATGACAATACCGTTACCGTAGTGAACGATATCGGCAAAGGTGCAGATGCCAAGCCCGGCGACGGTGTATTTACCGGTTTTATGCACGCCGATGTGGCCACGATAGACAAAACGCGGGAGGCAATACACGCGCGCTTTGATCTCGCCCTTCGCCACCACAAAAGCGCGTTTAACGTGCGTCAATTCAATGGCCGCTCGGTCTCGGGCGAAACCGACATTAAAACTTCCATCGCCATACAGCGCGAAAATCTCGCCAGAATGCCACGCACAATTGGTAAGTTCGAGGTTATCCCCATAGCACCGCCGCACCCGACTCACACACCGCCAAGCTTGGTAGCACCAGAAAACGCCTTGGTCATTAATAGCCCCAGTGTGGTGGCAAACCCCAGCGCAACTTTCGACCCCTGCAATACCGATGGCACCGGCAACCATATTAACCCCGATGCAACCTATTCATTTAAAACCTTAATCTCAAACCTAAACGATGAAAATAGCTCAGGGATTACTGATCAACAATTTGTGCACAACTGGTTGGATCATTGGCTCGGCATCAGCATGGTTAATAATTTCGCAATCCCGGCGCGCCCAGACATCGTGGATTACTTCCCCGGTTGGGATGGGGCCAATGCCAGCACACTCGATTTAGACCGCCTGCCTTTTCGTTTACTCGCCATCGTGAACCGAATCGACCTGGGTAATATCCCCGCCTACGGCAATAGCTCGGCCAACAAACCCGGCGAAATTCGCTTTGTATTCGGGCTTTTAAAAATGGACCACACCACAGGCGCTTGCCTTGGTAGCGGCGTGGCTTCAGGCATTGACCAGATGACAGCAATATTTGAGTATGGCGATGCAACCCATAGCTGCAGCTCGTCTAAAGCTTTAGCCAATGACTGGCTAGCGCTAGATGCTGACGTTATCAATGGCTCCGCACCGCTCGGTAGCCCCGCCTACATGGCTGATCTCAAAACCATTACCGATACGGTGACCGCACAGGGCGCCGATCAATTAAACCAACTACGCACCAATGACTTTGCCTTCGATGGTTTAAGCAGCTTGGCAGGGGATTGGCAGTTGCGCGAGTTTGTGATGGATGACGTGGGGCCTAATTTAATTCCCACAACCATTAAGCAAACGCCGCAGTTTAGCGAATACCGAGACGCCCCAGCACCCAATAGCACTATATTGGCCGATTATGTCGTGAGTGCGGCAACTGAGCCCGGCGCAGAGCTTTTGTGCGACGCCCATAGCGTACCGCTGCAATGGGAAGATCCAGCAAACCCCGGTACATTTGTCGACTTTTTAGGCTCGCATACAGACTATGCGCCAACAACGTCTTGGCCGGTGGATTTTTCGGGTGTTACCCTGCCGGCAAGCATGCCAAGCTGCTACGCACCAAGCTACGTTGCCGGTACTGAAACTGGCCTTTCAGCGCCAGTCATCATGCAAATAGAAATGCGTCATAAGCTTTCGCTAAACGCCTGTGACGATTGTCACGCCGATGAAACCGACACCACCTTCACCCACATTAGCCCGGTTACTCGGGGGCTTTCTGGGTTTATGACGGGCACAACCGTGCTCGACCCCACGCCTTCGCCAATTGAGCGCGAGTTTAATGATATCGCCCGTCGCAATCAGGCGCTATCGAGCATCGCCGGCGCATTTTGTGGCATAGGGCCTGGCGTAATCGGTACTTTTGCGGCCGAGCAAGCCGCACTGAAGCACGTGCACTAAGCAACAAAGCCTGCTGTGTGGCAATCATGGTCATCAGCAGGCTTTTTTCGGTAGTAATTTTTTCGGTGGTAATAACGATGATTAATACGTGCTTTATCAGGACGGTATTTGCGTCAGGCCTTTAATCGTAATGTGTATAAAAATTAAATGAATGCACACTCTAAATCGCTCACGGGCGGTGTCCATAAGGCACTGAATAACAGCCGAATCCGTAATACGCATAGGGGCTGCGGGAGGGCGCAGCGTCACAAATAGTTTCGCATGATTGTCTTGTTAAAGCTTACCCACTATACTTGTACGGTATTTCCGTACATTTGGTGATAAATATGGACACTGTAAGTGTAAACCAGTTTAGAGATAAGCTAAAAACCTATGTAGAACAGGTAGTTACGAACCACACCCCGCTGAAGGTAACCCGCAGGGCTGGCGAAGCATTTGTGATAATGAGTGCCGACGACTGGGAGCGAGAACAGGAAACCCTCTATGTTTTACAGAACAGCAGCCTGATGAAGCAAATTGCTGATTCATTGGCAACTCACAACAGTAAAACCGGCTATACCCCTACCAGCGAGGAATTAAATGAGATCACTGGTATTTGAGGGTAAAACCTGGCAGGTCTACGAAGAACTTCGCCAACAAGACAAAAAGCTACACAAGGCCTTATGCAAACATTTAAAAGAAATGCTCCGAGATGACCCAAGTAAAGGTATGGGAAAACCCGAACAGCTTCGACACAACCTCACAGGGTTTTGGTCAAGACGAATTTCTCAGAGGGATCGCCTCGTTTATAAATTTGACGAGCATTCGATTTATATTTTCGCTATTGGAGGGCATTACGACGACCATTGATTTTGCGCAGCGCTAATGCCGCCACTCTGTTTTATACAAATCTTTATGCCCCAAGAGCATCAGCGGCTTCAATATTGTAAGTGCCGACCCAAAACCGCAACTATTTGCCGCAGCCCCTTAATAGAGGAAAGTTTGGCCCAGTAGTTTGCGCTGGCGGGTCGTTGGGTGAAAAAAGGCGCTCTCCCAAAAGTGGGATCGCTTTAATTGGGTGACAGATCTGTGGAATTTCACTAGAAAGGCTGGCCGAGAAGATAGGCGTAACCCCAGCTAATATTTTTATGAGCGCCTGTCCTAGCTTTCGCCGAGGTTGGCCCCTCCGCGCGCTCTTCAATAATTCCCAGTAATGCACCGGCTAGCAGTAATACGCCAGCTCGTTCACCTCGCGTTGGCTAAACTCACCGCTAATTTCGCCACTACCACCGGCGTAACGGGACGAAAACAGGCGCGGTGAGCCCTTATCATCGAGCACAATGGCCAGCGCTCAGCGCGCGTCATATATTGAGACAAGCATCAATGACCTGTTATGATTACCGGTCACGAACTTATCCCTCCATTTAGGGCGCTTCTAAAAATAGTAATTTTTTTGTGAGAGCAAGGGCAGGAAAATGCTCCTGCGTTGCCTGCATACATGCCATCCTTGGCAATAAAGTACCGCCCGGACGACTGAACGGATTCAGGAGGTAGAGCGACGCATCGGGACAGGAAGTCCTTTATTAGACATTGCAGGCGCACAATGTCGAGGAGGCTGAAGCCGAGAACCGCAGTTTACGTGGGGTAAATCACTCAGCGCATCCATGCGCTCACCCTACGGGCAGTAAACTGTGCTAATTGATCCTTCAATTAGTGAGGATTTGTTGAAGCCCTCCTTGGCTTCAATCCAACGGATTGCCCTGCGGCAACCCAAAACGCTCCTGGCGTTTTGGTCGAGGACGGAACTTATGCACAGGACGTGCGGTAATCCGGATTTGCAGGAGCAAAAGCCGGGGACGCCGCTATCGCGTAAAAAGTGCATTTTTAGAGGTACCCTTTAGAGCATCGAACTTTTGAATTCGTCACTTTATACTGGTAATCAAGTTTTCGATGCCGAAATCCCTTAAGCCGAAAGGAGAGGAAATAAAATGAAATTAAAAGTCACCGGGTTGGCGTTAGCCGTTATTTCTGCGCCAGTCAGCGCTACAGAATTTTCAACCTCAACTGGACTGGGGTACCAATACGGAGGCATTGTGGGGCAGAGATTATCTATCGGCGGTGAACGGTTACGAGTGAACCTCGCTCTCGGCCTAATCGGCTCAGCCGTTTTAGCGGAGGCAAAAATATCCGATCATATAACTATTGCAGCTGGACAAACCGTTATTGCTTATCACGCGAAGCCCGCTCTGATGAGCTTAAATTATCACTTTAACCA
>DATBNJ010000287.1:0-13946 GCA_036554385.1 Marinagarivorans sp. | reverse complement strand
CAAGCTTTGCCTTGCGTGTGCCCGAATGGAACTACTCCAGCCGATTCGAAATCAGTAGCATCAGTCTTGTGGGTATTTTTATCTATTTTTGTGCCTACGCGCTCTATGCCTACAACCGGATGCGCAAGCTTACGGAGCAAGTCAAGCGGCTTTCGAGTGAGCATACGCTCTACAAACTCAAGACCTACAAACTGGCCCGCTATCTGCCTCCTACGGTCTGGAAGGCCATTAGCGAGGGGCGCGAGCAATCGTTGATGACCGAGCGCAAACGTGTCACTGTTTTCTTTTCTGATATTCAAGGCTTTAGCTCTTTGGCCGAGGAGCTCGAGGCCGAGACGCTGACCGAGCTGCTCAATTCCTACCTTACGGAAATGGCACGCATCGCAGCTAAGCACAAGGGCACTATCGATAAATTTATCGGCGATGCCGTAATGGTTATCTTTGGTGATGCGCAAAGCGAGGGCATGAAGATGGACTGCCTACGCTGTGTGTCGATGGCGATTGAGATGCGCAAAAAGATGCAGGAGCTGCAAACCCGCTGGTATAACCAAGGCATCAAAAAGCCCATGCTGATTCGCATGGGCATTAACACCGGTTACTGCACGGTAGGGTCATTTGGTACCAGCCATTATATGGATTACACGGTGCTGGGCACCCATGCCAATATCGCTTCTCGCTTGGAGTCGGCGGCTGAGCCTGGCGAAATTCTCATTTCTCACGAGACTTGGTCGCTAGTTAAAGACGTCGTTATGTGTCGTGATCAGGGTGAGATTAACGTAAAAGGCTTAACGCACCCAGTGCGTATTTACCAAGTCGTAGACTTCCGCAAAGACCTCGGCAAAGGACAGACCTGGTTCGAAGAAAATATGACCGGTTTTTCCATGCATATGGACTTGGAAAAGATTCGCAACTACGATAAAGACCGCGTTATCGAAATGCTTAATAATGCCGCGGCGCGGCTTAAAGGTAAAAGTATTAAGTGATTTCCGTTACGCTGGAATGTTCAATAACCGCTACAGGCGAGTCCTGCGCTGTTTACGTTGTTCTGTACACTCCAAACGCGTGACTTAAAAATGCGGCGCTCGTTCGTGCTCTGGCACTAACTCTACGGCGCGCACCACCTTATCGACGCCCTCGGTGGTTCGTGCTAGCTCAGTAACATGCTGAGTTTCGCTTTCCGTGAGTAAACCCATAATGTATACCACGCGATTCTCGACGAGAATCTTAACTCGGTTCGACTCGACTTGCGTGCTATTGAACAGCTTGGCTCGAATTTTGGTGCCTATCCAGTTGTCATTGGCGCGGGAGTAGATGGTTGCTTTAGAGGCCACCGTTAACTGGTTGTGCACTTGGCGCACGGCGTTAATGTTGCGTGCGGTATCGCCTGCGAGTTCGCGCAGCTCGTTGCTGGGCACTTGACCTGCGAGCAGCACCACGCCGTTGTAACACAAAACTGCGATATTGGCGTCGTCCAGCGATGGGTCTGCTTTGACCAAGTTTACCTTCAGTAAGGTGGTTATTTCGCGGTCGTCAATCACCTTGCCCCTAGTGCGCTGTCCGGGGTCCTGTTCGATGGGGCCGTCGTAAGTTGCCGCTAAAAAACTAGAGCATCCACTTAGGGTGGCGGTAACAAGGCAGGCGAGGGCTAAGTTGGCGAGGCGTGAAAGGCATTTATTCATAGTTGCAGTTTGCGGTTCTCGATAATGGTCGTGGGAGCGGGCCCGTTTAACGGTTGATTTCAGCGGGGCTTATAGATTACTCAATGCCAAAAAGGTTTCTGTCGATCAAATCGCAAAGGCAATATAAGGTGAGCAGGTGGATCTCGTGAATGCGGCTGCGCGAATCGATATCGGCGCGCAGCTCGATATCGTGGCTATCGAGTACGCTGGCAATGTCGCCGCCGTCTCGTCCGGTCAGCGCGATAACGTTAAGGCCGCGGTCATGTGCCGTAGTGACGGCTTGAATTAAATTGGAGGCGTTGCCACTAGTTGTTATGAGCACGAGGGTGTCGCCTTCTTCTCCCAACGCTCTGATCGGTTTGGCGTAGACCTCGTTATAGTGCGCTGGCGTAACCATAGCGGTGTAGCTGGCCATATTGGCGCCTAGCCAAATTGATGGCAGGCTGGGGCGCTCTTTTTCGTAGCGGTCGATTAATGACGCACTAAACATTTGTGCCAATGCTGACGAAGGGCCGTTGCCGCACACTAAGATTTTACCCTCGTGTAGTAGCGTTTGTACGAGCGCGTCAGCCGCTTGCGCGATTAAAGGGGCAAGCGGTTCGCCGACATTCATTTTGGCCTCGATGCTGGCCTGAAACATTTCGTATACGCGTTGTGATGACATGATAACTTCGCTGGTTGTTTAGTTCGCTAAAAAGGCATTTTGAATCCACTCGATGGAGTGGGCTTCAAGGTTAATGATTCCGATAACGTCAAAACGAATTTGAGCATTGCTCGGGATGTTGTTAGCCGCCAAAAAGTGCTGGGTCGCTAGGATAATCTTGCGTTGCTTTGACCGCGTAACCCATTCGCTCGGTGTGCCAAAGCGGGTGTTTTTTCGGTTTTTAACTTCGACAAACAGCCACAGGTGTCGCTGCCTGAGGACGAGGTCTATCTCGCCCTGCTTGCAGCGGTAATTTTGTGCGACCACCGAAAAGCCCTGCCGCTCGAGGTAGTCTCTCGCGAGTTGTTCCGCTGCGGCGCCCGTTAGCTGGGTTTTCATATCAGTGTCCTGGTCGCGCTAGCCTGTGTGCTTAGTCATCATACTGCGTGATTAAGGCTTTAACGCGACCATTATAAAAACGGGCCCACTGTTGCTGGCGAACAAAAAGGCGCTGCTCACTGAGTGATAGAGTACCGGTTTGCCCCCAGAAGTTGGCGCGTTTAGCCGCCCCAAGCTGCTCTAGGCGCGGATAAAGATAATAAGCATCGACGCCCAGTGCGTAAAGGCGTTGGCTGCGAGCATTCAAACGGTGCCCCTTGAGTATGGCGCTTTTTTCCGGTGTTTGTTGAAAAAACCACGGTAGGTTGCTAAATGTGATGCCGTTCAGATCGGGCTCTTTCTGGTTGCCGCCATCGTAAATACTGCTGGTACTGTAAATGGGGATATCGCTGGCATAGTGGTAGGCCAGTAGCGGGCGTATCTGGCGGCCTTGCCGAGGCTGTGCAACTAAAAAAATCATGTCGATATCTTGCCGGCGACGCGGTTCGAACTCGAAACGCCCGACGATGCCGCGTAGCTCGCGCGCGCGCGCTTTGCTGTTATTTAGGTGCATCGCGTTCTCAATCAGCGCCGAGAGGTCGCGCTCGTTAGAGTAGCGCACACTGTCGACAACCGTGCCGCCAAGCGCCTGCCAACGCTCGTTAAAGATCTGGCTGGCGCGGTCGCCCTGACTGCCAGCCGGTGCCATAATTAATGCCGTTTGTTTGCCGTCACTAAAGGCGCGCTCGGCGGTTTGTGCCGCTTCGTCTTCAATCCCTAAGCCAAGCTGGTATAGCTGAGTAGGGTAGGCATTGGATGGCTCGATTTGGTTGAGTGCTAGCGTCGGTACCGGCAGTTCGGGGCGCAACGCCAAATCGCTGATTCTTTCTTTGCTTAGTGGTCCGATAACGACTTCGGCACCTTGGCTAATGGCAAAGTCGTAGTGCTCGTTGATGCTGCCTTGGCTAACATCGTAGATATTAATTTCCGGCGTTTGGCCGCCGGCTTGCTTGTTGGTGTAGTAGGCGGCCATAAAGCCATCGCGAACCGCTTCGGCAACGGGTGCGAGCCGGTCGCTTAGTGGCAATAACAGGGCAATGCGCTTCGGTTGGTTGTTAACGACCTCGGCAATAAGCGCAAGGTCTGCAGGAAGCGGGTTATTGGCTGGGTGATCTGGCCATTGCTGCTGCCACTGCCTCAGCGCCGTGTACTGCTGGTTGATATTGCGCTGGTTGTTTTTACTGACGATGGCGAGGTCGTACCAGCCAATCGCTTGAGCGCTATCGCTGGCTTTGCTGTATTCGCTAAGCTGTTCGATATCGAGATCCATCAAGGTCATCCAAATCAACTCTTGGTTGATAAGCATGTCCGATACGGTATCGTCGCTATCGCGGGTATCTTGGCGCAGGTGCTTGCTGAGTGCGATCCGCTCTTCGATAACGCGCTCGGGTTCGGCGAGGCTATTGTAGATGTCGGCTCGCAGCTCACGCAGAAGGCGCGCTTGTTGGTGGTTAAACGCAGGTTGCAATGCCTCGGCGGCGTTTGTCGGCACCGTGATCGGCGATTCAAGTATCGCGACTAAGCGTTCGTTTTCCAGCAGACCTTTGGCGGCATAGATATTTTCCAGGAGCAGTAATGCGCGGCTTTGAATCTCTATCTGTTTGGCGTAGAGTGCGTCGCCGAGTGTTTGGCTGTTCAGGGTGCGGGTAATATCCAGCGCTCGCTTGGCGTCGCCAAGCTGCAAGAACATTTCCGCCGCGGCGAGTAGTTGTTGTTGCTGCGCTTGGCCCTGAAGCAAACTGGCATTTGTTAATAGCTGTTCCGCATCGGCGACGGTTACCGCAGCGTCGCCAGTGGGCGTGTCCTTGGTGCCAGTGCTTTGACAGCCAGTGATCAAAAGGCTTGTTACGAATAAGCCATATGCCAAACGTTTTTTCATTTAGCTAAACCTTAGGAGGTATTTGTGTCGGATAGCGCCACTGGTGGCACACTCTATATTGTGGCCACGCCCATTGGCAATTTGGGCGATATGGTACCGCGTGCCATTGATATTCTCCACAAGGTCAACGTGATTGCTGCCGAAGATACCCGCCACAGCGGTAATTTACTGCAGCACTTTGGTATATCAACCCCAACAATCGCCTATCACGATCACAGTGACGATGCCAAAACCCAAGCTCTGGTGCAGCGTTTGCTCGCTGGCGAAAGCATTGCGTTAATCAGTGACGCAGGCACGCCGCTGATATCCGACCCGGGTTATCAATTGGTGAGACAGGCGCGGGCGCGGGGGGTGCGCGTAGAGCCTATTCCCGGGCCATGCGCGCTGGTGGCAGCTCTGTGCGCTAGTGGCCTGCCGAGTGATCGCTTTAGTTTCGAGGGCTTTCTCCCGGCTAAAAATAACAATCGCGAGCAGGTTTTAGCGGCGGTTAAAGAGGACCCGAGAACGGTAATTTTTTACGAATCGCCACACCGAATCGAGGCAAGCTTGGCGTCGATCGCCACCGTGATGGGCGCCGAGCGGGAAATCGTGTTAGCGCGCGAACTGACTAAAACCTTCGAGACGTTTATTGCCGGCAGCGTAACTGAGGTGATGGCGGCGCTGGCGAGCGATGCCAACCAAAAACGCGGCGAGATGGTCGTGATGATTCGCGGCTTTGAGCAGCAAGAAGCCCGTGCCGTCAGCGCCGATGTTGAGCAAATGCTAATGTTGTTATGCGAGGAGCTGCCTTTAAAAAAGGCAGCTGCCATTACCGCGAAAATCACCGGCCTCAAAAAGAACGTATTGTATCAGCTGGGTTTAGATCTTAATAAAACCGACTAGGCGCCCTTAAGCTGATTTTTAACCATTAAAAATCATAGAGTGCCGATAGCAGTGGGTCTTTATCGGTGTTGCTGCTTTGTTTAAACAGCGCGTCAAATTCAGCGTAGACATTTTTAACCCACACTTTTACCCGGTGTCGCTCGGCAAGCGTCATAATGTTTATGTTATTCGCCGCCGCCCAAAAACTGCTGTTGTTAAAGTCGACTTTTTGGGTGAGACGCGCGTGCAGTGCAGGCAATTCAATAACGTGGGCGCCGCGCTTGAGCGCCTCGGCATAAATCGGCGATTCCTCAAATAAGTCGAAGTGCTCACCGCGCCCCAAATTTTTAACCACTACAATTTGCAAGTCGGTTTGTGTTACGTTTTCGAGCATAATGCTCAAAAGTCGTGCAGAGTCGGCGCCATCGTCCATAACGTGCCACAAAAATACGTCGTAACCCAAGCTGTCGAATATTGCAAAAATATCGCTGTCCTCAAACCACTTGTGGAGATGGCGGGTGGTTTGAGCAGCGAGATCGACAATAATCTCGGCGTCGGGGTGTTGCTCTGCCGCTTCGATAATTTGATCGAGGCTATCAAAGTCGTCAATCACCACTGGCGCGGTGAAGGCATTGTAAAAGCGCGAAAAGGTTCGGTGTGAGCGGTCGGTATCAAAACCAATCAGCCGGCGTTCGTTGTCGATGGTGTACTGTGCTAAAAGGCGCGAGGTCAGTGATTTGCCCACACCGCCTTTTTCACCACCCACAAAATGTATGCGTCCCATGTCAATCCCCTTAAATTATTAAAATCAAAACGCCAGCGATTTCGCCGAGCTGACAAGCCGTTCTTTTTTGGCTCTCGGTAAATGCTTAATGTAGTATTCCCGTTGATAGGCAATTTTTTTACTGGCGCAGTGCTCTTGGTACACCAACGTGACTGGTCGTCGTGCGCGGGTGTATTTTGCCCCTTTTTTATTGCAATTATTGTGCTCGTGTAAACGCCGATTAACGTCGGTGGTAACTCCGGTGTAAAAGCTATTGTCTCGGCAGCGAACAATATAAATATGCCACTGCGAGCTTAGCGTGTTCGATGCTGATTGCGTGCTATTACTCAACGGCGATAACTTGATCTTTGCCGTTGCGCTTGGCACGGTAGAGCGCTTTATCGGCCTCGCTAATAGCGAAGTCGATATCTTGGGGTACTGTAAGACACACACCAATGCTACACGTAACATAAAGGTTTTTGGGGCCCGCCACCATTGGTTTTGCTTTAATGATGGTGCGGATGCGGTCCGCCAGAAGTAGGGCGCCGCCGGCATCAATGTTTGAGGCGACTACAGCAAACTCTTCGCCGCCGATGCGAAACAGCTTGTCGCCCTCGCGCAAGCAGTTAAGGGTGGTTTGACTAAACGTTTGTAGCACCCGGTCGCCGGTCGGGTGGCCGTAGGTATCGTTAATCGCTTTAAAGTTATCGATATCTAAAATAAATACCGCCAAGCGCTTTTCGTCTTTGCGCTGGCTTCGGCTCAGTTTGGCGCAGTGGTTTTCAAACTCGGTGCGACTGCAGGCCCCCGTTAAGGTATCGAGCTTGAGCTGTTGTTCAAGGTTGAATATTTTATTGGCGATATCACTATTGTTGCGCAGCACGGCGACGATATGGGTAGCGTCCGTCGCTTGCCGCTTGCTTAAGTTCAGCGATGCCGGCACTTTTTGCCCCAAGCGGTTTTGAATCAATATATTAATCGGGCGACTGGCGCGCAACGATAGCCGCGGCGAGCGGAAAAACTGCAAAATCAATCGCTCGAAGCGTGAAAACTGCTCACCGGGGATTAAAGTACCAAAACCGATATTCTGTAGCTCGTCTTTATCCCAGCCAAATAACAGCGCCGCCCCGTGGTTGGCATGTAAGACCTTCAGGTTTTTGTCCAACAGCAATATCGCATCTGGCGACAGCTCGAGCACCTCGCTAATATGGTTTTGCAGTTGTGAGTTTTTGCGCTGTTCGCGAACAAACTTTTTGAGCCAGTTTTCTTGAACGATAGCGTTATTTGCTAGCACCGTAGCAATGAGCAAAGTGGTAAATAAACAAAAAATTGCGGCGCCAAAACCGGCGCGTAGATATCCAAGGTCGATCGCCAGCGCCAAGCTCGAGCCAATGCTCAACGGCACAATTAGCACCAGCATAAACAGCCACTGGAAGTTGCGCGCGTAATGGCTGTTGCGGGTCAGAAGCCCGGCAGCCCCTTTGCTATTGGTTTGGCTAACTAAGGCAAAAAAGGTCAAGAGTAAGCCCGCCGCTGTGGGCACCGGCAGCACCCACTGGTTGTAGCTGTTGTACATGGCCACAGGGTCAAAAATATAAGCAAAAACGCTTAGCAAGGGGATTAACGTAAATGCTGTCAGTATGGCGTCGTAGAGCGTGATATGCGTTTGGGGGAGTGTTCGCCCGGTCAGCACTAAAAAGCTGATCATTAATAAGGCGATGGGGGTGAG
Organism: Marinagarivorans sp.; assembly: GCA_036554385.1. GTDB lineage: Bacteria > Pseudomonadota > Gammaproteobacteria > Pseudomonadales > Cellvibrionaceae > Marinagarivorans. Next base: position 5,954 of record DATBNJ010000287.1, on the reverse strand, counting down.
TAATGTGGAGCTCGGTAAAAGGTTGGCTTGAAGGGAGTCGGCAATTAACCCGTCCAACCCTAAAAACAGCGGTGATGCAATAATTGCCAGCCGACTTAACAGGCGGCTAGCGTCGAAATACTGCAACAGCTGTAGGCCCAGCGCACCGCTTAACAAAAACAAAGTGACGGCTGAAAGCAGGCTCATTGGCGGGCTGAACGGGAAGGGCGATATAACCTCTTGGGCGCCCAATGCGATCCCGATAAGATTGGCAACGCTCAATAGTAGTACCAACAGGGTAGCTACTGATGCATTAAACGTTTTGGCATGTTTGCCGTTAATATCTTCCGTCACAGGTTGATGAGTCTTCCGATTGTCACAAATTGCTGAGCAGTTGTGCATCTCTTCAAACCACGCCGAGAGGCTCTGCAGGCTGTTTAAAATATGCACCCTAGGATGCATGTTATTGGCTAACTAGCTGGTATCCTGAAGTGCCAGCGCTTCGCGGAGTCGAAATAAAAACGACCCCACTCATGCCCCCTTAAAAACGACTGCTGGCCGCACCTTGCACAGCTAGCCATAATTTGGCCATATTTAATGGTGCTAAAGCGTTGTCTATCGGCTTTTAGTGCTTATTTGGGTGACACAATAATGATCTCGGCGAAAGCCCCGCAAACTTCGTATTTGCTATGCCGTTTTGAGGCTGGGATTTTGCTTAATAATCGTCGCAAAGTAAACCGTAAGGCTAACATGCCATCCGCATATTCGCAGCTCATTTTATCGCTTGAGCTCGCCGTTTACAGGTCGGTTTAAAAAAGTGGCGTGCGCGCAATGGCCCACACATCAACGCTACTGGCACCGGCGTCTAAAAGGCTCTGGCTGGCGGCGATTGCCGTGGCGCAGCTGGTTACCACATCGTCGACCAGGATAACCGGCTGATCGGCAATGGCGTGCCGAGCGGCGTAGGCGCCGGCTAGGTTTTGTAACCGCTGTTTTCGCTTGAGCGACTTTTGGGCGGGTAGCGCTCGGCAGGCTGTAAGCGCATTGACCACGGTTAAGCCCGTTGCAGCTGCCAAGTGGCCGGCCAATAGCTGACTGGGCACGTAACCCCGCAGGGCGCATTTTTGGTAGTGGCTGGGAACGGGTACTAAAATCGGCGCTTGATGACTCGCGCTTAAACCACTTGCGAGTGCATTTTGCGTAGCCTCTCGGTGCGCGTCTAACCACAAAGCGCAAAAGTAGTCACCCAACTGCCATTGCGCTTTGTTTTTAAAGGCGTGCATTAAATAGTTAACGGGGTTTTCATAGCGCAAAGCGCAGCGCGTGGCCCGGTAGGGCTTGGGTTGCTTTAGACAGTCCCCGCAGGTGCCAGTGCTGTCCAGCGGGAGTGCGCACTGTGCGCAATAGTTTGTCAGCCTGGGCAGGTTTTGGTGGCAGGCTTGGCACAATGCGGTGCCTGACGGGCAAGGCGCCGAGCACAGGTGGCACCTTAGCCCCATAAGTTGGGCAGCGCATCGCGTAGCGTGATCCATTAGCCAACCAGGCTCGCCAGTTGTTGCCCGCAAAAATGCGCGCCAAGGCGCATGGGTAGCGGGTAAAGAGCTGCTCTGTTGCATCGCAGTAAACCAAAATGACTTTAAAAAGTTGACAGCGTGCAGATCGGACTTAACATAGCGTCTTTACCGGAACGGTGCGTAGTGCCGTGCGCGCCGGTTTGCCGTGAAATTTTAATTCCCCACGAGTGCCTAACTATGCCTGATGTCTCGCAATTGCTACGCCACAATTGGACCCGCGATGAGGTGGCCGCCTTATTCAATCTGCCTTTCAATGATTTGATGTTTCAAGCGCAAACCATTCATCGCCGCTTTTTTGACCCCAATCAGGTTCAGGTTAGTACGCTTTGCTCAATCAAAACGGGCGCTTGTCCGGAAGATTGCGCCTACTGTCCGCAGGCGTCGCGCTATAACACAGGGCTCGAGCGCGAAAAGTTAATAGCGGTGAAAAAAGTCCTCGAGGAAGCCAAAGTCGCCAAGGAAAAGGGTGCCACCCGCTTTTGTATGGGTGCTGCTTGGCGTTCGCCCACTGGTCGCGATATGAGTATTGTGACCGACATGGTTAAAGAGGTTAAAGCGCTAGGGCTGGAAACCTGTATGACCCTTGGCATGATCGATAAACAGCAGGCGAAGGCGTTGGCGGATGCGGGGCTGGATTATTACAACCACAACCTCGATACCTCACCAGAGTACTACGGCTGCATTATTACGACGCGCACCTACCAAGATCGACTGAACACCCTGGCGAACGTGCGCGATGCCGGTATGAAAGTCTGTTGTGGGGGGATCGTGGGGATGGGGGAAGAGCAAAAAGATCGCGCAGGCTTGCTGGTTGAGTTAGCGAATATGGATGACCACCCAGAATCCGTGCCTATTAACATGCTTGTTAAAGTCGCTGGCACGCCGCTAGAAAACGAAGAAGATCTGGACCCATTCGAGTTTATTCGCACCATAGCGGTGGCGCGTATTTTAATGCCAGCGTCCCATGTGCGCCTATCGGCTGGGCGTGAAACCATGAATGATCAAATGCAGGCGCTAGCCTTTATGGCAGGTGCCAATTCGATCTTTTACGGTGAAAAACTGCTAACCACCGCCAACCCCGAAGCTCATGCGGACCGACGCTTGTTTGATCGCTTGGGCATTCAGCCCGAGGCCTACGTAGCACCGGAAAACGAAGCTGCGCCAGTGGTGCAAACCTTCGAGCCCGCCGCTCAGCCAAAACCTGCAGCGCAACTTGCTGATGCGCTTTGATGCGCGCAACCGGTAGCCATTAGTTTCGTGACACTCGAGACACAATTGCAAGCGCGTTTGGCCGAGCGCCAGGCGGCGCAACTTTATCGGCAGCGCGCTACGGTAAGTGCGAAGTGCGGCATGGCGCAAGAGGTTGCTGGCCATCCGCTGATTAACTTTTGCAGCAATGACTACTTGGGGTTGTCGAGTCACCCGAGCCTTATCCGTGCGGCGCAACACGTGCTTGATAGCTTTGGTTTTGGTAGCGGCGCATCGCACCTTGTGAGTGGCCACAGCCACTTTCACCACCAATTAGAGCAGGCCTTGGCACACGCCACGCAGCGCCCGCGGGCATTGCTTTTTTCAACGGGTTATATGGCAAATTTGGCACTGGTGACCGCGCTGGCCCCGAGGTCGGGCGCGGTCATTGGCGACAAATTAAATCACGCTTCATTGGTTGATGCTGGCCAGTTGGCGAGCGCGCAAAACCCTAAAACCGAATTTCTGCGTTACAAGCATTGTCAGCTTAAAGATCTCGAACGGCTATTGAACAAAGTACCTGCCGGGGCATTGGTGGTGACCGACGGGGTTTTTAGTATGGATGGCAATATTGCCCCGCTGGCAGACTTGGCCGCACTATGCCGCGATTATCAAGCGACTTTAGCCGTTGACGATGCCCACGGTTTTGGCTGCCTAGGTGACCAAGGCGGTGGTTCCGTGCTGGCGGCGGGGCTAAGCGTTGATGATGTGCCCGTGTATATGGGGACCTTGGGTAAAGCTGTCGGTGGCTTCGGCGCCTTTGTGGCCGGCAGTGAATCGTTAATCGAGGCGTTAATCCAATTTGCACGGCCCTATGTGTACACCACGGCATTGCCGCCCGCTATCGCGGCAGGCAACTTGGCTAGCCTAGAGCTTCTGCAGCATGATGTTTCGTTTATTGCCACGTTAAATGCCAATATTGCTTATTTTCGACAGCGCGCCGAAGCGCTTTTGGCGAGTGATGGTTCGGTGACGTTGCTGCCAAGTCAGACGGCAATTCAGCCGGTGATTTTAGCCTCGGAGACGCGCGTGTTGGCGGTGGCTGCCGCGTTGCGCTCGGCCGGTTATTGGGTGGGCGCCATTCGCCCGCCGACCGTGCCCGCAGGCACGGCTCGGTTGCGCATTACGTTAAGCGCTGCCCATACAAAAAGGCAAATTGACGGTTTATTATCCGCCTTGACTATGGCCTTAAAAGCCGAGGCGGGTGCTGGTGTCTAGCTCAAAGTTATGCTCGGCCCAGGGCTTAGCCAAAGAATTAGCCTGCAGCCCGGCGATCCGAGAGCGCGATTGCGCGCTGTTCTGGCGGCAAAAAGGCGGACTAAATAGCCCGGTTATTATTGCTATCCACGGCTGGGCATCGAATGGTGATATCTGGGACAGCGTGCGAGAGCAGTTGCCCGATTATGGCTTTTTGACCGTTGAGTTGCCCGGCTTTGGGGTGGTGTCGACTCGGCAGTGCATGTCGCTGCGTGACTATGCGCAAAGCGTGGCGCGAGCGATTGCCGGGGGCGAGCTTGGGCGATTGCTCGCAAATCGAACCACGTACCTCGTCGGTTGGTCACTGGGAGGGCAGGTGGCTGCCGAAATTGCCGCCTGTATTCCTCAGTCGATTGCCGGTTTGGTGACCCTAGCGTCGAACCCGTGCTTTGTGGCTAAGCAAGGTTGGCCTAGCGCGATGGCCGCTTCGACTTATTCGACCTTTTGTGAGAATTTTGCGCAAAACCCTGCCAAAACCCTTAAGCGCTTTAATGCCTTGCAGGTTAGTGGTGCGCAGTCACCGAGGGCCCTGCGAACGTTGATGTCGGCTTGCCTTCCCCTGTGTGGCGAGCAAGATGTGGCGCTATGGCAGCAAGCGCTTGTTTGGTTGGCGACTGATTGTCGCGCCGCTTTGGCTAGCTTTGACAAGCCTCAGTTACACCTATTGGCCGCCGATGATGCGTTGGTGCCGAGTGTGGTGCCTTTACAGCAATTTGGCGAAGTTCAGGTGATGCCGAGCGCGGGCCATTGCATGCCGTTAGCGTCCAGTCATCAGGTGGCGAGAGCCATACGGGTATTTACCAAAACTCACAGTGTCGTGGCGCTTGATAAGCAGCGTGTAGCGCGCGCTTTTAGCGCCGCTGCCGAACAATACGATGGTTTCGCCAAGGTCCAGAAGGTTGTTGCTAGTGAAGTTTTGGCGCGCAGCGCGAAGCTTTCGCCGGGACATTTGGCCGACATTGGTTGCGGCACGGGGGCTATAACACAGGGTTTAGCGAACCGAGGGCACACGGTGCTGGCGCTGGATATTGCGCTGGGCATGGTGCAGTTTGCCAAACGCCAGCAGCGGTCACAGGTTGATATTCGCTACCTTGCGGCAGATGCCGAGTTATTACCCCTGGCAGACAACTGTCTTGATGGGCTGGTTTCAAGTTTGGCGATTCAATGGTGTTCCGATCCCGCGCTTTTGTGTTGCGAAGTGCATCGGGTGCTTAAGCCGGGCGGGCGGGCCGTGATTGCCACTCTGGGGCCCGGAACCCTGCGAGAGCTAAAGCTCGCGTGGCAGGCGGTCGACGATTGTGTGCACGTTAATGGGTTTATAAGCCAGCCTTGTTTGCGGCGTGCCATTGAAGCGGCAGGCTTAGAGGTGACGCGCTTTGACGTGGTTGACGAAAAGTTGACCTACCCGAGTGTTGGGCCGCTGCTCAAAGAGCTTAAAGCGATTGGTGCACATAATGTTCATATTCAGGCTCCGGCGGGCTTAATGACGCGCACCAAGCTAAAAGCGCTAAGTGATGCCTATCCGCTCACCCCGTTTGGTGACGACGCGAACGAGGGCGCTTTAGTGGCCAGCTATGACGTCTTTTACATCGAGCTTTCCAAACCCTTGAGTTAGTGCGAAGCAAACCGGCGGCTTTGGGTGGGCGCTAGTGCGCTGGGGCGGGTGGCAGAGACTGTTCCAGATAATCTTCTGTATTTCCTCCATCCATGGAGGTCCACAGAGATTATTCCAGATAATCTTCTGTATTTCCTCCATCCATGGAGGTCATTTCTGGGTGGAGGCGCGTTATTTTTGATTCTAAACACGAGTGACAAGTTGAAATGGCTAATCCTTTATTTATTGCCGGTACTGATACCGATGTAGGCAAAACCGTCATTGCGGCGGGTTTATTAAAA
>DATBNJ010000210.1:0-2425 GCA_036554385.1 Marinagarivorans sp. | reverse complement strand
CACCAATAATGCGACTGACATTGGTTTGCCCAAGGTAGACGTTGTCGCCTGGACGCAGCAATTGCTCTAACTGGCCAGTTTCAGTATTCAGTGTAAATGCCGTAGAAACTTTATATCGCCCTTTAAAACCCGGCAATTTTTTGCGCTCCGATGCGCGAATAACCAACTGTTTGCCGGAAATAAAGAACATCTCATCTGGCGTAACCGCTGAGACATCTACAGCGCGAACCAGCTTTTTGTTGGCAAGGGAATAGACCATTAGCGAGTCTTTCTCCCCCTCAAAACGCCGAAAGGCGATTGTTTCGCCATCGGGCGATAATGACACCTGCGAGGTAGTCGGTAAGCTACCATAATCGTCGAGGGTCGGAGCGGTGGTAGCGCTTGCCTCCGAGGTTAGGAGCGCTAAAAATAAGAACAGCACAGTTCCATAAGACATAACAAGTCCCTAGCATTATTGCTTTTCACAGTTCGAAAAACTGGTTAGTCTATTGCTTATTGATGTAAAAGTCAGCCAAAAATTCCACCATAAACGCGCGCTTATGGCTGGGCACTTATTAGCCCCAGCCTTTCCATATGCACGGCGTACTCAGATACTCGGGTGCTGTGAATCACGGGAACATCGCGGGCGTGTAGATCACGGCAGATGGCTTTTACAATCTTGTGACGTTTTTTGCGCTGAAGATCGTGCAGATAAATCGCTTTAACACGACCGGGGTTTTCCATCGCAATTTGCCAATAGGTTTCGGGGTCGTGTTGGCCACTATCACCGAGCAAGACAAACGGTAGTTCAGGGTAAGTATTCATTAGCGTTCGAATATAATCAATTTTGTGGTTGTTGCTTCCAAGCGCAATGGACTTGGCTTCGCGCCAAGCTAAATCGCGAAGAAACATAGGGCCCGCTGGCAAACCGTTGATATCTAAAAACTCTTCTAACAGATTATTGAGGTTCCAGCCACTGCGCGACAGGTAAAAAATTGGATTATCGCCATCACCTGTTGGACCTTTGACTAGCTTTTGGTACAGCGGAGTAACCTCGTCGACGGCGGTGCGGCTCGCGGCATCTTTAAATAGCGTCAACTTAATTTGCTGTATTTTATTGAAGGCACTACTGTTTAAGACGGTATCATCAATATCACTAACAATAGCGAAGCGGGTGTCGGGCGACGGCACGAATGACGGCGCCATCACTTTGCTACCGCTACCGCCGATCGAGTCCAACAGCTCTAATTCGACGTTATGCCAGCCCGCCGCTAACGGCTCGCCGGGGAACCAAAAATTTAATAAAAAATAGCCCTCGCTATCGGTATAGAATCGCTGTGTTTCTCCTCGATAACGAGCCTCTATCAGAGCTCCCGGCATTGCGTCTGCACACAAACTTCTAATTATAGTCAAAGAGTTATGCAACCCTGTATAGCGTTTAAATAATGCGCTTTTTTTGCCGGCGGCTTCGGTAACTCGGCCTTTGATTTGCAAACTATGGCGCGTACCGTGGCCACGGTACGGCAGTATTTCTGCTGGCCTCAATAATTGAGCCCGCTTTTTCAGCTTAACTTGCCAGTCAGGCTGCGCTACCGTAGGCAAGCCTTTGTCGGGGTCAACATTACTCTCCTGCGTTCGGTAATCCATAATCTAAGCTCTCGTTTTATGCTATCGGTGCACGCCACTGGGCAGAGCAGCCGTATTAGTAAAAAAATTAACCATTCTTGGGTAGGCGCATTTGGCGTGCCACCCAAGAATACTTTATAAGAGCCTAGGGAATGCAAGGATCGGGCACAGGTACTTTAATGACCACTTAGCTAAACTTATTGCTTGTATTCAGCTGTCGGATATCGCTGGGAGGATTGGTGAATCAGTTAACACAAGATCATATTCAAGCACTCAGAGAGGCGAAAAACCTGCTCGAAAACCCGGGTATTGTCGCTAAGCGCAGCGCTCGACACTGTAATATTTACAATGCGTGGCCCGATTGCGCCGCCCTCCAACCGGCTAAACCGAGCGGGGGCAACGCTGATGGGGGCTTTTGGCGGCGCTTTTGGACTTCCGGCGCTGGCCATTGGACTGCCAATTAGCACAACGATTATGTTGCGCTCAATCGCCGATATCGCACACAGCGAGGGCGAGCTATTGAATCGCCAAGAAGCACAATTGGCGGGCTTGCAGGTATTTGCGCTTGGCGGGCCCAATGACGACGACGCAGAAACTGGCTACTTCGGCATCCGCGCAGGGCTTGCTAAATCGGTATCTGATGCAGCTAAACACCTCGCCAGCAAGGTCTTAATGCCAAAAGCGCGCCGGAGCTAATGCGCCTTATTAATCAGGTGGCCATTCGGTTTAGCATTCCCGTAAGCGAAAAGGTTGCCGCCCAGGCCATGCCCATTATTGGCGCGGCGGGCGGAGCCTTAATCAATTCGGCATTTACCGACCA
>DATBNJ010000284.1:0-1855 GCA_036554385.1 Marinagarivorans sp. | reverse complement strand
TAATTTGATCCTGAATATATACGCCTATGGATTTCTGGGTCTCCACACGGTCAGTATTTGGAAGTGGGGCCGGAAGTGGATACGCACCATATACCGGGTTAAAAATATTGATATCCTGATTAATAGCGCCATCAGGATCATCCCTATCTCGAATACGCAGAAGTACTTGGTCATTTTCAAACTTATCCGCATCGGCACCCGCGATAATTCGATGGACTAACCCGCCTGTACTGAAGCTGCCACTAATTTCAGCTCGAAATACCTCATATGTGGCATCGTAGTCACGGTAACGGCGAAAACGACCAAATTCACCGTCCTCATCCGGCGCGCCAAAGCCATTTTCTGTAGCGAAACCCTGCAAAGAAGTATCTCTTAAATTTAGCCCAAGCAATGCACTCCAATTGTCGTTTAAGTCGTGCTGGAACTCTAACTGATGACCGAGTACGTCGGCTTCAACAGGCCCGTCGCCCGGCTCACCAAGAAAGCGACTTTCAGGGATAAGGCCAAGCTCTCCATCTATGGCGATCACACCGCGATCTTGAGGAATCTCTTGCTCGCTGTATTCAATCTCATAGCTCAGTTGGCTTTGATCGTTAACTTTCCAAGATAATGAGGGGAAAAAGCCCTGCTTCTTTGTTTCGACCGTATCACGAAAGCTTTCCGCATCTTCGTAGAAGCCAACCAATCGTATCGCAACGGCATCGGTTAGTGCCGTGGTGTAATCCGCGTCGGTGCGGTAGGTGCTGAAACTGCCGACCGAAAGCGTTACTTCACCTTCAGTTTCAAAGGTCGGCCGCTTGGCGATAAGATTGATCGCGCCACCGGGTTCACCACGGCCAAAGAGTGCTGCACGAGGGCCTTTCAGAACTTCCACAGAATCGACACCAGAAAGATCTCGCGGCCCCCCAAAACCGCGGCCAGCATTAAAGCCGTTAACCAAATAATTACTTGGCAGGTTAGCGTCCCCAACAAATCCGCGCACCGCAAAGCTATTCCAAAGCCCGCCAAAATTGTTTTGTCTGGCTACAGAGGCGGAAAGATCCAGCGCCTGATCCAAATCAAGGGCACCGGCATTTTGCAGGTCCTCGGTAGTAATTTTAAGTTCTGCCTGCGGTGTTTCGAGTGCGCTGAAATCTCCTTGGTAGGCTTGATGCGAGCCTATAACTGTCACGGTTTCAATATTATCGCTATCTGCGTCATCAGGTTGCGCGGTTACGGATGCAGCACTGAAGACGGAAAGAGGCGCACCCAAAAGGATGATTGCCTGGGTAAAAAAATTGTTCACATTTTGCTCCACATATAGGCCTTACTGTGCATAAAACAGACATAGCAAGTAACGGAAGATATGATATACCGTATCCTTCCTGATAAACAAGCGATAAACACAAAGCCATTACCTTCGCGTATGGTAAGGGCTGGTAATAACGATTCAAATTTTAGGGGGTACCACAGTGACGCATTCAGCTAAACCATCGAGCAAATCATACCTGAATACATTTGATGAATTTTCACAGTTGGCGGATTATTCTCTGCTGGATAACTTAAAGGCCGACCCTGATGCTAGGTGCGACGGCCATGATCGCCACGCTCGCCAAGTATTTTCGGGGCATTACGTGCCAGTAAAACCGACCCCGTTACCCCAACCAGAATACGTAACCCATAGCAGCATTCTTTTTAAAGAGCTGGGCCTAAGTAACGAACTAGTGCTAGATGAGGATTTTTGCCGAACATTTTCTGGCGACATCTCTGCTGCCCGCCCTCCCATGCGGCAAATCGGCTGGGCGACTGGCTATGCACTGTCGATTTATGGCTCTGAATACATACAGCAATGCCCATTTGGTACCGGCAATGGCTA
>DATBNJ010000191.1:0-20707 GCA_036554385.1 Marinagarivorans sp. | reverse complement strand
CTCCAAAGATAAAAAATATGTGTATATGCCAGCATTGGTTGTTCAGCGAGATAGCGGTTCGTTCAGAAATAAAGCCAATCAACAGTCGTATTCCGATAAGGTTGATTACTCAGTAATGAAGGTCGAGCTAGCGTCACCCAGCAGGCCCGCCAACCTTAGCGGTGGTGACCGAAATGCCATTGATTTTTTTATCGACAAACAGGGCGATGTCTTCGTTGAAGAACGGTACAGCGAGCGCTCAAATCTACACGAGGTGCGGGTTAGGCGCGGCTCTAAATGGCACACGATTTATAGTGAGAAAGTTGAGCGCCTGTCGTTTAGTATCGTCGGTATTACAGAAAACCATAAGTCGCTTGTAGTGCTCGCTTATGACGAAAGCGATCGCCGCCAGTACTACACTATGTCGCTTAAAGACGGTAGTTTTGCTCTGTCGGACATTAATAATGACAAGCATGATATCGATGATGTAATCACAGACAACAATAGAGTGGTCTATGGTGTTCGCTATCGTGGTTTTTTGCCGAGCTATAAATTTTTCGATGAGCGACTCGATAAGCGGGTTAAAAACCTACTCGACAAGTTTTCCGGGAATGCGGTCACCATCAAGTCGTGGAGTGACGACTGGAAGAAAATTCTAGTCTACGTTGCCGGCTCAAATTTTTCCGGTGAATACTATTTATTCGACGAAAAGCTTAATGCACAATTTATCAGTGATTCACGGCCAGCGATTAAAACCGAACATGTAAATCCCATTGCCATTGTAAACGTTACGGCCAGCGACCACTTAACCATCCCCACCTTGCTTACGATACCCAAAGCGAAGCTGTCGGAGATGAAAAACCTGCCCGCTGTTGTCCTTCCCCACGGTGGGCCTAGAGCCAACGATAGCATTGAGTTTGACTGGATTGCGCAAGCGCTGGCAAGTCAAGGGTACATCGTTATTCAACCCCAGTATCGAGGGTCTACCGGCTTTGGCTGGAGTTTTATCGAAGCGGGTTATGGTGAGTGGGGTGGTAAAATGCTGGATGATATTAATGCCGCCTTAGACTTTACCATCGAAAAAGGTATCGTCGATAAATCCCGTGTGTGTATTGTCGGTGCTAGCTACGGCGGTTATGCGGCCTTGGCCAATGGGGCGCGCACCCCCGATAAATACCGTTGTATCGTATCCATTAATGGTATCGGCAATATGTGGGATATGATGAAAAAGGATAAATTTAATTTTGGTCGAGACCACTCGTGGATCCAAATACTAGACAAGTATGTCGACGACGAGGGTGCCGACAAAGATGCTTACAAGGCGATTTCACCCTACTATAAGGCGGATAACTTTAAAGCGCCCGTGCTACTCATTCACGGAGAGCACGACGAGCGGGTCGATATTGACCAGTCAAAGGATATGGCATCAAGCTTAAAACGCGCTAAGAAAGACGTGAAATACATCAAGCTAAAAGGTGAAACTCACTACCTAGAGCAAAACGCAACGCGCCTGAAAACCCTAAACGCCGTTGTTGATTTTGTGAATAAACATATGAAGTAATTCCTCGTTTAGCTCAGTGTAAGTCATTAACTTAAAGGCTTATACTGAGCTTGTCTTCTGCTTCGCTATCTTCGCGCGACTTCTGCCCCTGTAATTTTTCCGTCTGACCATTGCACTGCCTACTGAATCAAAAGCGTAAGTGCGTGCTGCATCGAGCAATAAAAAATCGTATTTTTATAAGCGCCGTTAAGTCAGCGGAGTAATTTTTTGCGCCAAAAATAGGTATTTTGTCGTCGAAGCTCGCTTGTGCATGGCCAGCCTGCGTTAGCTGAACTAGACTTTTCACTCTTACTAAACCGCACTATGCGCTTACAAGGAGTATCTTCTATGGTCGATGCGAAATGCCCATTCAACCACGCTGTTGCACGTGGGGCCACCAACCAGCAGTGGTGGCCGAACAAGCTTAGGTTGGAGATTCTTGCTCAGCACTCAGAAAAGTCAAACCCGCTTGATAAAAGCTTCGATTATGCCAAAGCTTTTAAGTCTCTGGACCTCGGCGCCGTTAAGCGTGACTTAACGGCCTTAATGACCGATTCGCAGGATTGGTGGCCGGCCGATTTTGGCCACTACGGTGGTTTATTTGTTCGCATGGCGTGGCATAGCGCAGGCACCTACCGTGCGCAAGACGGCCGAGGTGGCGGCGGCACGGGCTCGCAACGTTTTGCGCCATTGAATTCATGGCCCGACAATGTCAATTTAGACAAAGCGCGGCGCTTGTTGTGGCCGATCAAACAAAAATATGGGCAAAAAATATCTTGGGCCGACCTTTTTATCTTGGCCGGCAATGTGGCGCTAGAGTCTATGGGCTTCAAAACCTTTGGTTTCGCTGGCGGCCGTGTGGATATTTGGGAGCCAGAGCAAGATGTTTATTGGGGCGCAGAACAAGAATGGCTGGCGACCAGTGACCAACCTAATAGCCGCTATTCGGGGGATCGTGAGCTGGACAACCCATTAGCGGCAGTGCAAATGGGCCTGATTTACGTAAACCCCGAAGGCCCTGATGGCAACCCCGATCCGGTATTGGCGGCGCAGGATATTCGCGAGACATTTAAGCGAATGGCCATGAACGACGAAGAGACTGTTGCATTGATTGCGGGCGGCCATACCTTTGGTAAAACCCATGGTGCGGGCGATGCTGCGCTGGTGGCTGTTGACGTGGAAGCGGCGCCGATGGAAAGCCAGGGTTTTGGCTGGGCGAGCAAGCACGAAACGGGCAAAGGTGAGCACGCTATTACGTCGGGGTTAGAGGTTACCTGGACACAAACACCAACCCAGTGGAGCCACTATTTTTTTGAAAATTTATTCGGGTATGAGTGGGAGCTAACCAAAAGCCCTGCTGGCGCCCATCAATGGGTGGCCAAAGGCGCTGAAGAGGTGATCCCCGATGCTTATAAACCCAATAAAAAACACAAGCCAATGATGCTGACGACGGACCTCTCGTTGCGCTTTGACCCCAGCTACGAAAAAATATCTCGCCGCTTTTTACAGGACCCAGCAGCTTTTGCCGATGCTTTCGCACGGGCGTGGTTTAAGTTAACACACCGCGATATGGGGCCGCGTGCCCGCTATTTAGGCCCAGAAGTGCCAAGCGAAGAGCTAATTTGGCAGGACCCAATCCCTGCCGCTTGTGTTGAGCCTATCGATAGTGCAGATATCGCGTCACTTAAAGCAATAATTCTTGCCAGTGGGCTGAGCATTGGCGAGCTTGTTTCGACCGCATGGAAGTCGGCTTCAACGTTTCGTGGCTCTGATATGCGTGGCGGCGCCAATGGCGCTCGCGTTCGATTGGCGCCGCAAAAGGCTTGGGCCGTTAACGAGCCGGTTGAGCTTTCGAAGGTCATTCACGTTCTAGAGACGATTCAGCAAGGCTTTCCCAAGCCTGTTTCGCTGGCCGACCTGATCGTTTTAGGTGGCGCTGCAGCCATTGAAAAAGCTGCAGAAAAGGCCGGCCACGCGGTCAATGTGCCTTTCAACCCCGGCCGCACGGATGCCTCCCAGGCGCAAACCGATATTGAGTCATTTAACTACCTTGAACCTGTCGCGGATGGTTTTATCAATTACCACAAGCCCGAGCATGCTCAACACAGCGAAGAACTGCTTGTCGAGAAAGCACAGTTATTGGGCTTGAGTGCACCGGAGATGACTGCGCTTATCGGTGGTATGCGGGTGCTCAATACAAACTTTAATCATTCGGCGCACGGCGCATTGACCGAGCAGCCCGAAACATTAAGCAATGACTTTTTTGTTAATTTACTCGATATGAGCGTCGAATGGGCAGCCGCAGGAGATGGCCTCTATGAGGGGCGAGAGCGGTCAACCGGACAGTTGCGCTGGACAGCTACCCGTGCGGACTTGGTATTTGGTTCGAATTCGATTTTGCGCGCAATTGCGGAAGTTTACGCGTGCGATGACGGGCGGGAAAAATTTGTTGGTGACTTTGTTGCTGCATGGTCCAAAGTTATGGATGCCGACCGGTTTGATTTGCACGGCTAAGGCGCCGGCTTTCTTTAAACAAAGTGCGGGCTTTATAGCCTCGCTTTGTTCTGTTGTAATGCTTGCTGTTATCCTCACATTCACAGGTTATTAAGTGACTTTCGCGATAGTGCATTGGTGACGCCTTAACGCGCCGATACAATACTAAACACAATACATTAACGCCATAATGCAGTCGTTGATATTTAATGTTTGTATTCACGTTTTTATTTTCCTACACGACAATTTTCACCTCTATTTTATACTTTTTTGATTTGTACTGAAGTTAAAGCACCATGTGGCTTTTGTTGGCGTGTTTTATTCGCTTTGCCAGCAATTGGCGACTGGGAATGTGCTAGTGTTTACGTCTTCTGTGTCTTTGGATATCGCCACCTACGTGAGATGAAAAACACAGCGAAAACTACCTTGCAAAAATAAACCAAGATAAAGGTAAAAAATGATTAACTCAGTGCGTATGTTTCGTTTTACGGCGTCCGTGGTTACCACAGGGCTGCTACTCATTTCCGGTTGCGCCATACAACAAGGCCAAAAAGCAGAGCCGGTGCTTACTCAGCAAGAATACTTTGAGCGTCCGGGGGTGAATTTATTAGCCTTTAATAGCGTGCCGGGCGGTATGTTTTTTGATGCAAAAACCAGCGGCGTCGAAATTATTCACCACGGCGAACGCACGGCGACTAATGGCGATGTGCGCTTGCTGCCTACACCTGAGCAGTGGGATGGTACTGGGCAATTGGTATCGCGCACTGTCGAGCACGATAAAAACCGCATCGTGACCCGCATGCATTACCCGCAGTGGCAGTTTAACTACACAGTTGTCGCTACCCAGCAGCAGGACAAGTTTCTTGTGCAGGTGGTATTAGATGATCCATTGCCTAAATCGCTCGAAGGCAAAGCGGGCTTTAATCTCGAGTTTTTACCGTCGGTTTATTGGGATAAAACATTTATCGCCGATTCGCGTGTAGGGCATTTCCCTCGTTCGGCGTCCACGCCTTCGGGAATGCTCGTAGCCGCTAGTGGCCTGACGGAGCCCTCGCCGTTGGCACAGGGGCAGAGCATTGTGTTGGCTCCGGAAGACCCCGAGCACCGCATAAAACTGCGTAGCACTAAGCCCGGCACTTTGCTCAAGCTCTACGATGGCCGCACCAAAGCGCAAAACGGTTGGTACGTTGTGCGCAGCTTGCTTCCGTCTGAGCAGCGCGGGGTCGTTGTTGAGTGGGAGCTGGATATCAATAGTCAGGAAAACTGGCTTCGCCCAGCCGTTATTGCTCACTCCCAAGTGGGTTACCACCCTGCGCAAAAGAAACAGGCGGTTATCGAGCTGGATAAAAATGCCCAAGCGCTGAAAAAAATGCAGTTGCTGAAAATAAATGACCGTGGTGAAAGTGAGATTGCCTTTGAAGGGCAGCCTGATCGCTGGGGGCAATATTTACGTTATAACTATCTTACGTTTGATTTTACCCACATCGATGAGCCGGGTGTTTATCAATTACAATATGGCGAGCAAAAGACCCATGCGTTTACCATTGACGAAAATGTTTTTGCGAGTATTTGGCAGCCCACGTTAGACTTTTTCTTCCCCGTACAAATGGACCATATGCTGGTAAAAGAGGCGTACCGAACATGGCACGGTTTATCGCATATGGACGATGCGCTGCAGGCACCTCCAAATTATGAGCACTTTGATTTATTTGCACACGATGAAAACCTCGATACACCTTTCAAGCCGTTTGAGCACATTCCGGGGTTAAATTATGGCGGTTGGTATGATGCGGGCGATTACGACATTCGCACACAGTCGCAATACCAAACTGTTCGACAGTTAGTTCACGTGGTAGAACAGTTCGGCGTAAAGCGGGACAATACCACGGTTGATCATGCAAAAAAATATGTCGAAATTAATCGCCCCGATGGCGCGGACGACTTACTGCAGCAAATTGAACACGGCACTTTGGCGCTATTGGCGCAGCACCGTGCAATTGGTCACGCTATCCCGGGCATTGTCGCAGGGCGCTTGTATCAGTATCCGTACTTGGGGGATGCGGCCAGCAAAACCGATAATAAAATTTACAGCGCTAAACTCGACCCTCACGCCAAAAGCCGCAAGGTGGGCGCGATGTACGAGCCCAGCACCATCGACCCGACGCCCACTGAAGACGTTATGCCAGAAACTGGCACTCACAGTGGTCGTTTTGACGATCGCTGGGCATTTACCAGTAATAGCTCTGCGTTGAATTATGGGTCTGCGGCGGCCCTAGCTGCGGCGAGTCGTGTACTAAAATCGCATAATCCCGAGTTGGCGGATGAGTCCTTAAATACCGCGTTGCGCGTATGGGCGAAGGAGGCCAGCCGAGAGCCCAACCGGTACCGCTTCGGCAACACCACTGGCGGTAAGCTCGAAGACGAAAAACTAAAAGCGGCGGTTGAGTTGTTGTTGGCGACCGGTGGCGCACAATACCGCGACGCCGTGCAGCAAGCGCTAACTTCTGCCGACAACTCCCTGAACGGGTTTAACTTAGTGCCGTTTATGATGGCCGTGCCCAAAATGGATGCCAGTTATAAAGCGACCTTAAAAACGCTGGCGTTGGCGCAGCAGGACAAACTGCGGGATCTCGCGCTAGAAAACCCCTATGGCGTGCCGATAACTCGCGGTGGTTGGGCTGGCAATGGCTCGGTAATGGGCCACGGCATTCTGCACTACTGGCTGCATAGAACTTTCCCGCAGCAGTTTGGCAAAGATACCGTATACAACAGCTTGCATTATTTGCTCGGCACCCACCCAGATTCCAACTACAGTTTTGTGTCCGGGGTTGGTGCGCAGTCGCAAACCAATGCCTACGGTACTAACCGCGCAGATTTTTCGTTTATCCCGGGCGGTATCGTGCCAGGCGTTTTAGTGTTGGCGCCTGATTATCCCGAGAACAAAAGTGATTGGCCATTTTTTTGGGGGCAAAATGAATACGTAATCCCGATGGGTGCTCACTACTTATTCTTGTCTCACGCCGTGCAAATGCTTTTGTCGGCGCCTTAAGGTGACCACCCCTGCTGCGAGGTTCCCATCCAGTAGGGGTGGTCAGTGTGGTAAATGGACCTAACTTTTAGTTTGAATTTTCTGCCGCGGGCTCTTGTCGAGCGTGTAAACCGACATGGGCGCCGACGAAACCACCGGCCACGTCGGAACTAAGGATACTGGCATCGAGGTTTTCGGCCAGCAACACTTTATCGCCATTGGCGAGTTGGTAATAAAAACTAATGGCGCCTGCATCCACGTTGACCTCTAAGTTTACGGTGTTCGTGCGTTGAGGTAGCTCGACCGACATTAGTGCGTGGGCCAGCCCGTTAATGCGCTGCTCTAAAAATAGGGTTAAACCCTTGTCGGTGGTTTTGACGGCAAAGTAGTAATGGTTGTCTTCGTTTTGAAAGGCCGTGATGCCGGCGGATGTTTCGGCAGGGGTGGGCAGCAAAAGGGTTGTCGTCGCAAAATAGCGTGTGTGCTGCTGGCGATGCAATAGCGCAGCAGGCTGCCGAGTATCGGCCAGCGTGGTTGCGGTAGGGGTTAATGCAATGTGGCCTTTTTCAGGTTGTAATTGGTACCAGTTGTTATGGCCGGTTCGCAGCATTTGCCAGCGATGGGATAGGCTTTTTTGCTCGAAGCTATCAGTCCACGTAAAGTTGCCCGTAAAGGCTTCGGCATTTGGGGTTTTGTTAAGACCTTTGGGTTTGGTATAGCGAGCGGGAACGGGCGTTTTGGCGGGCAGAATATGCGGCCAGCCGTCGCGCCAGGTCACTGGTAATAAAAAGGTTTCTCGGCCGGTATTAAACTGTGTTTCTTGGTAGTTGCGCACCGCCAAGAATACCGCCCACCATTCGCCGCTCGGCGTTTGCACAAAGTCGGCATGGCCCGCATTATTGATGGGCTGCTGGCGGTCACTGGGCAAGTCACGCTGAGTTAAGATGGGGTTGTTTTCATAGGGTGTGAACGGGCCGCTCACCTTTTTACTTCTAAAAATAACCTGCGAGTGGTCCGGTCCCGTGCCGCCTTCTGCGCAGGTTAGGTAGTACCAACCGTCCTTTTTATAAAGGTGCGGTCCTTCCACCCAAATGGGTTCTTGGCTGATGTCGGCGCCGCCATTCACGATCACACGCCCACTGTTGGCGACAACCCGTTTGTTGGCAAGGTCGTATTCCCATAGCCAAATTGCGCGATGGCCTTCGTAAAGTGGCTCACCCTCGGGTGCACTGTTGTGAGCAATATAAGTGCGACCGTCGTCATCAAAGAAAATATCGGGGTCGATACCGGTGACTTCCGGCAACCAAATAGGATCAGACCAAGGGCCTTGGGGGTCGTTTGCCGTGACAATAAAGTTACCGCCGTGGTCTACCGCGGTGGCTATCACGTAGAAAGTGCCTTGATGGTATCGAATAGTCGGTGCGTAAATACCGCGTGAAACGCCTGCCTCATCGAGGTCAACTTGTCCCGCTCGGTTTAGCACGTGGCCCAATGAGCGCCAGTTGACCAAATCGGTACTGTGAAAAATGGGAATGCCGGGTGAGAATGCAAATGACGAGTTAATGAGATAAAAGTCATCGCCAACACGGGTAATGCTCGGGTCGGGGTGAAACCCCGCAAGCACTGGGTTTTGGTATTGATCGTCGGCCAAAGGTGCGGCAAAAAGCGCGTCTTCGCCGCGGTATTCAAAGTGGCTAAACACGGCACTGTTGGCCGAGGGTGCAGCGTTTTTAAAAGGCATTTCGACGCAGCCCGAGAGGCCAAAGGCGGTCAGCAAAAGCAGGTAAAGTTTGCTTGCAACCATTGCCAAGCGATTGAATGCCGAGGGTAAGGGGCGGGAGTGTCCGCGCGCAGGAGAAGCCATTGGATAAACCTTTTTATGGGAATGTTGTAGCGTGGCTCGAGTATAACGCCTTACGCCTTATTCGTGCCCACTGATGCTACTTTAGTGGGTGGTGTATCGAGCCCGCACTCGTTAGGCCCTAGGCTCGTAAGTTGTAGAAGTGAGGGTTGCTGTTCGAAGCGCACACAGCTTGAGCATCTTCTGGTAGAATCGCGCCCCTTTTTCTGCCGCCGTCGTGGTGTTTGCGAAGCTGCCAGTGCGCTGGTTAGCATGGTAGCTCTCATGCGCTGACGGAGATCACATTATTTTGTTGGGGTACTGACTATGAGCTCGGTTGAGCCAGATCGCATTCGTCCAGAGTTTGACCGCATTCGCATGGTGCTGGTAAATACCTCGCATCCCGGCAATATTGGCGCGGCCGCCCGCGCTATCAAAAATATGGGCTTGTCGCGCCTGGTGTTGGTGGCTCCAAAAGACTTCCCTGCTGATCAAGCGCAGTGGCGTGCAGCAGGTGCGCTCGATGTGCTCGAACAAGCCGAGGTCGTTGAAACCCTCGATGAAGCCATTGCCGATTGTCGTTTAGTGGTGGGCACTAGCGCCCGAGGCCGTCGCATTCCTTGGCCCCTCGTAAGCCCGCGTGAATGCGGTGATAAGGTTTACAGCGAGGCAAAAGACCATCAGCACGACGTTGCCATACTGTTTGGTCGCGAAGACCGAGGCTTAACCAACGAAGAGCTGCACAAGTGCCAGTACCATGTGCATATTCCCGCCAACCCGGAATACAGCTCGCTGAATATCGCCGCGGCCTTGCAGGTAATTGCTTACGAGATTCGTATGAGTGCACTGGCCGCCGAGGCTGGTAAGCCAGTATCTTTTGATGAGTGGGACATGCCGCCAGCGGCCCAAAAAGACATTGAGCACTATTTTGAACATCTGCAAAAAACGCTGGAAACCTTAGGCTTTTTAGAAGAGGGCAACCCGCGCCAGACGCTAACGCGCCTACGCCGATTGTACGGTCGGGTTCGACCGGACCAAATGGAGCTGAACATCCTGCGCGGCGTACTGACAGCAACGCAGAACTACATTTTCCATACCGATAACAAAATAGCAGCGCTGGAAGCAAAACTGGCTGAACATGAGAAGGTTAGCAAAAAGTAACCCGAGGCGGACAATACTTGACTGATTTAGTCAGGTATTCGATAATTCGGCTCTGAATACAGAGGCGATGACTATGCGTTTGACAACAAAAGGCCGCTATGCCGTGACGGCAATGCTGGATTTGGCCTTATTTAGCACTGAAGGCCCGGTGAGTTTGGCGGACATTTCCAGTCGACAGGACATTTCCTTGTCGTACTTGGAGCAGCTGTTTTCCAAGCTTCGGCAAAATGACTTGGTGAAAAGCGTACGTGGGCCCGGTGGTGGTTATCGCCTGAAACATGCACAAGCCGATATTTTTGTGGCGCAAATTATTGATGCGGTTAATGAATCCGTTGATGCAACAAGCTGCGCGGGGAAGGGCAATTGCAAGCAAGGTGAAGTTTGCTTGACCCACTACTTGTGGGAAGACCTAAGCCAGCAAATACACCAGTTTTTAAGCCAGATAAGCTTGGCCGATTTGGTCGCTAAGCGGCATCACGCGGAACGCTGCGACGATTCTCGAGCCGGTGATAAGGCATCTGAATTAGAGCAAAAAATCAGTATTCCCTCGCTTTAGCGCCCTGGCGGTGCAAGCCTCAGCGGGTTTGGCGCCAGCAGATGCCTCCAGACCTTAAGCGACTGCGCAAAACAAGCACCGCGAGTGTTGGGTAGTCGCACCGACGAGCTACCAAAAGAAGTGAAAGAAGAAGCGCTGTGAAACCAAAAACACCAATATACCTCGACTACGCAGCCACCACACCGGTGGATGCGGATGTGGCAAAAGCCATGGCGAGCTGCTTAACCCGAGACGGTAATTTTGCCAACCCAGCGTCGCGTGCGCACTTTTTTGGTTGGCAAGCCGAGGCGGCGGTGGAAAAGGCCCGAGGGCAACTTGCGCGGCTGTTAAGCGCTGACCCGCGCAGCCTTGTGTGGACGAGTGGCGCAACGGAATCGAATAATCTGGCGCTTAAAGGTTTGGCGTTTGCGCACCGCGACAAGGGGCGGCACATTATTACCTCGGCCATCGAGCATAAAGCGGTGCTGGACCCGTGTATTTACCTCGAGCAAAACGGTTTTGAGGTTACTTATTTGGCACCGCAAAAAAACGGTGTGGTAACCGCAGAGCAGGTTAAAAACGCGACCCGTGACGACACGATTGTGGTGGCCGTCATGCATGTTAATAACGAGCTGGGGGTAATAAATCCCATTGCCGATATTGCCGCCTTTTGCCGATCGCGCGATATTTATTTGCACGTCGATGCTGCGCAAAGCGTTGGCAAATTGCCCGTCGATGTGAAAGCTCTCGGCGCTCATACCTTGAGCTTATCGGCGCATAAATTTTACGGCCCGAAAGGCATGGGGGCGCTGTATGTTCAGCGCGATCCACAAGTGGCTATTAGTGCTCAAATTCACGGTGGGGGCCATCAGCGCGGCATGCGTTCGGGCACTTTGCCAACGCATCAAATCGTGGGCTTAGGCTTGGCGGCAGAAGTTGCAGAACAGCGCTTGGCAAAAGATATGGCCCATGCCAAACAGCTGTGTAGTGCTTTTTTAGCGGGTTTAAGTGAGCTAGACGGCGTAACCCGCAATGGCGATGACAGTGGTCTCGATGCCATTGTTAACCTCAGCTTTTCGGGTGTTGAGGGCGAAACCTTGCTCACAGCACTGCGTGATTTGGCCGTTTCGACCGGCTCGGCCTGTACCTCGGCCAGCGTAGAGCCCTCCTACGTGCTCAGTGCTTTGGGGGTGGCGCCGGACTTAGCGCATGCGTCCCTACGCTTTAGTTTTGGGCGCTATACAACCTTGGACGATGTGCAATACGCCGCGCAAAAAATTGTGGCCACAGTCAATACACTGCGCGCCAGACGCTAAACATTAGGTACTTTATTATGTCGCAAGAGCAGATCGACAACGCTATCAGCAAAGAGTACGCCGCTGGTTTTATATCGAATATTGAATCCGATACGCTGGCCGCGGGCTTAAGTGAAGATGTTATTCGCTTTATCTCAGCAAAAAAGAAAGAGCCCGAGTGGATGCTGGCGTGGCGTTTAAAGGCTTACCGTGAGTGGCTGGAAATGGACGTGCCCGAGTGGGCGCATGTTAGCTACCCGAAAATCGATTTTAACGAGGTGTCCTACTACTCTGCGCCGAAAAGCATGGCCGATGGTCCTAAAAGCTTAGATGAGGTTGACCCCGATCTTATCGATACCTATAACAAACTCGGAATTCCGCTTCACGAGCAGCAAATGCTGGCAGGGGTTGCGGTTGATGCCGTTTTTGATTCGGTATCGGTTGCCACCACCTTCCGCGAAAACTTAAAAGAGGCTGGCGTAATATTTTGCCCCATCTCTGAGGCGGTGCACGACTACCCTGAGCTGGTGCAAAAGTATTTAGGCTCTGTGGTTCCCGTCAAAGACAATTTTTACGCAGCGCTTAACTGTGCGGTGTTCAGTGATGGCTCGTTTGTCTACATTCCCAAAGGTGTGAAGTGCCCGATGGAATTGTCGACATACTTTCGTATTAACGAAGCCAAAACTGGCCAGTTTGAGCGCACCTTAATTATTGCCGACGAAGGCAGCGAGGTGAGCTACCTCGAAGGCTGCACGGCACCAATGCGCGACGAAAACCAATTGCACGCTGCGGTGGTCGAGCTGGTGTGTTTGGATAACGCTAAAATTAAATACTCTACGGTGCAAAACTGGTACCCCGGTGATTCCGAAGGCAAAGGCGGTATTTATAACTTTGTGACCAAGCGTGGTATTGCCCACACCAATGCGCGTATTTCGTGGACGCAAGTGGAAACGGGCTCTGCTGTAACTTGGAAATACCCAAGCTGCATTTTGAAAGGTGATAACAGTGTTGGCGAATTTTATTCGGTTGCCTTAACCAATAATTATCAGCAAGCCGATACCGGCACTAAGATGATTCACTTGGGCAAAAATACCCGCTCGACCATTATTAGTAAAGGTATCTCAGCGGGCAAAAGTTCGAATGCCTATCGTGGTTTAGTGCGCTTTAATGCGGGCGCCGACGGCGCTCGAAACTTTACCCAATGCGACTCACTGTTAATTGGTAGCGAGTGCGCCGCACATACGTTTCCGTACATAGAAAGCAAAAACCCCAATGCGGTGGTTGAGCACGAGGCGACAACCTCCAAAGTCAGCGAGGATCAACTCTACTTGTGTCAGCAGCGCGGTATTGATGCTGAAAAAGCCGTTTCGATGATTGTCAATGGTTTTTGTAAAGAGGTGTTTAGAGAGCTGCCCATGGAATTTGCGGTTGAGGCCGGTAAATTATTGGAAGTTAGCCTCGAAGGCTCGGTGGGTTAAGTTAAGCGCCGCCCGCGCACAGCGCCACTGCGTTGCGTGAAGCGTGAAAAGATTCATTTAATAATACTGCGTCGAGCGCGCGGTGTTCGGTTGCAGGGGAACTTCTACGGGAGCAGCCTGGCAACACTATTGCGAGATTATATCTATGTTGAATATTGAAAACCTTCAAGCCAAAGTCGGCGATAAAGCGATTTTAAAAGGTTTAAATCTGTCGGTTAAAGCTGGCGAAGTACATGCCATTATGGGCCCCAACGGTGCGGGAAAAAGCACCTTGGGTCACGTACTTGCGGGCCGAGAAGGTTATGAGGTGACCGGTGGCAGCGCGACCTTGGACGGTAAAAATATACTAGAGCTCGAGTGTGAAGTGCGCGCTCGCGAGGGGTTGTTTTTAGCGTTTCAGTATCCCGTAGAAATCCCCGGTGTGAGCAACATGGAGTTTCTTAAAGCGTCGGTTGATGCCGTGCGTGCGCAACGCGATTTACCCGCGTTAGACGCCATTAATTTTATGAAAAAGGCGCGCGAAGCCTGTAAAGCCGTTGATTTAGATCAACAGTTTTTAAAGCGTGGTGTAAACGAAGGTTTTTCCGGTGGTGAAAAAAAACGCAATGAGCTCATGCAAATGATGCTACTAGAGCCTAGGCTCGCCATTCTTGACGAAACCGACTCGGGTTTGGATATCGACGCGCTGCAAGTGGTCGCCAACGGTGTTAATGCACTGCGCAGCCCGGACCGCGCGTTTATTGTGGTAACGCATTACCAGCGCTTGCTCGATTACATTGTGCCCGATTATGTGCATGTACTAGCCGATGGAAAAATCGTTAAATCCGGTGATAAATCACTCGCCTTAGAGCTTGAAGAAAAAGGCTATGGCTGGTTGGAAGGTGGGGCCGCCTAATGACCGCCGAAGCGAAACACCCCGCAATAGTACAAGGCTTAGCCCTTGCCGCTAATTCGCCTATTCACGCCGACGAACAAACGCGTGCACGCGATGCTTGGGCGCAGTGCCAGTGGCCCACACGTAAAACCGAAGCGTGGAAATACACGCCGGTAAAGGCCTTAGCTGACGGCAACTTTTTGTCTCGCCCTTCGGCCGATCCCGAGCTCGACAATATCAATATGTTATACGCCATTGATCAACTCAATAGCGTCGATTTGGTCTTTGTTGACGGGCAGTTTCAGGCGCAGTTATCAACTGATTTGTCGGCGTTACCTAGTGGCTTAAACATTACAGCCTTGGCGGATGCACCGAGTGCCGTATTGGCGCAATATTTTAATCGGGCTGCTGGCGAACACGCGACCTTATTTGGCGACTTAAACACCGCAGCGCTTGAGCAGGGCTTTGTGGTTGAAGTTGCAAAAAATGCCGACATCACACAGCCGGTACATATTGTGAATATTGCCACCCAAACCGATGCTTGTGCGGTGAATGCACGGGTATTGTGGTTGCAGCACACAGGTAGCCGCGCCAGCTTAGTTGAGCACTTTGCTAGCAGCGCCAGTGCGACGGTATTTACCAACAGCATTACCGAGTTATTTGTCGGCGAAAACGCCCAGTGCCAGCACTACCGATTGCATTTAGAAGGTGAGCAAAATCAGCACATTGGCGGTGTTTATAGTCAGCTGCAAAAAAATGCTAGGCTCAATAGCTTTTATGTTGCAATGGGGGCCAATTTGCAGCGGGTTGATGTTGTTACTCAGTTTGAAGGTGAGGGCGCCGAAGCAGTCAATAACGGTGTGTATTTGCCGCGCAACAAACAGATAACGGATTTTCACACCTGTATTGAGCACAAGGTGCCACATTGCACCAGCAACGAAATATTTCGTGGCATTATTGGTGATAGCGCGCGTGCGGTATTTAATGGCCGCATTCATATCCATAAAGACGCGCAAAAAACCTTGGCAGAGTTGAGCAATAAAAACTTATTAACCAGTGAAAAAGCCGAGGTTAATACCAAGCCCGAACTCGAGATTTACGCCGATGATGTGCGTTGCGCTCACGGCGCCACCATTGCGAAAATCGACCCCCTAGCCATGTATTATTTGTGCTCACGTGGCATCAGCAAAGAAGAAGCCCAGGTATTGTTAAGCTTTGGCTTTATTAATGAATTAATTGAACAGCTAGAAAATGCTGCCATAGCAGCCTTTTTAAGGCCTATTATCGCCACGCGTTTCGCCAAAAATCCCGAGCTAACGCAGCATATTCTTACGCCAACTGAAGCGTCGTGAAGTTATGAGCCAAGTCTTTGATGTCAATGCGGTACGGCAAGAATTTCCCATTCTGCAGCAACGTATTAACGATGCACCTTTGGTGTATTTAGATAGTGCTGCGACTACGCAAAAGCCACAAGTGGTCATTGATGCCATCGCCGATTATTACATGGGCTACAACTCTAATGTGCATCGTGGCGCCCACGCTTTAGCGGATAAAGCGACCATAGCGTTTGAGGCTTCGCGTAAAAAAGTCGCGGCTTTTATTAATAGCCCGGCACCCGAGCACGTTTTGTGGACGCGTGGCACCACCGAAGCCATTAATTTGGTGGCGTACTCATGGGGTGAGAAGCACATTTCGGCGGGCGATGTGATTTTGGTCTCCGAGCTAGAGCACCACGCCAATATCGTACCTTGGCAAATGTTGGCGGAAAAAAAGTCGGCGACGGTCGTACCTATTCCGTTAACCGATGCCGGCGATATTGATCAAAACGCTTTTTCATCACTGTTAACAGACAAGGTTAAGTTATTGGCGGTTAGTCATGTGTCTAATGCGCTTGGCAGCGTTAACCCCGTACAGGCTATGGTGGCACAGGCGAAAGCTAAAGGTGTTACTACCTTGATTGATGGCGCCCAAGCGGTGGCTCACTTTCCCGTCGATGTGCAAGCGCTGGGCTGCGACTTTTATGTATTTAGCGGTCATAAATTATTTGGCCCAACCGGCGTCGGTGTTTTGTGGGGGCGAGAGTCGCTTTTAACGGCTATGCCGCCTTATCAAAGCGGTGGAGAGATGATCGATACCGTCAGTTTTGATGGCACGACTTTTAACGGTTTGCCATTCAAGTTTGAAGCGGGCACGCCCCATATCGAAGGCGTGATTGGGCTGGGGGCTGCCATAGACTACCTATGTCAATTCGATCGCGCGCAAGTGGCAGAACACGAAGCCGATTTAATGGCTTATATGATCGAGCAATCACAAAAATGCGCAGGGCTCAAACGCATCGGCAGAGCAGAGCATCAAGCCGGCGCATTTAGCTTTATGTTAGAGGGCGCGCACCCTTCGGATGTGGGCATGTTGCTGGACCAGCAGGGCATTGCCGTACGTACGGGGCATCACTGCGCGCAACCGCTGATGAGTCGGTTTAAAATCCCTGGCACTGTGCGTGCATCGCTATCGATTTATAATACGCGCGATGATATTGACCGCTTATTTGCCGGCCTCGAAAAGGCCAAACAGTTTCTATTATAAGCAAACCTAAAAGTTCTTTCGGTTTGTTAAGAGGGTCGTCCTATGACAGTACCAAATCATCCAACAACATCGGCCGTGCAGAGCTTTTCTTCCGCTGACGTGTTAACGGTAACCGAAACGGCTGCCGAGCATTTTGCGCGGGTACTGGAGAAGTCTGGTAAAAAGGCTATTCGTGTGACCTTAAAAGAGGCGGGCTGCACAGGGTTTAAATATGTGATTGACGAGGTTGACGCTAAGCAAGACGGCGATATCGACAAGCCGTTACCCAACGGTCTGTGTCTGTATATTGACCCGCAGCATATCGGCGCGTTGCAAGGCACGGTCATCGATTTTACCACCCAAGGCGTGAACAAAAATTTGGTCATTAACAACCCCAATGTTAAAGACGCTTGTGGTTGTGGCGAAAGTTTTAGCGTTTAGCCACATATTTCAATGTTTGTGCCCCCAATGTGCTGTGCACAAAACCGATAGCTGTAAATGTTGGTATAACTATGTCTGAACAAAGAATGGTGTCGACGGTACGTGATTGCCCTGGTCGACTGGTCCCCGTCGGCGATGCCGTGACAATTCCCGCGCATAATTTTGTCACCATTACACAATCACTGGGCGGTAATTATACGATTGTGTACCAAGGCAATATGATTCGGGTCGACGGCACCGATGCTGATGCACTTGGTTTAGAAAAATACCAGTTAAGTTTTGACGATGCCGGAGACGGCGTGATTCACGAAGAGCAAGTATGGCAGGCGCTAGAAACCGTTTACGACCCTGAGATACCGGTGAATTTAAAAAGCCTAGGGTTAATTTATAGCGTTGCCATCGACCAGCACAGCGGTGAAGTGAATATAGAAATGACACTCACAGCACCTGGTTGCGGTATGGGGCCGGTTTTAGTTGGTGACGTAGAGTACCGCGTTGCCTTGGTGCCCAATGTCAAAAAAGTTAATGTTAAGTTGGTGTTTTACCCACCGTGGAGCCGTGAAATGATGAGCGAAGAAGCGCAATTAGAAACGGGGCTATTTTTCTAATGACCATTGAATTGCCTAATGCAGCACCCTTGTCTTTTGGTGTCACTATTAGCGCTGACGATATATTGGATTCGCTTTCGTTTTTTGATTCTTGGGAGGAGCGCTATAAATATATTATCGATTTAGGCAAGGAAATCCCCGCCATGGACCCTGCATTTAAAACTGACGAGCAATTGATTCGCGGCTGTCAGAGCCAAGTGTGGATTCAAGAGTACCTTCAAGATGGCAAGGTCTGTTTTTTGGTCGATAGCGACGCATTTATTGTTAAAGGGCTGCTCGGCGTTGTGTTAGCGGCGTACAATAATAAAACGCCTGCAGAAATCTTGGCATTTGATATCGAAGCCTATTTCGACGCTTTAGGTCTACTCAAACACCTAAGTCCCACCCGAGGCAGCGGTATGAAAGCCATGGTGGCACGCATTCAAGAGGTCGCAAGAGGCGCACAGTAGGCGCCTTTTTTGTGGGTGGCATTTATGGTGATTAGAGAATCTATCGACCCCAAGATACGCTACAAACACGCGGAAGATTCGGTGGTCGACCACTTTGGCGACATCGCGTACATGTCTCAGTTGCGTCAGCAAATGGTGCGTTTTGCTGCTACGCAAGTGCGCGATCAATCCGCAGCGGAGGATCTTGTTCAAGAAGCTTTGCTAGGCGCCGTTAAAAACGTGCAAGATTTTACTGGACGCGCGGCGTTTCGCAGCTGGGTTTTCGCTATTTTGCGAAATAAGATGGTCGATTTTTTTCGTCGCGAAGGTAGGGCGCCACAAAGAGAAACCTTTGATGTTGAAGGTGATTTCGATGCTCGCGGCCATTGGCAAGCCGATGCTAAACCGACTGTTTGGCAGTGCCCTGAAAGTGGTCTTAAGCAACAACAGTTTATGCAAGTATTAGAGTTGTGTTTGAACAAGCTGCCTGCCAAGCAAGCGCGCGTTTTTATGATGCGCGAGTTTTTGGGCTTAACGACGCAGGAGATTTGTGGCGAGGTCGGCATTACCCGCTCCAACTTGAATGCGCTCTTGTGCCGCGCCCGTATGGGCTTGCAACAATGCTTAGCGCTCAATTGGCTGGGCCCGGAATCAGCGCAGCGCCAATCACGTCGCACTGGGTTGTTCAAGCGGAGGGCAACATGATCAGTTGTCGAAAAGCCACAACGCTATCCTCATTAGAGCGCGACCATCGTTTAACGTTTGTACAAAATTGCCAGCTAAAAACGCACCGAATGGTTTGCAAGGCCTGCCGAAATTTTGCGAAAAATATAGACAGCTTAGGCTCGGCGATGCGGGCTTTTCGGGAGGGTGACGCAGAGGAGAGAATAGGCTCCGAAGCATCAGCCCAGAAAAGTGACCCCTCCGAGCCAAACAGCTAAAGGGCTAGGCATCACGGTTGTTGCCTAGCCGCCAAAAAACGATCTCCTTTGGCTTTTCAAATAGCGTGCAATGCTAGCTTGCTCGGCCATTTCGGCAAGTTCAGCCGCGTTTTTACCGTCTTTGTTTCGGCGCTTAATATCAGCGCCCTCGGCGATAAGCAGTTTGACCATCGATAAATGCCCCGCTTGGGCGGCGAGCATTAATGGGGTAAGGCTGATGTTATTGCGCGCGCGAATATCAGCGCCGCGCTTTAGCAGCATTTGTGCAATGGCATCGCTGCCGGCTTGGGCGGCGAGCATCAAGGGGGTGTTGCCTTGCTTATTTGCTTTATCGATAACGCTTGCTGGCAGTACGAGCTGTTGCGCGATGGCGGGAGCGCCTTTTTTACTGGCGAGCGCCAGCGGAGTATTACCGTCGCTGTCAGCGAGGGTTGTGTCAGCGCCTGCACCCACCAGGATGCCGACCGCCGTTTTTTGATCTTTGGCGACGGCTAGCCACAATGCCGTGCGATTTAAATTGTCCGTGAGATTTAAATCGGCTTTCTTAGCGATTAAGGCCTTTAATAATTCTATATCGCCGGTTTCCGCGGCCCACATCAGTGGCGTTTTGTTGTCAAAGATTAAATCGATAGCTTGGGAGTGCGTCAGCAGTTGTTGAGCGACTTCATCGTTACCTTTTTTAGCGGCAATATTAATAAGCGGCTCAAGCCCTTGTGCGCGGCTTACAGTGGCGCCATTGCTTACGAGTATATCTACAACCAGTGGGAAATTTGCTTGTACCGCCAAAGATAGTGCAGACTCGCCCTCTTCAGTTACCAAGTTGACGTTGGCGCCCTGTTTAATCAGCGCATTTACGATATCGATGTGGCCTTGCCAAGCTCCACGCATAAGGGGGGTTAGGCCGCTGTCATCGCGGGCGTTAATGCTGCTTCGGGTATCGTCGTTTTTGAGCAGCACATTTACGTGCTTTAGCTGGCCTCGCCACGCGGCAATATTAAGCGGTGGCCAGTTTCTAAATGGGTTGTTACCGTCGTTAATCATTTCCGTATTAAGCGCGATATTTTTTGCCAGCTCTGCGTCAGTCAATTCCGATCTGAATTCGGCAATTGCTTGTAGTTGGCCACCTTTAGCGCCATGGCCCACAAGCAGTGCGCGCACCTCTTCACTGTTGGCATAATCGAGTGGCGTAAACGACTTTTTGTTTTTCGGGTTTACCTTGGCTTTGCGTTCGAGTAGCAGTTTTACCAAAGCGATGTTTTCTTGGTCGGTGGCGATATGTAGCGGGCTATTCTCGAGGTTATCAGTTCGGTTAATGTTGGCGCCACTTTTGATGAGCAACTTCGCTGCCTCATCGTTTTGATTTTTTAGCGCAAAGGTAAGCGGTGTGTCGCCGAGCGCATTTTGGGTGTTGGGTGAGGCTCCGGCATTTAATAAAAGCGTTGTTGCTTGGATATTGTTGCGGCTTATCGCATAGATCAGTGGTGTATGGCCGGTCAGGTCAATG
>DATBNJ010000052.1:0-6984 GCA_036554385.1 Marinagarivorans sp. | reverse complement strand
CTGCTCCGCTACTTGTTGGCCAGTGGGTGTTGTGATTTGGTAACAGCTGCTCGATTTGTTGTTTTCTAGGACGAGTTCGGTGGTAATTTTGTCACTGCCGCCACTTTCGGATTTGACTGAGACTTTCATACCGAACATTGAGACTTCGTCTGCACTTGTCGTATTGGGTGAGGCCACAACTTGCAATACTCCGCTCGGCCCGACGGCTCTGCCGGCATGGGAGCACTTGGTCTCGAGGGTTGTGGCTGTGCAAATTCCGCAATCGTCGTTAGCCGCGGTGGGTTTTGGGCTCGATTGGGGGGCGCTAGGCGCAGAGTTGGCCGTTGGTGACCTTGGTGCTGATGAGGTTGCAGAAGCAGCACTAGTCGAGCCGGTATTTGTTGCGCTCGGTGTTTCTCGAGAGTCCTGTTGAGAGGGCGAGTTTGACGAAGAGTTCGACTTCTCTGTGGATGCCTGAACTGCCTCACTATCTCGGTTAGGGAAAACGATAGAGCACACACCCGCTTGGATGCCTTCTACCTTGGCGCTGCCGTCAGCGCCGGTAGTACCAGAGTGTTCATTGCCCTCTGGGCAAGTCAGAATGAAATCTTCGTCGGCGATCGGGTTACCGTCGTCATCTTCTAGGGTGAACTCGGCCCAGACGACTTCTTGCTCGGCCTCAGCCGGCGTACAACAATCCACCCCAGCACTACACTGCTGAATCCCACTGCCTTCTATTTCCGGAAACGCTACTTGGCAGCTGCCGTTGCGGATGCCGTCGACGCGGGCTTTGCCGCTGGCATCGGTGGTGCCGGTGTGTTCGTTGCCCTCTGGGTCTTTAATCCAGTAGGGCTCGTTGGCGACGGGCTCGCCTTGGTCGTCCAGCAGTTGGATTTCGATATAGGTGAGCACGGGTGCGGGGGTGGTGCGTTCGCGCACGGGTGCGTCTTCGGCGGCTAGGTCGCTGAAGCTGGCGGCGCTGTTTTTGCCGGCGTAGGTTAAACGCTCGGCGGCGATGGCGCGGCTGGCTTCGGCGGTTTCCCACAGGCCGCGGCCCGCTTGTTTAAAGCGGGGGAATAATTCAATTTGACGCGCGCTGGGCGAGCTTAAGCTATGCGGGTCTTGGTTGTGGCACAGTAGTAGCGTTAATGCGAGTTCAAAGTGAGTAATCTCACTGGTTGTTGCGCTGCCGTTTTGGAGCCGGCTGCGTTGCACGCTGTGGTTGTTTTGGTGTGAGCTGGCGTAAGCGTTGGCGAATTGATTAAGGGTTTTGTAAAGCCCCTTGTCTCGCCATAGGGCAGACGTCAATTGCAGTGCGTGTTGGTATTGCTGTGTGCTCACTTTGCTGGGGCTAAAGCCTAGCGCCTTGATCATCTCGCGCGATTGCACTTCGGTTGTGCCGGTGGGGGCGGTGCTAATGCTGGCACCGTCAGCCTTAATGGTTTGCGGCAAGCTGGCGACAAAGCGGCGGTAGTGTTGCTGAATAATCTGCGTTCGAGGAGGTTGCGGCCCTTGTGTGTTGTGGCTGCTGGCGCCCCAATGGGAGGGTGTGGTTTTTGATCGTTGTGCGTTGGCGGTTTTTTGGCTGGCGGTTCGCTCGTTAATGGCGATGGCGTTTAAATCGGATAATAACCGCGAGCGCGACAGGCTGAGGGCTTTTTCGGCTTTGTTGATATCGAACGTCTGCGCAACGTAGGTTTGCACCAATTGCAGCTCGTTATTGGCGATGGCCTCAAACAGTTGGCGCTCGCGGCTAAAGCGCTGCGCGCTGGCGCGCTGGGCAACAGGCAAGCCTTTTGCTTGGCTGTGTATATGGCTGGCGTCTAATTTATGTGTTGAAAATACAACGGTTTGGTCGTTGTTGGAGTGGCTGGCATTGGCTGCTAGCGGCTTTTGGGTAGCGCGGGTGCCGCTAAAAAAGTGGCTGTAAGCGCGCACCAGTGCGATGCCGTCACAATGCCGCAATAGGCGCTTTATTTGAAGAGGGCTGCCGGCATCTGCGGCGTTGCTGTTTTTACGCGAGCCGCCGCGGCTAAGCGTAAAGCGGTTGCCTTTTGAATCCTGAAGTTCAAACACTGTGAGTCCTTTACCTTCATGTGGGTGTCTAGCGTAAAGCCGAACACGCGTCTAACGTTGCCTGCCTGTGCGGCCTTTCCTTTAACGCACGGGCAGTGTGTTTGTAGCGCTAGGTTCTACGGGCGCGGCGCTGGAGGCCGAGCCTTTAGGTTGCCTTACAAAACTGTTGGATTCTAGCGCGATGGGCATCGCGAGGGAAGGGCTATACGCAAATTCAATGTATCGACTCGGCGACGGTGTGGCCGAGTCGATATTGCAGTGCTTAAGTAGCGCTTAAAGGGGCTCTGACTAAGCCCGTTGTTTCTCGGCGCGGCCTAGAGCGTGGTTTGCTGTGGTAAAAAGTAGAAGGTTCCGCCTTCGTGGCCGGCTTCGCGGATAGGGCGCATTTCGGGTTTTTGCGGCATTTTCAGCTTGGCGCTGACTTCGGAGATATCAATGGCCAGGTGCGAGAATAGGTCGCTATCTTTCAGTAGTGTGTCGTTATTTTCCAGCGCTTCGACAAGGGCTTTGGTAAATATTGAGTGGTGCTGCGCCGTGCCGTCGAGTACCGGTTTGTTGCCGCCGGATGAAATCACTACGCGGGCGCGCTTGTTAAGCCCCGATTTGATCACGGCCTCGTTAAATTGGCTGCCGCCTAAGCCGAATAATAATGAGCTTTGTTCGGCGCCCAAACCACCGGCATAACAAGAGTCGGCCAGCACCAGTATCGAGCGGGCTTTGATGCGGTCGAGGTGGTCGCTGATAACCGCATTGTTAATCCAACTACTGATGTTTTGGTCTTGGGCGTCAATGGGCAGCCAGTAGCCGCGCTGCTTTTGGCTGCCGCCGGCAACAGAGGTTTCGCCGTGACCTGCGTAAAAAATCAGCAGGTTGTCGTTTTCGGTGATTTGGCTGTAAAAGTTATTAATGGTGTTAAGAATCGCTTTTTCGCTCGCGTCTTGTAAAAGTAACGTGGTAAATCCATATTTGTTTTCTAAAACGCCCTGTAAACGTTCGGCATCGCGAATGGGTGAGCGCAAATCGTCGAGGTAGAGGTAATCCTGGTTGCCGATAATTAACGCGTAGTAGCGGCCAAAGTCCATGTCTTTTATCTTGCGGCTTTCGGATGCAGTTAGGGCGCTGGTACTGACGGTTTGTTCGGTTTTTTCAAAACCGCGGTACACCAGTTTTAGCGATTCAATCTCGGCCTCCAGTTCTGCTTTTTCGGCGAGAGTCGTCCTGTGCAATTCTTGCAGGGCTTCCATTTGCTCGGGGTCGGGCAATTGCGCGCGCTCGTCTTTAAGTTGGTTTATTTGCGCCTCTAGCAGTTGGGTTTGAATTTTCGATTGCTGAAGGGCTTTATTGAGTGCCGTGCGGGTTTTATCCAGCTCGGCTTTGGCTTGCGAGCTCAGTACAAGATTGTCATCGCTGATGCCGGATGCCTGGCGGTAATAGTTGAGCGCCAACGGCATATTGACCTCTACCCCTAAGCCTTTTTCATAAAAGTACCCAAGGTTTAACTGCGCGCGGCTATTGCCTTGCTCGGCCGCCTTTTTGTACCACTGCGCGGCTTGTTCGTAGTCGGGCGAACCGCCGATGCCTTTCTCGTAGATCTCGCCAACGTAGTTTTGGGCCTCGGCGTCGCCTTCTTGTGCAGGTGGTAGCCACACGGTAAGGGCAGAGCGGTAGTCGGCGCGGTCGTATTCGACATATTCGCCGCCGCGAATGCGGCAGTCAACGGCCGTTGTGCGCGTGGCGCGGCGCGGTGCCAGATACTGCATATTGCCCAAGCGCATCATTTGGCCCGGCAGTTTGCAGTCGACAACGTACAGGTCTTCCTTGTTTTTAAAGCCTTCGGTGGCGGTGGTGTTTAGGTCTTTTACATTGCCGCTACCACAGGCCGACAATGCCAAGGTTAAACCGCCGGCTATCATCATTTTAAGCGTTGTCATTATTGGCTGTCCTCGCTGTTTATACGCTGTTTAAGTTGCGCAATCTGCTGCGCAATTTGGTCTTTATCGTCAGTTAGCTCGTCATTGTATAGGTACTCTAGCGCGAGTTGAATTTCTTTCAGCTGAAAGCGCGATAGGGTCGAATCCTGTAGGCGTTGTGTTAGTGCCTCGATAACGTTTACGCGCCGCTCGCGCAGCAGGTATAGCGCAGCTTGCAAGTCTTTAGGGGGGATGTTTTCCGTGGTATCTAAGGCGTTTTTACCTTGCGCGTACAGGCGGTGTGCCATGCCAATTTCGCCGGTGGCCAGCAGCTCGTCTGCCTCGCTAATAAAGTTGCGCGTTTTATCGAGTGCTGGGGGCAGGTTGGCCAGAGTCGGTGGCGGGGGTTGGTGCGTTTGCACAGCGATTGTTAGCACAATTGAGGCGGCCGCGATGGCCGAGCTCGCATAGAGCGCCCATTTTAATTTGCTAGGTGGCTGCAGGGCTTTAATGAGTTCGCGCGCATTCGGGTAACGCGTTTTGCCATCAAAGCTCAGCGCGGTGACCAGCGCCTTATGGTGCCTGCGCGATAGTGCTTTTATTGGCATGACTTTGGCGTTTCGCTCGGCGGCCTGGTCGGCGGGCGTGGGCCGGTTATCGGCATCTAAAAATGGGTGTTTGCCTGTTAGCAGCTCGTGAAATACCACGCCTAGGCCGTAGATGTCGTCGCTGGGGTGCAAGTCTTGGCGGGCGATCATTTCGGGGCTGGCGTAAGAGGGGGTGAGTGCGTACTGGGTCCAGGATTCGCCGGCCGATAGCGCTTCTTCGCGGGTGGAGCGCACGGCTTGCGCAATGCCAAAGTCCAAGATTTTTACACCGCCTTCGCGGGTTAAAAAGATATTAGCCGGTTTGATATCGGCGTGCACGTAGCCTTTTTTATGGGCGTAAGCTAAACCTTCGGCAGCTAGTGTAATGGTTTTAAGCGCTTGCTCGGGCGGCATCTGACCGCGGTTGCTGAGGTAATCCTCTAAGGATTCACCTTGTAAATACTCCATGGTAATAAAGACGAGGTCCTTATCGCGGTCGAAGTCGTAAACCGTCACAATATTCGGGTGCGACAGCAGCTGGGCTTTTTTGGCTTCGCGCTGTAATGCCTGCGCCGCTTCGCGCATTGTGCTGAAATTGCCTTTTAGTACTTTAATGGCCACGTAGGGCTGGCTGTCTTCCATGTCAATGCGCACTCGGTCGCGCGCGAGGAATACATCCCCCATGCCGCCGGAGCCAATACTTTTTACCAGCTCAAAGCGGTCTTTAATAACGCCCAAATCGGTATCATTGTCGGCGGGAGCTTCCACCGGAGATACCTGCGTGCTTTGCTGGGCGCGGCGCTCTGGCTGTTGTGTGTTTTGCTGGCTTAGTGGCTGTATAACGGTGCCGTCGTCCAGTTCGGTGGCAGCGCTGGCGGGATGCTTGCTTGGCGAAAGCCGTGTTTCATTGTTGTCCATTTGCTGGCAGTCTTTCTGGCAATGTGAGTATCGACGGCTAGTCTAACCTAAGCAAGGCAGTTGTTGTGACCCTTTGGGTGCGCATTGAAGCGATCACTATAATCGCCGTAACCTATGTTATTAATACCGACGGCTGTCAGATTGTTCTCGCGTGGTGCATTATTGCCTTGTTGTGTTTTTTATTGGTGCGATTTTAGGGTGTTGTTTGATGTTTTCGAAACTTTTAAGCGCTTTTTTAACGCATGTTGATCCCAGGTTTGTGCGTCGGTGGTATAGTCATCGTTCTGTAATAACGGTTTTGCAGTGCATTGAACGGCGCTGGTGTTGGTAACGGTGTGGCCACCCTCTATTGGGGCTGCGCTACAAATATTCATTGATGGTGGTAAATAAAATGACTAATTCCAAAGGTTCCGATTACGGCGAAATTTTCTTAGATTTATGTGATCGCGATCTGCGTAAAAACGTGGTGGGCACCTTGGTCGCCGCACGAACTGAGAACGCTGAAATTAACCAAGATCAATTAAATGAAATAGCGGCCTACTTGAACCGCTTGGAGGATGCGCTTGTTAGGCATCACACCGGTGAATTAAAAACGGCTAACGTACTGGAGCATTTGCTTAAGTGTACCGGCTTGGATGTGAGTGGGCTGGCTTTTAGCATCGAATCAATGTATGCCGAGGACGCATAGTTAGTGCCCATCCAGAAAGGGTAGTTTTGGGTGAGTACTCGTTAACCTCCTGCGCACGTTAGCGCAGGTGCTTTCTGTTATTACGGATTATGGCAAGGCTGCCTTGCTGCTGGCTAGGTAGCGAGCGGCTTGGCCGCGCTGGCCCAGCGGCTAAAAAACGGGCAACAAAAAGCCGGCTCAGCTTGTTGTCTGGCCGGCTTTTGGGGATGCTTTTTCTACAGGGCAGTGTAGTCGCGCAAACTTACCAGCAGTCAACCGCTTGGGCGTTTCCTGCGTTATCAACGACTAATACTTCGTCGATTCTTTGGCCTTCAAAAAATTCTTTAATGTGTGCAATGCTAACAAACTTAAGGGGCTTGCCTTTGGGGCTAGTGATGTAGTTTGGTGCGTTAGCGCTATCTGTTGCGACACTGGCGAGCAAATAATTGCTGGGGAGTTGTTCGATGCGAAGTTGTGATTTCATGATTCTAGCGCCTTGTCCTTAATCATAAACGGGGGGTTAGCCCCGAAGCGTTGTGGATTTTGCCCAAAAAGGGTTCGGTATGAACAACAGGGGCCGAGGTGCGCGGCCTCTGCGTTCATTGTTAGGGTCGTGAGCAGCCTTTAGGTGGTGCTCGACGGTTCCTTTTTACTATTTAAACTGTTTAGTAAAACCGCTGAATTGCCTTCGAATAAAGGCCGCAATTGGCGACTGTATTGTCGGCGGCACTCCTTACCATAGCTCAATCTGAGGGCGAATTCTCGGCCTGTTGTTAAGTTGGCGTATAATGCTGCGCTTTTGTCTTTTAGTGTTTCTTTATGACGTCACAAGCAGCGAATCCCCTTA
>DATBNJ010000033.1:0-3032 GCA_036554385.1 Marinagarivorans sp. | reverse complement strand
TAGCGATAAAAAACTGAACACATCATTCGCGCTGTTTATACTACGGCTGAAAATGAGCCAGCCGGAGCGGAAATTGCTGTATCTGGCATTGGTGAGCATTGCTGGCTTGGGTTATCTCATGCTATTTGGTATTCGCGGCAGTGATGACCCTCGGTTGTTTTTTGAACCGTCCGAACACCTTTTAAAGCAGGAAAGCAAGATCGCAGAATATTCGGCAAGTTTCGAAACCAACGAATTTTTGGTCGTTAAGGGCAATTCTGTTGCTGAGCTATATGATTCACTGGAAGAGTTATACTACTATGCAAACGCCACCAACGTGCAGTTATTTAGCATTGCTGACTG
This sequence comes from Marinagarivorans sp., assembly GCA_036554385.1. GTDB lineage: Bacteria > Pseudomonadota > Gammaproteobacteria > Pseudomonadales > Cellvibrionaceae > Marinagarivorans. Next base: position 2,690 of record DATBNJ010000033.1, on the reverse strand, counting down.
GCTACCTTCGCCACATGTACAACATGAAAACTATCGGTTGCAGGGTAAGTTGTATGGTGCCGATGGCGCGGCTAAGCAGATATTTACTTCGCTTGGTGTGCCCGCCAGCAAAATTGACTCAGCGTTAACCGGTTACCTCAATCAACGCGACCAAATCCTGTCACCTGCAGAGCTACAAGAGAAACTGCCATGGTTGCCGCCGATATGGCACGAGTATGGCGATAAGTATTTTGCGAATGTTATTTTTATGAAAGGCGCAAAGGTTTCAGGATTAAAAGAGTGGAGCAAGGGAAATGAGCGTGTTAGTTACATCAGTATAGCTAGCTTTGCTCGGGATGCACTCGCGCAGCAGCGTCAGTCGGCAACGCTGTTACTGGTTTTGGCCTATGTATTAGTCGCTGTTTTATGGTTATTTTATTACCGGAGTTTCGCTGCGCTTGCTTATCTGGCAATTCCTGCTGGCGCAACAATAATTACTTTGATTTTACTGCCGATCACAGGCCAACCCATTACCATTTTCCACTTAATGGCTCTTTTTCTAGTGCTTGGACTGGGCATGGATTACATCGTATTTACTAAGGAAATGAAACAACACGAAACGATTACGTTGCAGGCCATTTTATTATCGGCAGTAACGAGCCTGTTATCGTTTGGCTTGCTAAGTTTTTCATCGATGCCGGTTGTTAAAGCTTTTGGCAGTACCGTTCTTGTCGGCAACTCCCTTAACCTGATTGCCACCATTATTTTGTTCAATATCAAATCATTAGAAAGGAGATAGCATGCCCCTCCCAATGCGCGTTCTGGTCACCGGTGCTAGCGGTGGTATTGGTAAAGCAACGGCTATTAAGCTAGCGACTCAAGGTTTTAATATTTCGGTTCACTACCGCTCGGGTGAGGAATCTGCCAGAGCCACGGTGGAGGAAATTAGTCGAGCCGGCGGTGTCGCCAAACCATTGCAATTTGACGCTTCGGACAGACAGCAGACTCGTTCGGTGTTAGAGGCCGATATGGAAGCCAACGGTGCCTATTACGGCGCAGTCTGCAATGCGGGCATTACGAGGGACAACGCCTTCCCGGCATTGAGCGATGACGATTGGGACAGCGTTATTCATACCAACCTAGACGCTTTTTATAATGTTTTACACCCCATTGTAATGCCGATGATCCGGCTCAGAAAAGGGGGGCGCATCGTTACCCTGTCTTCGGTATCTGGGTTGGCGGGCAACCGCGGGCAAGTTAACTACAGTGCCTCAAAAGCCGGTATCATCGGAGCCACTAAGGCTTTAGCGATAGAATTGGCCAAGCGAAAAATCACTGTCAACTGCGTAGCCCCTGGGGTAATAGAGACTGACATGATTGATGGCGCTTTCGCGGAAGAAGCCAAAAAAATGATCCCCCTTGGCCGATTTGGTCAGCCAGAAGAAGTCGCTTCAACCATTGGTTTTTTAATGTCGCCGGATGCAGCCTACATCACTCGGCAAGTGATTAGCGTTAATGGCGGGATGCTCTAACTCCATACCTTTCATCTAACGCTAATAAGGTAACTGCTTAACCCTTGAATACGACTACTGGCCCGCTTACTGGGCAACCTAAGGGTGTTTATGTTTAGTTTCAAAGGGAAAAGACACGCTCTAATTGGCGTCCAGATGCTCCAGACAAAGCTGCGTTTTAGCCTTCTCGGGTACGCGCGAGTACTCCTTGTAAATCTGCGTCGGATCTCGAGAATAGCGCCTGCATTCTTCTAATAGACGGCATCCATGCCACGACTACCTCCGACGCCCCGAGAGGCTTAAAGCACTACTTAGCAATAAACGTTTGCAACGCCTTTTTTAAACCCTTTTAAAAAGCAGTGACGTATTAATACCGCCAAACGCAAAGTTATTACTCATGATGATATCAGTGGAGAGGTTTCTTATTTCACCCTGGATATAGTCCAAAGGCGCGCACCGCTCATCAACTTGCTTAAGATTTATTGTTGGCGCAAACCAGTTTTCATTCATCATCATTATGCTTGCCCATGCCTCGAACGCTCCGCAGGCTCCCAATGAATGTCCGGTATAGCTTTTTAATGAACTTATCGGTTTTTTACCTAACACCTCAAAAGTAGCCTGAGATTCTGCAAGGTCACCGTGCTCAGTGGCTGTGCCATGCGCACAAACATAACCAACCTGGTCGGCACTGATATTGGCATCGTGTAAACTGCTGGCGATAACGGTATGCATGGTTTTTTGATTAGGACGTACTAAGTGCTTGCCATCGGTATTGGTGGCAAAGCCAATAACTTCTGCCAAAACAGGTGCGCCGCGCGCAATAGCATGCTCGTAAGACTCTAAAATCAGAGTACATGCTCCTTCACCCAGCACCAAGCCGTCTCGGTCTTTATCAAAGGGCTGCGGCGTTGACTCAGGGGTATCGTTTTTTGTGCTAGCCGCAAAAATCGTATCAAAAACTGAGGCTTGAGTTGGGCAAAGTTCTTCGGCGCCACCGGCGATCATCACTTTTTGTTGACCGCTTCTTATCGCTTCATAGGCATAGCCAATACCCTGACTGCCGGCTGTGCAAGCACTCGAGGTGGTATACATTCGCCCTTGAGTCCCAAAATACACACTTAAATTCACCGCTGCTGTATGGCTCATCATCCGCAGATAGGTTGTGCTGTTGAGTTTATCGCACGAGTGGTTTTCGAGCAG
>DATBNJ010000314.1:0-11995 GCA_036554385.1 Marinagarivorans sp. | reverse complement strand
ATATGCCGCTGAAGGCTTTTGATAATGATTTCGAAGGCGATTACCCCGTCGATGGGAATTATGAGTTTACCCACAATAAATACTTTGTGGGTGGGGGCTACCGCGGCGTGGAGTTGTCTTTTTTTCAGCGTCAAGATTATTATTTTAGAACCGTTGGCGATACGTTTAATTTAATTTACCTGGACCAAAACGATATTGATTTTCCGCTTGATGAATACTTTGATATTTATTTGCATGTACAACAGGTTGATACCTCGGGCTTAACATTCGGCTATCGGTTTTCGCCGCTGCCAGAATTAGAGCTATATGTTGCGGGTAATTATTTTGAATCGGACGATGTGCTTTACGGCGAGATTGCTGGGCGCTTGTGGCAAACCGAAAGCCGGCCTTATGCCGATTTGGTGGTCGATTATATTTATACTGAAGATGTCTTGCTGGATCGCCCATTAACCGCGCCGGCCTCGGGTTATGGCTACAGCTTTGACTTGGGCATGGTGTGGCAGTTTCACCATGATTGGCGTTTTGAGACCAAGTTTGAAGATGTCTCGGGCCGCATTAACTGGAAGCATGCGCCACATACCGAAGCTGTGATGGTGAGCGATCGCGATCGCATTGATGAGTACGGGCGCCCTTATCGGGTGCCCACCTTAAGTGGGCAGCACGGCTTTAAAGATCGCACACAAACCCTGCCGGTGCATTCACAGTTTAAGCTCAGCTATCAGTTTCAGAAAGTGATATTTTCCGCAGAGCAAGAAACCTACGATAAGGTGCGATTTAATCGGGCATTAATGGGGTATTCGCCCATTTCGTGGTTTCGGGTTGAGGGCGGCTACGACTTTAAAAGCTATACCAAGTCGCTTGAGTTTTGGACGCCGTATGTGTCGTTGTTGGTGGGTACCAATAAGTTTGATATTAAAGAAAGCAAAAACGTGCGCATGGAGTTGCGTATGCAAATTGTATTATAGCGTTTTTCGGCGGCGGCTTAACCGAACTTAAATGCTAGCGCGCTAAAGCGGAGAACAGCCGACAAAGATTGCTCCGCGCAATCTCTAACATGTTCGCCACGGATGGCGTTCAGGGTAGCGGCGCACCAACGTTAGAAGCGCCCTAACGACTAAGTCGCCAACTAAAGAAGGCGCCGGCAATCAGGAGTGCGCTGGATAACGCGGGTAGCGATGCGATTTCGTCCCAGCCGAGGTAAACGCCCGCGCCCACTACGCCCGCCAAAATAAGGCTTGTTAACGCGTGCAGCCCGGTATTTTTTGACCGTCTGGGTGTTTGTTGTGCTGCGTGTTGAAGGTCCGGTGCGATCTGCGCAAGCTTATTGATGTTTTGTGTGGTCTCCAGCATAAGGTGTGGGACCTCGGGGAATTTTTCCATCCACTCGGGCGCTTGGCGCTTTAACTCTCGCCACAAGGCTTTGGGCGCAAATCGGTTTTTTAGCCAGCGTTCTAAATAGGGGTGCGCGGTTTCCCATAGGTCTAAGTCGGGGTATAGCTGCCGGCCTAGCCCTTCGATATTTAACAAAGTTTTTTGCAGCAATACTAATTGCGGCTGTACTGGCATATCAAAGCGCTGTGCGGTTTGAAATAAGGTAATTAACGCTTCGCCAAAGGATATTTCTTTTAAAGGCTTTTCAAAAATAGGTTCGCACACGGCGCGAATGGCCGACTCAAATGCGCCGACGGAGGTGGTTTTAGGCACCCAGCCTGATAATACATGCAGCTCGGCCACCTGCCGGTAATCGCGGCGAAACATGGCGAGCAGGTTGCGCGCTAAATAGTACTGATCTTCTCGCGCAAGCGAACCCATAATGGCCATATCGAGCGCGATATAACTCGGTGACTGTGGCTTGGATAAGTCCACATAGACATTGCCTGGGTGCATATCCGCGTGAAAAAAATTATCGTCAAACACTTGGGTGAAAAAGATTTCTACCCCGCGTTCGGCCAATACCTTTAAATTTACATCGTGCTTTTTAAAGGCGTCTATATCAGTAACCTGAGCGCCATAGATGCGCTCCATCACCATCACGTTGCGCCGGCAATATTGCCAATAGACATTGGGCACATACAATAACGGTGACTGGTCAAAATTGCGCTTTAGCTGCGAGGCGTTGGCGGTTTCGCGCATTAAGTCCAGTTCGTCAAAAATAGTTTGCTGATATTCCTCGACCACCTCAATCGGGCGCAGGCGGCGACCATGACTACTCAGGCGTTCTAAATATTTTGCTAACAAACGCATCAAGGCAACATCTTTTTTAATCGTCTTTTCGATATGAGGGCGCACCGCTTTGACGACGACCTTATCGCCATTTTTTAACACTGCTGCGTGCACTTGTGCGATGGATGCCGACGCCAGCGGCGTGCGCTCGAATTCGGCAAATACGTTTTCCAGTGGCTCCCCCAAGGCTTTACTGACTAACGCACAAAACTCTTCGCCGTCGAAGGGTGTGACGCGATCCTGGAGTTTATTCAGTTCGATAATTAAATCGGGCGGGATAATATCGGGGCGGGTTGATAATAATTGACCAAATTTAATAAAAATGGGGCCGAGTTCTTCGCAGGCCAAGCGTAAGCGTTCACCCGAGGATAGGTGGCTGGAGGATGCCCCCAGTTTGAAGGGCATAATGGCCAATTTAAGCTGGGCGTGTTGCATGCTTTTAGGCAGTAGTTCATCGAGCCGGTAGCGGCCTATAACGCGCGCTATTTTTAAAAAGCGCCAAGCGGATTGAAGTCGTTTCATGGCAATGGATTACGATGTTAGAGAGTGTTTAATGTGATTGATGCGGGCCTCTAGGCGCTCGACATCATCGCGTAAATCATCGATATCATCATTAAAGGCTGCCAGCTCGGGGCGAGAGGGTATCGCCTGCAGCTCTTCGGTGAGAAACGATTGCAAAAAGTGCGGCGCGCGGCTCTGCAGGCGTTGCCATTGCTCGCCTTGGGCGCGCAACAATTGCGCGATGCTATGGCCGGCGATATCGCCGAAATACTGGCAAATAATCGCTTCCCAATCGATATCCAGCTGTTTAGCGATATCGAGCAACTCCATTAAAAAACCGGTTTGCCCCGTCAAGGTGAGCTCGCTACCGGCGAGTGAGGTTTTGGGGCCGCTGAGCAACTGCAACACGCCTCGGCTTTTGCCGCTAAGCGTGCAGTCGGGGGCATCGCCTGCGACGGGACTAACGGCAACATGCGCGTGTTCGAATCTAAGGGTGAGCGTTATTGACGGCTCGGTGAGTTGCAGGCACACGCTACGACCCGCTTGCGCGGCCAGCCGCTGTTGCGTTGCGGGGTCGTATTGCAGCGCTTTATTAATGGCCAGTTCAAGTGCGCGGCACAAGGCCGTCGCGGTGGTGGGATGCTCATTCATTTAGGCTTTAAATCCCTTGTGCAACGCCACCACGCCGCCGGTCATATTGGTAAAGCGGGTATTCACAAAACCGGCAGAATCCATCATCGCTTTGAGGGTTTCCTGGTCTGGGTGTTTGCGAATGCTTTGCGCGAGGTAGCGATAGCTTTCGGCGTCATTGGCGATGACTTTGCCCATCAGCGGTAGTAGCTTAAACGAGTACTGATCGTAAAGTGTTTCGAGTGCTTGCGATTGCGGTTTGGAAAATTCCAGCACCAATAAACGCCCGCCGGGTTTTAGGACACGCAGCATCGACTGCAGCGCGAGGTCTTTATCGGTGACGTTGCGCAAGCCAAAAGCAATGGTAATGCAGTCGAAGCTGTTATCGTCGAAGGGCAAGTACTGGGCATCGGCTTGGGCGTAAGTGATATTGTGTGCAATGCCACTATTGAGTAGTTTGTCGCGACCGACATTTAACATCGAGCTATTAATATCGGCGAGTACCACGTGGCCGCTGGCGCCCACGCGCTGGGAAAACTGTTGGGTGAGATCACCGGTGCCGCCCGCGATATCGAGAATCTGCTGGCCGGCGCGTGGCGCCGCCGCCTCGATGGTGAAACGTTTCCACAGGCGATGAATGCCGCCAGACATCAGGTCGTTCATAATGTCGTATTTGGCGGCAACGGAGTGGAATACACCGGCAACGCGCTCGGCTTTGTCACCGGCTTTGACATTTTCAAAGCCAAAGTGCGTAATGCTGTCTTTATCCATGGGAGCTCCTCAATCTGAGCGGGCATTGTACAGGCTTATTAACGGGGTGGTCGATTCGAACGCAATGGTTAAACAAAGAAACAACATCGTGGGCCTATCTCGCCAAGTCGTTACGTCGCGTAGCGTCCAGAGGATTGCCACCGGCGCTTCCATGGCGCTATTGCTGGCGGCACAAATAGTATTCATCGAGCCCGTTTTGGCCTGCGCGGCGGGTGTTAATTCGGAGTTAGAGCAGCTTTATTGTGCGGTGGTTGCCAAAGGCGAGGGTGCGGGGCTGCCAAGTTTTGATGATTTTCGGCGCAACCCACCAGCGACCCAGCAATTGTTGCTTAAGCGTCCCGCCGAGCGCGCCGGTTTGGCGATGCCAGCGCACAAGACGCAACGCGCTAAGCTGCCGAAAAGCGCTACGCCAGCGCCGACGCCTCAGTCGACAAAGCCACAAGCTCGCGAGCAAGCGGCCGTGGTGTCATCTGACTTGAAAGGGTGCGCCTTGGGTGCGCAGGCGATTCAGTGTGGCAATGTTCAGTATCGCTTGTTGGATAACCGAGCCAATAGCACCCTTTCCCAGGGTGCTTTGGGCCCGAACAACCGTTTAGTTTTACCGCCGGTGCCGAGTTATCGCTCTAACGCCGAGCTACATCAGTATTTGCAGCGTGCCTACGGTATTTATCTGGAACAAATGGCTAAAATCGGTTTGTCGGGCGCCACCTTGTCTTATAGCAAGTTTTACTACATTTTTGACGATAGCCAGCAACAGCAGCAGGACTTTGTCCATCGTTTTGCATTGATGTACGACTTCCTTAAAAAAGATAAAAGCACCATGGCCGTCGCTCAGCAACACCGAGGTAAAACGCCGCCGGCGCTGACCAAGTGTCAGGCGCTAGGAGACGATTTTATTACCTGCGATAGCCGCGGCAGCAATTGGGTGTATGCCCGCAAACCCTACTAGGCCGTGGCCGCAAAAGGGCTTGATGCCCGTCCTTTGCACACTGGCAAACTGTTAGCGTGATCAATTTAGAGAGTTGTACGTGATTGAAGTCTTTATTTTAGCCGTTGCCTTAAGTATGGACGCTTTTGCGGTATCCATAGGGTTAGGGTCCAAGCACATTCGTAAAACCAAGATTTTAGCGCTAATGTCGGCGGTGTACTTTGGGGTTTTCCAAGGTTTGATGCCTCTGGTGGGGTATATCGGCGGGCGTAGTTTATTGGGCTGGGTCGAAGGTTATGCAAAGTGGGTAGCGTTTGGTTTGCTTTTGCTTATTGGCGGCAAGATGATTTACGAGTCTTTTTCGGAACATATCGAAGAGAACATCGCCAAGGTGACCCACAAGGTGATGGTTATGCTGGCCATAGCGACCAGTATTGATGCCATGGCCGCGGGTTTTACATTAACGCTGTTGTCGGTGAATGCCTATTTAGCTTGCGCGATTATTGGTGTTACGACATTTTTGTTGAGTGGTGTGGGTGTTTTTGTCGGCGCCAAAAGTGGTGTTTGGCTCGAAAGCAAGGCAGAGTTTTTGGGCGGCGTTATTTTGTTGCTTATTGGTTTTAAAATATTGTTATTCTAACGACGCACAGGGCGTGAGCCACTGCTGGTCCAAGCTGGGACAAAATGCCAATAATTGGCGCGTATTGTTAATAAAACACTATTGAACATGGTGAGTGTATGAATTTTTGGGGTTTTTTAAGTGTGGCCGTTATTTTTGGTGTGAGCTTCGCGGGCTTTGTTATTTTCTTAAATCACCAAAAGGCCATGAGACAGCTCGACCTAGAGGCTATGCGCGCCGCGTCTGATAAGCCTAAAAAAGACGTCGACACGACGGCGTAGCGACTGGTCAAACTGCCCAAGCCGCCAAAAAATAGCGTTGGTTCGGCGGCTTGGGTGTTGGCCGTTACAATGCTTATCGCCGCAATAGCGGGATTGCTTTGGCGGCGGCGTTTGTGCGGTTATCCACTTCTAGCTTTTTGAACACTTGTTCCAAATGCTTGTTGATGGTGCGCGGGCTAATGCCCAAAATGTGGCCCATTTCTCGGTTGGTTTTGCCGCGCGCAATCCATATCAAAACATCGGATTCGCGTTGCGATAAACCAAACGCGTTCATTAAAACATGATTGTCTTCCCTGTCGTCATTGGTGTGTAAACGAACCAGTATTTCATCGGCGTTGTTCTCGCCTGGCATTTTCTGAAAGGGTGCAGGGTTAGTCCCGAGTGCGCCACCACCTAATAAAATATCGAGGTGGATTCGCTGACCATTAATTTGCAGGTTAAGCGAGCTATTACCCAGCGGTGCGGAGCCCATCGCGCCGGCATTAAAAGCCGCATCGTTAGCTGGCGTACTCAACTGACTGACCCAGCGTTCCACCGCCGGCCAAAATTCGGTATCCAGCCAATTTTCACCCGGGTTTGCCGCATTGTGACGCTCGAGGCTTTCTTGCACCTGAGGGGTTTGCCACAGCAGTTGCCCTTGGCGGTCGACGGCAAAAATATGCTGACCGGCTTGATCCAGCGCTGACTGTGCGCTGCGAATAATTTTTGCAGTGGCTAAATGCACTCGGATGCGTGCAACGAGCGCTTGCGTGTCTATCGGTTTGGTGACGTAATCAACGCCGCCCGCGGCAAAGGCTTTAACGATGTTTTCGCTATCGCTCATGCCCGTCATAAAGACGATGGGAATGGCGCGCAACTCCGGTTGTAGTTTGCACGTCTGGCAAAACTCAAAGCCGGACATGGTTGGCATAATACCGTCCAACAGAATTAAATCGGGCTGCATTTTTTGCGCGATATGGAGCCCTTGTTTAGGGTCGAGCGCGACCAAGCAGGTTAAGCCTGCACGCTCGAGGGTGTCGTTAATCAGCGAAAGCGTTTCGGGCGAATCGTCTACGACTAAAACAGTGTCACTGCTTGGCTTGGCATTCATACAACTTTTGCTCCAAATAAGCGGTGATTTTGGGTAAATCGAAAGTATCTAACATGGGTTGCAAATCATTCAGTAGAGATGGGCTAGGGAGTGATTTTAGAAGCTTGAGCAGCCCGTTTAAATTACCACTGTCGGCGTGGTCGTAGGCGGTCTGCAATATTTCGAGCATTTCCTGTAGATCGTTTGCCAGTGGTGTTTGCAAGGTGAGCTCTGGCGTCGAGTGACCTGCGACAGGGGTGGTATCGCTGGGGACCATAATGCTCGGCTTGCTATGTTGGTAAATCCAAGTGAGGTTCAACAGCGACTGCAGTTTATCGAGCAGGTCGGCGAGCTTGATTGGTTTAATAATGTAGCCATTATGGGGTTCTTTTGGCGGCCTAGCACCTTCATCGGCATCGGCGGACACCATCAAGATGGGCGCTTTAATACCTTGATCACGCAAATAGCTGGCAAAGTCCCAGCCGCTGCTATCGGGTAAATTAACATCTAAAATAAATAAATCGATAGTGGCTAAGTTAATGTTTGCTGTTGCGGTATCTATGTCGGGGGCTTCGAATACCGTAAAGCCCAGCGGCGTAAGTGTTTCGAACACCAAGCCCCGATGAAAAGGGTCGTCGTCCAAAATGAGCAGTTTTTTGCTGCTTTCTTTATAGCCTTTAATAACCTTGGGGGCATGGGTATCGACCGAGTGATGATCGGCCGATGAGAGCATCAATGACACGGTAAATAAGGTGCCGGGGTTGCGCGCATCATGGTTAGCTCCCGATGCTTGGGTGTTGGACTCTAGTCGCAATTCGCCGCCCATAATGTCTATGAGTAGCCGGGTAATGGTTAGGCCCAGCCCAGTGCCCGTCACTTGCGGAACGCCCGGCGAGCGCACTCGCTCAAAGGGCTTGAATATGCGCTCGTGCTCGGACTCTGGAATGCCAATGCCGGTGTCGGCTATGCGAAATTCGGCGACTTGATTGCGATAGCGCACGGTAAATTCAATGCTTCCTTGGTGGGTGTATTTAACCGCGTTGGATAATAAATTAATGAGTATTTGGCGCAAGCGCTTTTCGTCGGTAATGACATATTTGGGCAGTGCCGTTTTGTAGCGTAGCGAAAACGCCAAGCCCTTGGCTTGCGCTTGGGGTTCGAACATGTAGCCGAGCTGGTCGATTAAATCTTTTATCGCCACTTTATCGCGGTGAATATCCAGGCGGCCCGCTTCGATTTTGGAAATATCCAAAAGCCCTTCGATTAAGTCCGCCAAGTGCTCCCCGCTGCGTTTAATGACGGCTAGTTGTCGTTGGTGGTCGCGCGTTAAGTGGCTGTCTTGTTCGAGTAGTTGTGCATAGCCCAAAACCGAATTCAGTGGCGTGCGCAATTCATGGCTTAGCCCAGTGAGATAACGGCTTTTGGCATTGTTTGCCGCTTCGGCGTGTTCTTTCGCTTGTTGAAGTTGTTTGTCGGTTTCGTCGTGGGCGGCAATTTCATCGATTAAGCGTTGGGTTTGAATGCGTGATTCCTCGATGGCGACCTTTCGGCTACTGTTGGCTAGTACAAACAACCAAGCCACGACACCCAGCGCGATTTGCAACACAAAAAACGTTTGAATCAGCGCCGTACCTGTCGCTTCGCGTACCACCTCCAATGCCTCGCCTTGCTGCGAGGCATTCACGTAAATAACAGCCAGCAAAGAGCCGCTGATAATAGTGGCAAACAGCATTAGCCCAAGAAATTGCAATAGCCGCGCACTGACAAACTCGGCGAGCGAGGCGGGAAGAAAGTCTTTTAGCGTTTGTACTTGCGCTTCAAACCGGTTACTTGTGGGTTTGCAGGCGTCATCGCAGCGGGCATCGAGCGAGCAGCACAAAGAGCAAATAAAGCCTTCGTAAGCGGGGCACTGCGCGATGTCTTCAGGCTCGTAGCTGTTTTCGCAGATGCAGCAGGTGTGGTGGGTGTCGTGTGCGTGTGGTAATTCGCGGCTAGCGGCGATAATAGTATTATCGCGGGCGATATAATATTTAGAGCGGGTAAGCAGTGCGATAGTTGGTGCCAGGGCAAGCGCCGTAAACAGCGTAAAAAAGTGTGCGAAGGCTTTGGCGTAGTCGCCCAGTAAACCGGTGTAGCAAATGAGCCCCACAAGCCCCGCGCCGGTCATAGAAATCACCCCAACCGGGTTGACGGCGTATAAATAGGCGCGCATAAATTCAATGCGCTTTGGGCTTAGGCCCAAGGGTTTATTAATACCTAAATCGCCCACTAAAGCGCCGAGCCAAGCGATAGCAAGCAGTGCATAACCGCCTAAAATATGCTCAAAGGCTTGGTAAATGCCAAGCTCCATAAGCACCAGTGCAATGGCCACGTTAAACACCAACCACACCACGCGACCAGGGTGACTGTGAGTGAGCCGAGAGAAAAAATTAGACCACGCGATAGAGCCCGCATAGGCGTTGGTGACGTTAATCTTTAGCTGTGAGATCACCACAAAAAAAGCCGCGACATACAACGAAAGTTCCGGGAGTGGAATAACGTAATCAAAAGCGATGGCGTACATACGGGTGGGATCAGCGGAATCTTCAAATGAAAGCCCTTGGCCAAAAGCGATGGTGGCTAATAGAGACCCAATAAGCATTTTGACGGCACCGAGTACCGCCCAGCCGGGGCCAGCGCTCAATAATGTGAACCACCACTTATTCGCGCTGACCGTTTTCTTATCGGGCATAAAACGAAGATAGTCCACTTGCTCCCCAATTTGGGCCACAAGTGCGAATATAACGGCGCACGCAGCACCAAATTGGTGCGCGTTGAGGCTGGTCGCGGTTTCATTACTAAGCCCTGCAAAGGCCGTCCACTCCGCGATGGCTTCTGGAAAGCGAAATAAAATCACCGTAACCGGAATAATTTGCAGTGTTATCCAGACTAATTGCGTGGCACGTTGGAAACGGCTAATAAAGGTAATGCCGTGAGTCACCAGAGGAATCACCACCAGCGCGCAGATCACATAGCCGATAAACAAGGGAACGCCAAATACCCATTTTAGGGCAGCCGCCATAATCGCCGTTTCCAGCGCGAAAAAAATAAAGGTAAATGATGCGTAAATTAGCGAGGTGATTGTCGAGCCGATGTAGCCAAAGCCAGCCCCGCGCGTGAGTAAGTCTATATCCAGCCCAGAGCGCGCGGCGTGATAGCAGATGGGGATGGCGAGTAGGATGATAATAGTGCTAACAATGGTGATGGCCCAGAACGCATTGACAAAGCCGTAGTTTAAGGTGATGGCGGCGCCTATGGCTTCGAGAGCCAAAAACGAAATACTGCCCAATGCGGTATTTGCAATTTGGCCGAGCGAAAACCGCCGCGACGCTTTCGCGGTGAAGCGCAGCGCATAATCCTCGAGCGTTTGGTTATTGACCCATTGGTTATAACTTCGCCTGACTCTAAATACCGATTGCTTGTGATTCATTGTGTTCTATCTGGTGGTTGCGCCCATCGGCTGAGTGAGTGAAGCCTGCTTTGCTTCTCTAATAGAGTTTCTACTTTTTCGTTGCTCCCGTCCCGATAGCGATTTTGATGCCAACTTTGCAGTACACCACTACGTCAAATGACGTAGTGGTGTACTGCAATTGACTCATAGGGTTTTGAGGCCGTTGTAGGAATAATGCTCCTGCGTTCAGAAGAAGGCATTAGGGGTGAAACGTTTGCAGAGGCGTTTTTACTTTGGGGCATTATCCATACACGAGTGATCAGAGGTTTTCTATGAAATTCAAATGGGGCTTAACACGTCGAAGTTTTAATCAGGTGGCAATTTCCACCTTGGGGCTTTGCATGGGGTTTTCGGCACACGCCGCAGACGTAAATACAACGGGCTTGGCGGTGACGGACGATACCGTGACTGTGGGCATTCTTCACTCGCTAACGGGCACCATGGCCATTAGTGAAACCGGCGCGCAAGAGGCCGAAAAGCTCGCTATTAAACAAATTAATGAGTCCGGCGGTATTCTCGGCCGTCAAATTAAAATTATTCAAGAAGATGGCGCAAGCGACTGGCCGACCTTCGCTGAAAAGTCACGTAAGCTTTTAGTAAACGACAAAGTAGCCGCGGTATTCGGGTGCTGGACCTCCGCATCGCGAAAAGCAGCGCTGCCTGTGTTTGAAAAAGAAAATGGTCTGCTGTACTACCCCACGTTTTACGAGGGCCTAGAGCAATCTAAGAATGTGATCTACACCGGTCAAGAAGCGACCCAACAGATTTTGGACGGCCTAAACTGGGTCGCCAAAGAGAAAAAGGCGAAAACCTTCTATTTAATTGGTTCTGACTACATCTGGCCTCGCACCTCGATGAAGATTGCGCGCAAGCACATCGAAAACGTTTTAGGTGGCAAGGTTGTTGGTGAAGAATACAAGCCTTTAGGTGATACCCAGTTCGGTAGTGTGATCAATAAAATCCGCTTGAGAAAACCCGATGTTATCTACGCCGCTGTTGTGGGTGGCAGTAACGTTGCTTGGTTTAAACAGTTAAAAGCGGCGGGCATTACCTCCGAAAAGCAAACCCTCGTAACCATCTCGGTCACCGAGGATGAAGTATTGGGTATTGGCGGTGAAAACCTCGAAGGCTTTTACTCGGTTATGAAGTACTTCCAAAGCCTAGATAACGAAAACAACAAAAAATTTGTTAAAGCCTTTAAAGAAGAGTACGGCGAAGACAGCGTGATTGGCGACGTGACCCAAGCGGCGTACCTTGGTCCTTGGTTATGGAAAGCGGCGGTAGAAAAAGCCGGTTCGTTCGACGTCGATAAAGTGGTTAAAGCCTCGGAAGAGGGCGATATTGAATTGACCACTGCACCAGAAGGTTATGTGAAGCTACACCCCAACCATCACTTGTGGAGCAAAGCACGAGTGGGCAAGTGGAAGAAAGATGGTCAAGCCGAAGTGGTTTACACCTCTGAGCTCATCGAGCCCAATCCTTT
>DATBNJ010000251.1:0-4986 GCA_036554385.1 Marinagarivorans sp. | reverse complement strand
GATTTTAAAATTTTTGCAGACTCGGTAACAATTGGTTACGACGATGGTTTGCTCAACGAGTCAATCAACACCATCGATCAGATCACTCTAGATCACAAAAAGTCTATGTTTACTATTGGCTTTTCGGCACTCAATTTTCGCGACCCCGGCAAAAACCAATATGCTTACAAGCTCGAGGGGTTTGATGAAAACTGGCTAGAGGTTGGCGATCAGCGCTCGGCAAAATATACCAACCTTAATGCCGGGCGCTATACATTTCGGGTTAAAGGCAGCAATAACGACGGCGTTTGGAATGAACAAGGCGCTAGCATTGCAATCATTCAACGACCTCCGCCTTGGAAAACATGGTGGGCTTACAGCCTTTATGTACTCGCAATTGCAACGGCTGCGCTTTGGTTTGTCGCCCTACAGCGCAACAAACGTAAAGCAGTGGAATATCAAAACCGTTTACTTGAGGCCAAGGTCGCCGAGCGCACTGGCGAACTCAAACAAAAGAACGAAGACATTCAAGCCATGCTAGAAAACATCCCTCAGGGGTTGTTTACAGTTCAACAGGACGAGCGCATTCATCCAGAATACTCTCAGTACCTAGAAAATATTTTCGAAACAAAAAATATCGCCCATCAAAAGGCGAGCACACTGCTATTCGAAAACGCAAATTTAGGTAGCGACAGTCTTGACTCGGCCAACAATGCCATTTTTGCTATCGTGGGTGAGGACGAAATGAATTACGAGTTCAACAAGTCGTTGCTTATCGACGAATACGAAATTCAAATTAACGGGAGAAACAAACACCTTGCACTTGACTGGAGCCCTATTGTTAGCAATGACGTGGTTAGCAAGCTTATGGTATCAGTCCGCGACGTCACTCGCCTTAAAGAGGTGGAGAGCGCTGCACTAGGGCAAAAGCGTGAACTGGATATTATCAGCCAACTGCTGAATGTATCATCGGAAAAGGTGCTTGGGTTTGAGGAGTCCTCCTCGCGATATATTCATGCCAATTACCAAGCTATCGAATCCACGCAAGAACGAGACGATGAAGTTCTTGCGCTATTGTTTAGAAACATGCACACCATTAAAGGCAACTGCCGAACCTATGGCTTTAGCCACCTAAGTGATGTTGTACACGAGGTAGAGTCGACCTATAGCGCCCTGAAAGCTGATCCAAACATGCCTTGGAGCGCCGATAAATTACTTGACGACTTAGAGCGTGTTAAGCGAGGCCTAGCCGAATACTCTGACATCTATCGCCGCGTTCTCGGGCGTGGTGACAATGACGCAGGGGATAGACACGGCGGATTTTGGATGTCCAATGCCGTTATGGATAAAATCCAAGCATTTGTAGAGGCTGATGAAATTGACGCACTTAAAAATTACATCGGGCGCATCCAGTCCAGTCCTATTCAAGATATTCTAGTCGATGTTGTTTCATCACTGTCTTCGATAGCCGGCCAGCTGGGCAAGCACACGCCAAGCGTTAAATACAACGCAAAAGATATCCGCATTAAAAATACAGCCTTTGAACTGCTTACCGACATTTTTGCTCATATTTTGCGAAATTGCGTAGACCACGGGCTTGAACTGCCGGAAGAACGGGTTAAAGCCGGAAAAGATGAGCGCGGCAACATTTTGATTAACGCAATGGCCGTTGGCGATAAGCTCAATATATTTGTCAACGACGATGGCCGAGGTATCAACATCACCCGACTGTTCCAGCGCGGCGTCGAGCTGGGCAAGTGGAGTAAAAACAGTCAGCCGAGTAACCAAGAGATTGCAGACTTAGTATTTTGCTCTGGTGTCTCGACCAAGGAGGCGGTCACCGATATTTCTGGCCGAGGCGTAGGCATGGACGCCGTTAAAAAGTTTCTTGGCATGCAAGGTGGCGATGTTCGGCTGATTTTGCAAAATGCAACTGAGTCGCGCGGCGGATTCGTCCCTTTTGAGCTACTGGTGACACTGCCAGAGGCGCTTTTTGTTATCGTGCCAGAGGAAGAAGAGGCTCCGCATCAAGATAACCCTCTTTAACGACTGCTACTTTGCGCAGAAATCCCATTAGAACGCGGGTTGTGATGGCCTGGCAGGATATCGATTTCTCAAAGGTGTTGCGCTATAGTGCGCGCTTAACGTAGCCCTATAAGGAATGAGACAATGGCAGCAAAAGGTATAGGCTTAACAAGTATAACTCTGGCTTCAATATTGCTGTGTAGCCCTGCAATAGCCGAGTACGGCATTGAAGATACGGGCTGGTTTGTCGGCGGTTTTCTAAGCCAAGCAAAGGTAGAACTTAAAAACGGTAGCACCCAGTTAAAAACACAAGGTCCCATGTTTGAGGCTCGAGGAGGGTACCGCTTCAGCCCCTATTTCGCGCTGGAAGGCGGCTTGGGTATTACCGCAGCGACCGACTCAACCCGCGACCAAGATTTTGACGATGCCGCGGTCGTTAAACTTTCGAGCGCGGCAAAGCTCATTGCACCTATTGCTGATCATGTGCAGCTTTACGCCAATGCGGGCCTCGCGCTATTAAGTTATGCCCACGAAACCCCTTATCGCAGTCGCTATTATTCCTACAGGACAACTAGCTACACTGGCAACACATTTTTAATCGGGCTAGGCGTTGAGTTCGAACTCTCGAAAAATTTAGTTATGCGGATAGCTTACGATTCGATGAGGGGCGATATCAGTAGCGATGACTATTACACCTACTACCCCGACGACCTCGATGTAACACTGACTCAGTTCGGGTTCGGCTTACACTATCAATTTTAAAAGACTGCATATAAACGCGCGGGTTAGTCGGCTTTTTGGTACGGTAGGATGCCTCTAAAAATAGCGGGCTAAACCCCATTAAACGGATTTTAATAACAACGAAATACCCACAACCAACGTTAAAACTTCAAAAACGCGCTTAATAAATCGGTTGCCTTTAGCAATGGCCAAATGGGCACCGAGATACCCTCCCACCAAGGACCCGCCCACCAGTGCCGGCAACCAAGCCCAATGGGGCGCCTGCTCGAGCGATAACGTGATTGCACCCGTACCATTCCAAAAAAAGCCAACCAAAATCATGGTGTACGCAAGCGCTTCTTTGTAATCTAAACCAAACCAGCGAATAATCCACAGGGTAACAAATAGGCCACTACCGGATGTTAGCGAGCCGTTTAGCACACCGATTAAAAACAAAACCAAACCACCAACGGCGTAGCCCAGCGCATCTCGATGTTTTGCTTCACTCGCTTGCCCCAGCTTGGGATTAACAATGGAATAAATCCCCAGGCCTAAGGTCAGTAAGCCCAGTAATATTTGAGCGACTCGTTCGGGAATCGACAATACCCAAAACGCGCCGCCAATCACCCCAGGCAATCCCGCCGCTAAAATTAGCGCGGCGAACGGCCAATTAAAGTGGCCGGTGCGCATGTGCTTAATACTGGCACCCAAACCAAGCGCCACCGAGGCGATCTTGTGTGTTACTAACGCCACGGGAAAAGCCAGCCCCAAAAAGATCAGCGCGGGCAGCTGTAGCAAGCCCGCACCGCCGCCAGCAAGCGATGACAACAAATTCGCGACCAGCGCGATAACAAATAACGACAACTGCTCAAACATAAGGCAACATTTTTAAAACCCAGTTCAATGGCGATTGATAGCGTTACAGCAACCCCCACCGCCCGGTTATAAATGCAAAAACAAAGAGGCTTGCATTGGTCACTGAGTGGGCGATCACCGGCACAATAATCGACTGACTGCGCCAACGTAGCAGCCCGTAAATAAGGCCAGCAACGGTGCCCGCCAGCCACGCGCCATGCAGTAAACCAAAAGCCACGCTAGAACCCAGCATAGCGATTATGACCAGAGGGATGGGGCCGCGAACGTAGTTTGACGAGCGGCTCATGGTGCACAGCAGATACCCCCGAAAAGCTAGCTCTTCCGCGATCGGCACCGTAACCACGGCGCCCACAAAACGGCACGCCAACCACAACCAAGCCCAGCTTGGCGACAGCGTTGTTAACCCCTGGCGCACCGCATTGTCGGCTTCGGTCGTTTGCCCGAGCATCAACGCCCAGATTACGGCAACCACAAGCCCCGCGGCGATAGCCTGCCAAGACCAAACGGGCTTTGGCCAGCGCAAGTCTTGCCATACCCACGCTAAGGCCGCCGCGACGGCTACTACGCGCAGCGGGTAAAGGTAGTCGAAGCCTGCAGAAAACGTCGATGTCAATAAGGAGGCAGCAAGCAGGACCACCAGTGGGATTAAAGTGGCCACCGCTTGCTCACTGGTAGCGTGGCGGTTACTGTTTGTTGCATGGCTGACGGCCTGCTCACCGGCGACCGGTTTCTCAGTTTGCGCGTGGACGGTGAAGAAGCTCACGCGCTTGGCAAACCACAAAAGGCCTAGAGACGTTGCGATAAACATTAACCAACCAGCTTGGGAATGAAAGCCCCCAACCGCAACCTCAGGCGAAACGTAGGCGCCCAGCACAACTAAGGCCGCAATACGCACGCTATTTAACAGCCATATACACATAGCCCCCAGAGGAAATAACAACAAGGCCTGCGGAAAGCGGAATTCGTTTTTGTAAACCCAGAGGTAAATCGCCGTAAAGGCTACGACAAGACCAATCCCTTCGTAGCCCGAGCACGCACTGGCGACATGAACATAAAAGTCACCGACGCCCATAATTTTTTCGGCTGGGTCGATATCAATATTCTGTACGCCCGTGACCCGCAACCAAAACGCTGCCAACACAAAGGTCGCTTGTGCCATTGGCCCCCAAAGATTACCACTCTCGAATGCCAGCCAGCCAACCAAGGTTGCCGCCAAAGTCGCCATCAGGAGCGTCTTCGCCTCTCGGCGGACAAAACGCACTAAATTTTGTGCCGACACTAGCGCGAGACACCAGAACAAAACAGTGCCGAGTGCCGCAAGACACCAAGCGATAAACACTCCCCCCCCTAGCGTATGAGCGCGACTCGGGTCGGCATAAATGTGGC
>DATBNJ010000280.1:0-7115 GCA_036554385.1 Marinagarivorans sp. | reverse complement strand
TAGATCCCCGTGCCCGCGCACAAACTGCCCGTGCTGTTGCCTGAAGATGTTGAAATGGACGGCGTACAGTCACCCATCAAAGCGGATCCGCAATGGCGCAAAGGCGAAATCGACGGCCAAGCCGGCGAACACGAAACCGACACCTTTGATACCTTTATGGAGTCGAGCTGGTACTACGCGCGCTACACCTGCCCCAATGCCGACGGCATGCTAGACCCAGACAAAGCCAACTACTGGCTGCCTGTCGACCAATACGTCGGCGGTATTGAGCACGCCATTTTGCACCTTTTATACGCACGTTTTTTCCACAAATTGATGCGCGACGAAGGCTTGGTCAACTGCGACGAGCCCTTCGATCGTTTATTGTGCCAAGGCATGGTCAATGCCGAATCCTTCTTCATAAAAGAAGCTGGCCGCACCGAGTGGATCGCCCCGAGCGATGTGCGCGTTAAGCGCGACGACAAAGGCAAAATGATTAGCGCCTACCACGCCAAAACCGAGCAACCACTCGAGTTTGGCGGCGTAATTAAAATGAGCAAATCGAAAAACAACGGCGTCGACCCCGAATACGTGGTGCGCGAATACGGCGCCGATACCATTCGCCTATTTAGTATGTTTGCCGCGCCACCGGAGCAAAGCCTAGAGTGGACCGACTCGGGCGTAGAGGGCGCAAGCCGCTTTATTAAAAAGCTGTGGCGCGCGGTACACCAGCACACGCAAGCTGGCGAGCCGGGCGCGCTGACCGTCGCTGCACTAACCACCGTCCATACCGACTTGCGCCGCAAAACCCACGAAACCATCGCTAAGGTGAGCGACGACTTTGGCCGCCGACAAACCTTTAATACCGCCATTGCCGCCATTATGGAGCTGCTCAACGAGGTTAGCCGCACCGCCGACCGCGTCACGCCGCTGGGCCTAGCCGTAGAACGCGAAGCCCTTGACGCCGCGGTGGTGATGCTGGCCCCCATTATTCCGCACGCCTGCCATGCCCTGTGGCAAGCGCTGGGCCACGGCAACAACCTGCTCGACGCCCCTTGGCCCAGCGTCGACGAAGCCGCGCTGGTGCGCGCCAGCGTAACCATTGTGGTACAGGTGAATGGCAAGGTGCGCAGCAAACTCGAGCTGCCCGCCGACGTAAGCAAAGACGACGCCGAAAAAGCGGCCATGCAAGACGACAACGTGCAACGCTTTATCGACGACAAAACCGTGCGCAAAGTTATTGTAGTGCCCGGCAAACTGGTGAATATTGTCGCCAACTAACGCGAGCCCTAGATTCGCAAGGCTTAGGGGCGCTCTAAAACGCTATGGATAGTGTTTTAGAGCACCCGAACTTAGCGGATAAACCTTTTGCGCCTATTACCGAGCACCGAGAATTTTATGCCCAGCACCACACCGCAGCCCTGTTCGCGCCTTGCACCGGTTTTGCCTCTCACAGGCGTGCGCTTTGTCCGGCTCGCGCTGGTCGGTATTATGAGCCTGTGCCTTTGTCTCAGCCTTGCCAGTTGCGGCTGGCAGTTGCGCGGTTTTAACAAAGGCCAGTTACCTCAGCAACTGGCCTTAAGCACCGCCGACCCCTACGCTCCCATCGCTCGTCAATTGCAGCAAACGCTGGTGCGACGCGGCGTGCAAATTACCCCGAACGCGCCACTCACGCTATGGTTGGACAAAGAAGACTTGGATAAGCGCACTGTCGCTGTGACCAGTATTGGCGCCGCGGCGCAATACGAGTTGCATTTGAATATCGACTTTAGCTATACCCCCAAAGGCACAATACCGCCCTTTCCCACCACGCTGAGCGCGCAGCGCGTTTTCGACTTTACTCCCGGTACTAACCTCGCCAAAGCGGAGGAAGAGCAAACCCTAATCAAAGAAATGCGCCAAGAGCTCATTAACCGCATTTTGCTGCAAAGCATGTACGTCAACGCTTTAGAGGAAGCCGCGCTGACGGCCTCTAGCGCGGCTAACAGCGCCTCCACAGCCGCCTCCGCGAGTAGCACCCATGCCGCGCATTAACGCCGAGCAACTGGCCAATCACTGCCAAGGCCAGCTGCTGCCAATCTACTTAATTAGCGGTGACGAACCGCTGTTAGTGCAAGAAGCCTGCGACGGCATTCGCCAAGCGGCCCGTGGGCAAGGTTTTAGCGAGCGCGAGCTATACCACACTGATGGCAACCTCGATTGGCAACAACTGCTGCAAAGCGCCAATAGCATGAGCCTATTCGCCGAACGCAAGATTATCGAAGTGCGCAGCCACACCGGCAAACCCGCCGATGCCGCCAAGCAAGCCCTTATGGAATACAGCAAAAACCCCAGCCCCGATACGCTGCTGCTGCTGGTCTTTCCTAAAATCGAGCGCGCCACCCAGAACAGTAAATGGTTCAAAGCGGTCGATAGCGTGGCCGGCACTGTGCAGATCTGGCCCATCAGCCCCAAGTTTTTTCCGCGTTGGGTGGATTTGCGCTTAAAAGCCGAGGGCTTGCGTGCCAACAGCGATGCGGTGGGCATTTTAGCCAGTAAAGTCGAAGGCAACTTACTGGCCTGCGTGCAGGAAATTCAAAAACTTAAGCTCATTAGCGACGACGGCGTGATTGATGCCCGCACCATGGCGAATGCCGTGGTCGATAGCGCGCGCTACGATGTGTTTACGCTGGTCGACCGCGCCACCGGTGGCGACACCCGCGCGGCCATGCGAACCCTACAAGGGCTGCGCGAAGAGGGCACGGAGGCGCCCGTTATTCTTTGGGCACTGGCCCGCGAGGTGCGCGCCCTTAACGCCTTACACTTCGCCAAACAACAAGGCAGCAGCATCGAAAGCGTGGCGCGCCAGCACGGTATTTTTGATAAACGCGTGCCCCTCATTCGGCAAGCGCTCGGTCGCCTCAAGGCGGGGCAGCTTCGGCTATTATTGCGGCAATGCGCGCTCGCCGATCGCGCCATTAAAGGCGCCAGTAAACAAGACCCATGGGCGATCATTAACGATGTGACATTAATGCTTTCCGGGGTGCGGGCATTATCCACCAAGGCGCTTCAGCAACAGCTCAATCAGTAAAGGTTTTTTTCGGCATAAAAAAGCGCCCGCCATAAAATATAATTGTCTGTACGCACCTCCGTGTTAAGCCACCTTGCTCGCCGTCAATAACGGCGCCCGCTGGGGCGAGTTGTCCACAGAAGTACTCACAATTTACACACAATTTTCCCCCTGCATCCGCCAGTTGCAACTTTGCCTAAACCGCATTATCTTGTAGGCCGAGTTACCGAAAAACCCAACATATGGTGTTTTGACCCAAATTAGCGCGCCAATGCGTGCAGCTTTTGTACGCTTTTTTAAGCAGCCAAAGCGAGCTGTCGTTCAAGACTACGAAATGACGCTGATTGACAAGGTTTTTCAGTCGCTGCGATAGCTGCTTGCCGCCCCTAAGGGCGAACCCACAAGCACCGCCAAAAACGCAAAAAGAATAAGTAGCCTAGAAGTAACCGGCAGCACCTTAAACACCCAAAAATAGTCTTAAGCCTGACATTGCATAGGCTTAAGCGAGCCGCCACCGGCGCAACCGCATTATTAGGAGTTAACGATGCAAACAGATGCAGATTCAACACCGGCCGCCGCCCAAAAAGGCGCCCAAACCACCGCAAGTAGCCCCGCGCCTTCCAGCATGGCAGCGAATGCACCGGGGCAGCTGCGCGTCATTAAGCGCAATGGTACCGTGGTCCCTTATAACGACGACCAAATCAGCATCGCTATGACCAAAGCGTTTTTGGCCGTTGAAGGCGGCGTAGCGGCCGCATCAAGCCGTATTCACGAAACCGTGGAAAAGCTCACCAACCAAATTAGCTCGACCTTCCGCCGTCGCATGCCGTCCGGCGGCACCATCCACATTGAAGAAATTCAAGACCAAGTCGAGCTGATTCTGATGCGCGCAGGCGAGCACAAAGTGGCCCGCGATTACGTAATTTACCGCACCGAGCGCGCCAAGCTGCGCGAAGCACAAAAGAACCTCAGCCGCACCGAGTTCAAATACCCCGATGTGAACGTGAAACAACGGGATGGCTCGTTTTTACCCTTAGACATCGTGCGCCTAAACACTCTGGTAACCGAGGCCTGTGCCGGCTTAACCCACACCGACCCGAGCGCCATTCTTACTGAAGCCATGCGCAACCTGTACGACGGCGTTACCGAAGAAGACGTCAACACCGCGTTGGTGATCTCGGCACGCACCTTGGTCGAGCGCGAGCCCGAGTACACCTATGCCACCTCGCGTTTACTGCTCGACAAACTGCGCGGCGAAGCCCTGCGCTTTTTAGGTGTGGCCGATAAAGCCACCCAAAGCGAGATGAACAAGCACTACGCCGCCGCCCTGCCCGCCTACATCGAAAAAGGCGTCGAGCTCGAGTTGCTGTCGCCCGCACTTAAAGATTTCGACCTCGACTTGCTAGGTAACGCTTTAATTGCTGACCGCGATTTGCAGTTCACTTACTTGGGCCTGCAAACCCTGTACGACCGTTACTTTATTCACAGCGACGGTGTGCGCATCGAGTTGCCGCAAATTTTCTTTATGCGTGTTGCCATGGGCTTGGCCGAACGCGAAGACGACAAAAACGAGCGCGCTATCGAGTTTTACCGCTTGCTCAGCTCGTTCGACTATATGTGTTCTACCCCCACGCTCTTTAACGCGGGCACCTTGCGACCCCAGCTGTCGTCGTGTTACCTCACTACCGTGCCAGACGATCTGCACGGCATCTACGGTGCCATGCAAGATAACGCCATGCTCAGTAAGTTTGCCGGCGGCCTAGGCAACGACTGGACGCCCGTGCGCTCACTCGGCGCTTACATCAAAGGCACCAACGGTAAGTCACAAGGTGTTGTGCCTTTCCTTAAGGTGGCCAACGATACCGCAGTCGCGGTTAACCAAGGTGGCAAGCGCAAAGGCGCCGTCTGTGCATACCTCGAAACCTGGCACTTGGATATCGAAGAGTTTCTCGAGCTGCGCAAAAATACCGGCGATGACCGCCGCCGCACTCACGATATGAACACGGCTAACTGGGTACCGGATTTGTTCATGAAGCGCATGTTCGAAGATAAAGAGTGGACGCTGTTCTCACCTCACGATGCGCCCGACTTGCACGATCTGTTCGGTAAGGCGTTTGAAGAGCGCTATGAAGAGTACGAGCAAATGGTTGCCGACGGCAAAATTAAGCTGTTTAAAACCGTTCGCGCATTAGATTTGTGGCGCAAAATGCTCGGCATGCTGTTTGAAACAGGCCACCCTTGGATCACGTTTAAAGACGCCTGCAACCTGCGCAGCCCGCAGCAACATGCCGGTGTTATTCACTCGTCTAACTTGTGTACGGAGATTACCCTCAATACCAAAGCGGACGAAGAAATTGCCGTCTGTAACTTGGGCTCGGTTAACTTGGCCCAGCACATCGAAAACGGCAAGCTGGATAAAGCCAAAGTCGCCGCCACCATTAAAACGGCGGTGCGCATGCTCGATAACGTGATTGATATTAATTATTACAGCGTACCGGCTGCGCGCACCAGTAATATGCGCCACCGCCCCGTGGGCATGGGTATTATGGGCTTCCAGGATGCCCTGTATAAACAACATATCGCCTATAGCAGTGACGAGGCGGTTAAGTTCGCCGACGAGTCTATGGAGCTTATCAGCTACCACGCTATCGAGGCCTCTAGCGAGCTGGCCGCCGAGCGAGGCAGCTACGGCACGTTTGATGGTTCGCTGTGGAGCAAGGGCATTTTACCGATCGACTCGATTAAAATTCTCGAGGAGAACCGCGGCGAGCAGTTCATTAGTATGAACCACGACACCACGCTCGATTGGGATACCCTGCGCGAGAAGGTAAAAACGCAAGGTATGCGCAACTCGAACGTGATGGCCATTGCCCCCACGGCAACGATTGCGAACATCACGGGCGTTAGCCAGTCCATCGAGCCGACCTATCAAAACTTGTATGTTAAGTCGAATTTGTCCGGTGAGTTCACGGTGGTTAACCCGTACCTTGTGCGCGATCTTAAAGAGCGCGGCTTGTGGGATAACGTGATGATTAACGATCTAAAATACTATGAAGGTTCGTTACAAAAAATCGACCGCGTACCGGCCGATTTAAAGGTGATGTATGCCACGGCGTTTGAGGTAGAACCCCGCTGGTTGGTGGACGCAGCCAGCCGTCGTCAGAAGTGGATCGACCAAGCGCAAAGCTTAAACCTGTACATTGCGGGCGCTAGCGGTAAGAAGCTGGATGTCACTTATCGCATGGCATGGTACTGCGGCCTTAAAACGACTTATTACTTGCGTGCCTTGGCAGCATCAAGCGCCGAGAAGTCGACGGTAGAGCGCGGCAGCCACAACGCGGTAGCCTCGGGGGATTCATCCAATGTAATGGCCTCCGGCCCAGCGGCGGTGCCGCAAGCGTGTTCGCTGGATGATCCAGATTGTGAGGCCTGCCAGTAGTTTCTGACGAATAGGCTCGATATCGAAAGGTATCGGGCCTTTTTTATGGATGCATTGTTAACGGGTTCTATTGTTTTTGGGGGTTAGTGGGGTTGAGATCGTCCTTCGTTGGTCGCCCCATCCTAATTTTCTGGGCACGCTGTGAATACGTCCGTGTACGCTCTACGTCGGCTTCCTGCCTCCGAAGGCCCAGAAAATTAGGATGGGGCGACATCTTTGAGAACACGGTACCTTTCGAGAATAAAAATGATGAAAGAAGAAGCATGGCTTGGCGACGAGCTTGACAGCAGGCTCACCAAAAGAGGCCGACTGGGATGGTGGTTATGCTGGCAATTCAGGAATTATTGACAGTAAAGGGCAACCCTAAGCACCGGCCCTAGGGCTATGCTCTCGACGGCATCGATTGTTGGGTCGCTGCGAGGCGAGTCCTATCGCCACACAGCTCAAATGGGCCCCTGCCCATTTGCACCCAAAATCGAAGCCTTTGTTCGGCGGTTAAGAAAGGTAGTGGGTCAGACTGAACGTATTAACGAGACAAAACCGGAAGAAAATATGCTAGAGGCAAAAAACAAAATAACTAGTGAGCTGATAAGCGCAGATCACCTAAGTGGCCTAGGTGAAGTCGAGATAGAAAATATTCGAGACCAC
>DATBNJ010000238.1:0-9566 GCA_036554385.1 Marinagarivorans sp. | reverse complement strand
ATATGCTCAAGCAAAGCGTTAACTTTTATTGTTGCGAGCGCTTTTTGTGTTTCTGGGCTGAGTGCGGCGATTGCTTTTGTCGCATTAATTTCGATGTTGTCGGTAATGCACTGATTGTGCAGTGCTGGTAAAAAATCTAACCACTCTTTTAAATGCATAAACACTCTTCGGTCAAAGTCGACCAACCCCTTTTTGTGAAGAATGTTGGCGACGGCGGGGCCGGTACCAAAGGGTACGCGATTTGATGCGCGCGGCTTGAGGGAGATAACCTGCTCGCTGGTAAAAACTGGCGCAAGCTTTATTAATTTATTGAGTAAATAAAAATCCTCGCCGCCTGCGCGTTTGGGAAATCCACGCGCCATGCAATAATAATTCGGGTGAATGGCCATGGCGCTCCCGAGGGTGGTCAGCGCATAAGGCGAGCCCGCAGCTTTTAGCCCATCTCGGTAATAAAAAAGGCTTTTTTCATAAAGTGCGTTGGCTTGGGCTACAGCGTGCTGATAATGACTAGCCTGGTCACTTTTTTTAAGTTTATGGTTAAACGCGTAGTTTATCGCGCTGTAGCTGGCATTAAGGGGGGCTGCGTCGAAGTATGCGCGCGGCAAGGTAGCATCGGCATCCGTGCAGTAAAGCCAGCTGGTGCCAATAAGGCCGCGCAGCATTAAATGTATGGCTAGGTCGCAGCCGAGTTTGCGAGCATAGCCCACGCCGTGTTTCGGGTTAATGCCCGGCTCGCATTGCTTGATGCAAAGATAGTCACAGCCGCTTTCAGCATATTCTATTAACTTGAATGCGCGCGTTGCCGCGCGCTGGGTGTAGGGCGTATCGTCAAAAAAATCCCAAAGCCTTTGATTTAATCGCGTGGTTTGGCTATGCCGTCCTGCGGGCTGATTGATAACAATAATGACGAGAATACTGGGTTGGCCGTCGAAGGCTTGGTGCATAAGACGCCGCACAAACGCCGTGCTCTCGTTGTAGGCCGGAATTATTAATACGCAGTCATAGCGAGCCGTGCGTCGCTTGCTGGGCGTTAAGCTAAGGCCTTTGTCGAAAGCTTCTGACAGAGTAGCCGCCTGTTGAGCAACAAAAGGCTCTGCGTAGCGTTCGAGGTATTTTTGCGCCGCAGGCAGCATGGTTATCGCTTGTATGGTTTTATTATTAATAAATGCGCGCGTTTTACCACGGAAGCTCTTCACCGTTGGAATGCCAGAATGTACCACTGTTTTCGGTATTTAAATCATCGATACGCGCAGCCAGCCGCTCGGCAGCGGTTTGCGCTGAAATATCGCCAGCGTGGCCAACCATATCGGTTTGCACAAAGCCCGGATGCAAAATAGCGACGCTAATGCCGTGTGATGCGAGGTCGATCGCCAATGATTTTGCACCGGCATTTAAAGCTGCTTTAGACATGCGGTAACCATAGTAGCCGCCGGAACTGTTATCGGTGATAGACCCCATTCGGCTCGTAATTAGTGCCACTTTGCTTCCCGATTTTAAAAGCCCCAATAAAGTTTGCGTCACGTTAATGGGTGCGAGGGCATTGACTAAAAACTGTTGCTCGATGGTTGCTTGGTTAAAATCGTTCAGTGTTTCACTGCGCAAAATGCCGGCATTATTAATGAGAATATCAATTTCTTGGCTATTGAGTGAACCGGCTAGGCGAGCGACAGATGTGCTGTCACTAACGTCGATGCCGTCGATAATCTCGGCGCCGGTGGCGCGCAGTGCTGCAGAATTTTGGCGGCAAACGGCGGTAACGTGATGGCCTTGCGCGCAATAGTATTCGCACAAAGCGAGGCCGATACCGCGGTTGGCACCTGTGATGAGAATATGCATGCTAAGCTCCAAAAATTAAAGGTAGGCGAGATACAAAAAACGCCCCGGAGGGCGCTGATGAAAAGCTTAGACGTTGCCGTAGCTCATAAGGCGCTCGTAGCGCTTTGCCAGCAGCTCGTCGGGATCCACTTCGCATAGCTCATCGAGCTGGGCGCTTAGCCGCTCTTTTAAAAGTTCGGCCATAACGTCGGGATTGCGGTGCGCGCCGCCGAGTGGCTCGGCGATGGTTTCGTCGATAATGCCCAGCTCTTCAAGCTTGCTAGAGGTTACGCCCATGGCTTCGGCAGCCAGTGGGGCTTTTTCAACGGTCTTCCAAATAATGTTGGCACAGCCCTCGGGTGAGATCACAAAATAGGTCGAGTACTGGAGCATGTTAAGGTGATCCCCAACGCCTATGGCCAGAGCGCCGCCAGATGAGCCTTCGCCAATCACGGTGCAGATAATCGGCGTGCGCAAGCGACTCATAACGGCGAGATTTTGGGCGATAGCTTCGCTAATGCCGCGTTCTTCACTGTCGATACCGGGATAGGCCCCGGGTGTGTCTATTAACGTAATAATGGGTAATTTAAAGCGCTCTGCCATTTCCATTAGTCGCAATGCTTTGCGATAGCCCTCTGGGCGTGGCATACCGAAGTTGCGCGAGACCTTCTCTTGGACTGTGCGACCTTTTTCTTCGCCAATAATCATAACGCTGCGGCCATTGATGCGGCCGATGCCGCCAATGATTGCGGCGTCATCGCCGAAGTGACGGTCGCCGTGCAATTCGTCCCAATCTTCTACCATGCGCGAAATGTAGTCGCTGGTGTAGGGGCGCTGCGGGTGGCGGGCGACCTGTACAATTTGCCAGGGCGTTAAGTTGTTGTAGATGCTTTGCGTTTCTTTTTTTAGCTTTTGTCGCAAGCTGTCGATTTCATCGGAGATATCGATATCTTGGTCCGTACTGGCGAGTTTGAGCTCAGCGATCTGGCCTTCAAATTTGGCGATATCTTGTTCAAAACTCAGGTAATTTAAATTCATAGTGAAGGTCTACCGGGTTTGTTGTGGTGGCATGCGCGTCAGGCCAACGATGAGTATTGAGCCTAATGCTTATTTACATGCGCCAAAAAATGGCCGCAAGTGTACCATCAAGTGAGCAAACGCTAAACCACTGGCCTTTACTGTTAAGGTACAAATTCGGTGGCCGATATCAATAGGGGGAAACGCTATGACGGGGTCTAAACGGGAGGTGAATACCGGAGCGCTGTGCGCCACGTCAGGGGACGATGACATGAATGCCGTGGTTATTGTTGGTGTTGCAAGAACGCCGATGGGCGCCATGCAAGGGCAATACGCATCGCTGTCGGCGGTCGATTTGGGCGCGCAAGCCATTCGTGGCGCCTTGTTGGATGCAGGGCTCGAGGGACAAAGTGTTGACGAAGTGCTCATGGGGTGTGTTTTGCCTGCGGGGCTTGGCCAAGCGCCCGCGCGGCAGGCGGCTCTCAAGGCGGGTTTGCCTTCGACAGTGTGCGCAACCACCATTAACAAAGTTTGTGGCTCGGGCATGAAGACAGTTATGCAAGGCGCCGATGCGATCCGAGCAGGGAGTGCCGCAATTGTGCTTGCTGGCGGTATGGAGAGCATGAGTAATGCGCCGCATTTGCTGGCAAAAGCCCGCGCCGGTTATCGTTTAGGTCATGGCGAGTTGCTCGACCATATGTTTACCGAGGGCCTACAAGATGCTTACAGCGGCGAGTTAATGGGTATTTATGCCGAGGCGACCGCAGCGCAGTACGGGTTCTCCCGCGCCGCGCAAGACGCCTTTGCGTGCGAGTCGTTACGGCGTGCGAAAGCGGCGTGTGATAACGGATTTTTCAAGCGGGAAATAACCGAAGTGACGGTTGCGCAACGCAAGGGAACGGTTACCGTTGGGGATGACGAGCCAATTAAGATGGCGCGGCCCGATAAAATTCCCCTGCTGCGGCCGGCGTTTAAAAACGGTGGGACTGTAACGGCGGCGAATGCGAGCTCGATTGCCGATGGTGCGGCAGCGCTTGTGTTGATGTCTAGACGCGAGGCTTTGTCCCGCGGGGTTAAACCGCTGGCCAAAATTGTCGCCGCTAGCCAGCATGCACAAGAACCCGAATGGTTTACCACTGCGCCGGTTGGGGCTATGCGAAAGTTATTGACGAAAATGGGCTGGCAAGTCAGTGATGTCGACCTTTTTGAGATTAACGAAGCCTTTGCGGTGGTGACCTTGGCGGCGATGCAAGATTTAGCGCTGGACGCAGCGAAAGTAAATATTCACGGCGGCGCCTGCGCGTTGGGCCATCCTTTGGGTGCATCGGGGGCTCGCATTTTGGTGGCGCTGATTGCCGCACTGCAACACACTCAGCAAAAGCGGGGCGTCGCCAGCCTTTGCATTGGCGGGGGAGAGGCCACGGCAATGGCGGTAGAGCTACTGTAGTGACATTTTTAAAGTTCGCTGCGATCGAGCAGTCGATAGCTTAGCGCTTCGCCCAAATGGTTGGCACCAAGGCTTGCTTCACCGGCCATATCTGCCAGCGTGCGAGCAACACGCAAAATGCGGTCATAACCGCGGGCCGACATATTCAAGCGGATCACGGCTTGCTCTAGGAGCTTTTTGCCATTCATGTCGAGCGCGCAATGGCTTTGCAGCGCTTTACCTTGCAGGCGGCTGTTGGCCATGCCTTGTCTTGCTTGTTGAATGGCTCTGCAGGCGATAACGCGTTGGCGAACCATAACGCTGCTCTCGCCTTGGGGTCTGCTGTGTAAGTCGCTAATGGGAAGTGTTGTGACCGGCACGTGCAGGTCGATGCGATCTAAAAGCGGCCCCGAGATTTTTTGTCGGTAGCGGGCAATTTGTTGCTGTGTGCAATGGCAGCGCTGGGTTTTGTCGCCAGCATAGCCACAAGGGCAAGGGTTCATAGCGGCAATTAATTGAAATTGGGCAGGGAATTCCACTTGTGCACTGGCGCGCGATATTGCGATGCGACCACTTTCTAAGGGTTCGCGCATGACTTCAAGTACCGAGCGTGAGAATTCGGGCAGCTCGTCCAAAAAAAGCACGCCCTGGTGAGCTAACGAGATCTCCCCTGGCTTGGGGTTACTGCCGCCGCCGACTAGCGCTACTGCCGAGGCCGTGTGGTGGGGGGTACGAAAGGGGCGGCGCTGCCAATCATTGGGTTGATTATTTCCGATGACGGATTGTATTGCGGCGACGTCGAGCGCTTCGTCGTTTTCGAGCGGCGGTAAAATCCCCCCGAGTCGAGCGGCCAGCATGCTTTTGCCCGTGCCGGGTGGACCAAAAAATAACAGGTTGTGGCCGCCGCTAGCGGCAACCTCTAAGGCGCGCCTTGCTTGCAGTTGCCCTTTAACGTCGGCGAGGTCGGGGTATGTCTCAGATGGCTCTGGTAGTCGTAACTTTTCCGGCGCGGGCAATTTTGTGCGCTGGTGCAAATGTGCGGCGACTTCTAGCAAGCTGCTTGCGATCAGGCTTCCACGCGGCGCACAAAAAGCCGCCTCTTGTTGATTGTCGATGGGGCAGATAAGGGTTCGATTGTCCGCTACGCAGGCTTTTGCGCTAGCGATGGCACCACGCACGCCGCGCAAGTCGCCTGTTAACGCGAGTTCGCCAATAAACTCATACTGATCAATGAGTGTTGCAGGTATTTGCTCTGAGGCGACCAATATTCCCAGTGCTATTGCTAGATCGTAGCGTCCGCTTTGTTTGGGTAAATCGGCCGGTGCTAAATTGACGGTAATGCGGCGCTGTGGGAATTCAAAGTGACTATTAACGATAGCGCTGCGCACGCGGTCTTTGCTTTCTTTTACCGCCGTCTCTGGAAGCCCTACGATAGTAAATGCGGGCAAACCGTTGGCTAAATGAACCTCCGTTTGTACCCGTGGGGCCCCAATTCCTAATAGTGCGCGAGTGTGGATGATGGCGAGTGACATAACGTTCCTTGTTGTTTTGTGGCTGTCTTATTGGGTTGGTGGCGAGGCCGCCGGCTGTGCGACGGGATGTCGTGTGCGCATGTAGCTGGCAAATCGAGGTACTCCGTTGGGCGTGAGGCCAAAATACTTAAAGGTGATGGTGCTGCCAATCGCTGGGGGTGTGATTCTGTCGTGGTCATCTAAACCGCTGCCGATGTTAAATGTAATGCCATTACTCAGTTTCACGATAAGCGCGCCGACGAGCCCGCGATATTTCCCTTTGCCTTTTGTGTACCCAACAACCGTTGCCTCGGCGTCTCGGTAACTTTTGACTTTTAACAAGTGGTCTGTTCGATAGGGCGAGTACTTGCTGCTGGCAAGGTGTAACATCAAGCCTTCGCCGCCCAGTGCTTCTACTTCTTTTAATTTGGTATTTAAAGCGTCTTTGTTATCAATTTTAAATTGTTTTAATGGCGACCAAAAGTTATTAGGATTGTCGCGAAATAAGACAGCGAGCGCGCTTAGGCGCTGCTCGAAAGTGCCGGTATGTTTAGGTAGGTCAAAGACTTTATATTGCACCTTTTGCCACCGAGAAATTGGTGCCGAATGGGCGCGTACTAGGCCACTTACGAGATCAAATTTGCCGCGAGCAATCCAGAGTTCGCCATCGAGCGCCGCGCTGCTGGGGAGTGTGTTGTGTAGCGCCTCGGGTATAGGTATGAGGTGGCCGCTACGGGTGCGAAGTGTTTGACCGTCCCAATAAGCGCGGACGCCATCCAGTTTTTCGCTAGCCCAATAATCTTGCAGTCGAATATCGCTGTCTTGGCGAAAAGTTTTTGCCAGCTGTAATTTCGGCGCAGGCGAGTGGCTTGTTTCGCTTGGTTTTTTATGAGTGGTTTGTGGATAGGGGGTGTTATTTGCATCGGCGAAATCGGCGCCCCCAGCAAATATACAAAACAAGAGCACATACAATGGCTGATTAATCGGCATCACTAACATCCTTGTGTGATTCATTAAGTCGAATACTTGGTGATTAATGAGTGCTCATCCAAAAGCGCAAGTTTCAAGATAACAACTCAGTAACGGTTTACTCCTTGCAGTGTAGATCATCTAAAGCGTTTGGCGCACTCCCGTTACCTTGAAACCCAATTTCTAGCTGGCTTTTGGCACTTAATGTCTTGTTCCATTCGTGCGGTACCAGAGTAATGCGCCCGTCGTTCTGGCTGAGTGTGCGTGTAACAAAGCTATTGGTGATGGCGCTGTCGCTTGGAAGGCGAAAACTCACAGTCCAATTTTGAATGCTTCTTGTCGTAGGGTTGCTCAACAATATTTGCCCTTGCCATCCAGAGCCCCAGCTATTGATTAACGAGTAACTGCAGCTGATCGCGCCAGCGTTTGCTGGGGCTTTTTGTTGGGCCAGCGGAGGTTGTGCTTCTGTGGCGACTTGCTTTTGCACACCTTGAGCCGCGTCGGATGACGTTGCTGGTATTGGGCTCTCGCTTGGCGTGGGGGTGGAGCCAGTTGCAGCTGGAGCACGACTAAAAAATACGGTGCTTATTAGCCAAAATATTAGTAGTAGGATCGTTGCCGTCACGCCCGCCGTAATGAGTGTTGTTTTAAAGCCGGCAAACCCCGTGCTGGGCTTGTTTGGGGTGTGTTTGCGCGTGCTCTTTGCGATGACTTGGGTTTTGGCTTCACTAGAATCATTTAAGGAGTGCACTAACGCGGCGATGTTATCAATCGATACCTTGCCAACCGCGTTAGCAAACTCAGCTGCGCTCTGGTAGCGCTGCTCCGGCGTTTTGGCGAGCGCTTTATCGATGATGTGCTGAAAGCACTCGTACATGGCGGGTAATGCTGGAATCGGTTCTGAGTAATGCTTGATACCAATAGCTACCTCTGAGTCACCATCGTATGGCACGCTGCCTGTTAACAAAAAGTACAGTACTACGCCTAGGCTGTAGATGTCTGCCCGGTGGTCGATCGCTTTACCCAGTGCTTGTTCTGGACTCATGTAGTGCGGAGTGCCGAGGGTCATGCCCGTTTGAGTGAGTGCGGTGTTGGTCTTTGGGGCTTTGGCGATACCAAAGTCGGCGAGCAGTGCTCTGTGGCTATCGTTCTGCACTAAGATATTTTGTGGTTTGATATCCCGGTGTATAACGCCCTGTTGGTGGGCATAGTTAAGCGCGTTGGCAATATCTTGAATAATCTGAAGGCGGGTGACTAGGTTGAGCTTGTGTTGCAGTGACTTGAGATCTTGTCCAT
Source organism: Marinagarivorans sp. (assembly GCA_036554385.1). Classification (GTDB taxonomy): domain Bacteria; phylum Pseudomonadota; class Gammaproteobacteria; order Pseudomonadales; family Cellvibrionaceae; genus Marinagarivorans. The sequence continues at coordinate 1,532 of DATBNJ010000238.1, read as the reverse complement.
CGATTAGCGCCATTACAAGGTAGTGGGTGCCTACGCTTTTGGTCTTGCTTCCGTTGTTATCAGCATTGCTGTCGTTAGTATAATCGCCACTATTATTGCCATTATTGCCATTATTGCCATTATTAAGGGTGCCGTAATCAAAGATGGTGACAATATTGGGGTGGTTAAGCCGGCTGGCTATTTTGGCTTCGAGCTCAAAGCGCTCTGCGAAGCCTTGATCGCGGCTTAGGGCGTCGCTCATTACCTTAATCGCGACTTCACGGCCCAGTGAGGTTTGCTCCGCGAGATAGACTGTCGCCATGCCGCCACTGTCAATGGGCCGGATGATTTGATACCCAGGAATTTCAAGGAAACTCATTGCATTGATTCCGCGTCATTGGCATTAATTTCATTAGGCATCCACCGGTGCCTTTGGCGCTAGCTTACAGATTACTCTTTAATGACTGGTCTGCGACAGGGCTTGGTTTCACATCTAGCAGGAGTATGATGCGCTGGTAAATACACCGGGTACTACCCATTATCGTGAGTTGAATGCATATGTCTAACCCAGATGACCATAGCTTTAATAATGTAGAAGAGCATCCCATTTCTCAAATAGTTGACGAGCACGTTGAAGAGGTCGAAGAAAAGGGCCAAAAAATCCGTCGCAAGGGCGTCTATCTCTTGCCAAATTTATTTACCACGGCGGCTTTGTTTGCAGGCTTCTTTGCGATTGTTTCTGGTATGAACGGTGATTTTGCCAATGCTGGCATGGCAATTTTCGCCGCGCAGCTGCTCGACGGTTTTGATGGCCGCGTTGCCAGAATGACCAACACGACTAGCGCCTTCGGTGTGCAATACGATAGCTTGTCGGACATGGTGTCGTTTGGCCTGGCGCCGGCTTTGGTGATGTTTAGTTGGGGCTTGGAGCCATTAGGTAAGCTAGGCTGGGGCGCGGCTTTTGTGTTCTGCGCTTGCGCGGCGCTGCGACTTGCCCGCTTTAATACCCAAGTGGAAACTGTTGATAAACGTTACTTTGTTGGGCTCGCGAGCCCCCCAGCTGCGGCAATCTTAGCCGCAACGGTGTGGAGTTGGTCCGATACAGTGCCTTCTTACGAAGTGTCGGTGGCGCTGGCGTTAATGACCACAGTCATTGGCTTGTTGATGGTGTCGAATATTCGTTATACCTCGTTTAAAGGGTTGAATCTAAAAGGACGGGTGCCTTTTGTAGTGCTGTTCGCGGCGGTACTCATTTTTGTATTGGTCACCGTTGACCCCCCACGTATGCTGTTATTAATGGCCGTGACCTATTGTTTTTCTGGGCCGATTGCGTGGGGTTACAGCTTGTTGCGCGGCCGCGCCGCGCCAAGGGCTGTGGTCGTTGAGAGCGAGCCGGAAAAGAAAGATTAAACTTTTTGCAAAAAGGAGTTGCGCGTAGGATTTAAGTGCCTATAATGCGCGCCTCCTCACGGGGTAAACGTCATTGGGAAGGGTTTCTAGGGCGCCCGTTGTAATAGTTAAAGCATTGTTTTTAAAGGCTTTTAAAGCTTGAA
>DATBNJ010000211.1:0-3633 GCA_036554385.1 Marinagarivorans sp. | reverse complement strand
CCGTTCAAGCCCTCCATGGGCACTATTCAAGCGCTCCCGGCGCTTCAATGCCTAGAACATAATTAGCCAGCACCCTTTCAAACGATTAGTTTTTATTTAGCTGAATAGTTACGTCCTCACTGGATTATTAAGTGACACACTCTTGATCTACGTTGGCATAGGAATGGATTTAACAAACCGCCTCGTTAACTCGGCAGCGCCTTTGCCAAAACGGGCTGTCAAATCGGGCCGCTGCGCCTTGGTAGGTTAATTGCCAGTGTTTTAAGTAGCGGTTTTTAACGGCGGACATTTCTTGCAAAAATGCCTTGGGACTTTGCTGGCCGGTGATGGTGCGCGCGGCGGACGCGGTAGAGGCAAGGGCGTGAAAAATGCCCTGTGAGGCAATCGGGTCGAAGGCCAGTAGCGCATCGCCCACGGCTAAAAAGCGGGGTGGAAAGAGGTGCGCTTCGGGGTGTGCTAAGTGAAAGGGGGTGTTTAGCGCTGATAGCCATCGGCTGCCCGCCGCTCGAAATTGCACGCCTTGAATACTTGGGTTTGGCGGAATAACTGGCGCAAGCAATGTGCTTTGCCGAGCATGGTGTAACAAGGCGGCAGGGTCTTTGAGCGTTTGCCGAATCGCCGCGTCGGCATCACAGTGAAAGGCCAATACGCGCTGATTTTGTGGGGTACACACGCTATACCACCAGCCGTGAGCATCAGCCGCAATGCGCGTGCAGTGGTCTTTGTTGTTGCTATCGGTGGCCCAAAACGCATGTGCACACACGAGCGGGTTGTGTTGGTGTTGCTTAACTTGGAGCTTCTGGCTGAGCGCGGCTTTAACACCGGTAGCATCGATAAGCCAATGTGCCGTATAGGTGTTGCGTTGCGTTTCAATGCGCCAAGGCGCGTTTGTCGTTTGCGGGGGCTGAATGTGTTGTATTGTTGTGCCCAACGCCAAATGCACTCCCAGGTGGCGGGCCCGGGAGACAAACAGTTGCTCAAAGGCGCTTCGGTCGATATGCCAGCCCGGTCCGTTGGGGTCGTGCAGGCTATCTTGCCAAGCGGGCGTATCGTCATCCCAGGTTGCCACCGCCGCACCCCGCTCGTGGGGCTGGCTCGCTAAAAAGGCCTGAAGAATGCCTAAGTTTTGCAGCAGGATGCGGGCAGCACCGGGCAGCGATTCGCCAATGCGCGGGCGCGCCAAGGTGCTCGCGCGCTCAATAATCGTCACAGCGATATCGGGCGCTTGCCGGCGAATAGCGCAGGCGAGCGCCAAGCCCGCGATACCGGCGCCCGCAATAATGACGGTGTTATCGCTCACCGGCGGCGCTCGTGTCTATTTGGCTGCTCATACTGTTAGCCGCGCGGTCGCGAGGGTTTATAGATCGCCGCTTCGCGCATTTCGTGGTCGGTGGCTTTGCGTTCCGCTTCACTCATATCGTAACCGCCGCGATCTTCTACCTGCATAACGGCGGGAAAGTCGGGGTCGTCGGCGATGCCCTCTCGTACTTCCACAATGCCCATATTATCGAACTGGGTGATCATGTTTTCGAGCTGTTTCATGTAGCCCACGCCCAGCGTTCTATCCCAGTCGGCGCGACGGTTAAAGGCGGCAAGGCGCGCTTCGCGGGGTTGGCTGGTATCCACCACGGTTTCATAATCTTGCTCGCTTAAAACCTGATTGGGCACGCGCGCCGGCCAGAAGGTCGGCAAATAAGGGTCGTATTTTGGGTTATAACCGGAGCGGCAACTGGCGGTATCGGTTTGCCACGGAATCGCCATCCAACGGGTGATCGAGCCTGCAAACTGTGCATACAATGGCCCGTTATAGGACAGGGCCTCTTGCGGCGTTAAGGTTGTGCCGTAATCGGGCTCGGGGTTATCGTCGGCGCGGTGACGCCAGCGGTAAGGTGCGCTGTACATCGTTGTATGCCTGACCGGCCACGTCATTTCACAGCCGGGGTGGAAGGCATCGGCCAAACAAAATTCCAGCGCGGCTTTATCGAGCATGGCGGGCTGCTCGGCAACCGGCAGGGAGTTAACGTCCGTGCAAGGCTGGGCCGCAGAATCGTAATCGTCGTCGAATTCGCCATCGGCCCACAGCTCAAATAACGCCAACTGCGTTGTGGTTAGGCTATTCATCGCGCGCGGCGTTGGCGGCATGGGAATATCCATCGCGTCGCCGTAGACCCAAGGCCAAGGTTTCATCGAAACATCGCCATCGTCGGGGTTGCGAAAGGCATTGGCGATGGTACGTCTTAGCTCTTTGTAGGTATCGCTAGGGCTTGCGAGTTTTTGCAGGAAGTCTTCATTGTTGAAATCGTAAGGCGCGCCGTAACCAAAGCCTGCGGCAAAGCCCGCATTCATCCATTGCAGGTCGGACATGGCCTTAAGTACCGGCAGAATGTCTTGGGTAAACGACGCGCGCGTCGGCGCTGGCAGCATACCGGCCTGAATGGCGAGGTCCGTCATAAGCGCGTACATAGTGCGCACAGACTTTTGCTGCGGGCCGTAGTTAGGTGGCGCCACCACAACCCAAGCGGGCGCGACCGGAATAGCCACTCCGTTTAACGTAAGCGTGGCGGTAACGGGGCCATCGCTGGTGTCATCGTACCAGCCGTCGTTATTGGCAAACGTGGTCGGGGCTTCGTTGTTTAATGACGCCGACTTACCGTGGCCGCCAAATACCCGTAAACGCCCTTTATCGTCGGTGCGTAGCTCGCCCAGAGGCACTTCAATACCGCAAAAGCGACCACCGTTAAATTGATAAGGCGCGCCCTTGGCATTGGCGCTATTCACAGAGCGGGCACCGGGGGTAATCGAAAGCGATGTGCGGTCTTTAATCTCAGCATTGCGGCGGGTGGTAGCAGGCGCATCGGCTGCTTCGGGAATATCCAATGCCAGCTCAAAGTTGTACCACGCCGCTTTATGATTGGCGAGTTCGACTTCCCAGTTAATATCCGCGTCGTCCATGGTAACTTCTTTAACGACGTCGCCAGCGGCGTTATAGCCGTAAATGCGAAACTCTGCGACCTCACGCTTTAAGGCACCTTGATTGTCGCGGTAAAAACCGGGCGCTTGCGCAGCCGGCTCGGCTACCTGTGGGCCGATATAAAAGCCGTCGGCCTCGCGAGAATTACCAACGCGGGCAATGCCGATGGCCGGGTGAATTTTTGCCGTCACAATCGTATTATCGTTAGTTGTCATAGAGGTCTCTCGTCAATGGCTGCTGGAAAAAGCAAACTAGAGTTATAGCAAACGACGCCAAAGGGCATGACGATTGAAAAGACACAATAACGAGTTAAGTAACAGTTTTATGGAGGCGGGCGCTAATAAATTGAGCGGCGCAACGCCGAGTGCGCGAAGAGTCGCTAAATTGGGCAAAAAAATTACGAGGGCTGCATTGCACGCTTTACGTCGTCAGGAACGAGACCCTCGGTTTGCTTTGTTCTACCCCACCCGTGAATCGCCGGCTTGATAATGCGGGTACCTGAGATGTGACTGACTTATGGATCAGCGCCATTGCAGAGCAAATGCTTCGCAATAAGATTATGGCTTGCTAAGGGGAAATGTATGTCAGAAACCCAAAAGGCCCAGCAATAATGCATGGGCCTTTTGGGTTTCTGGTATGTGCTGGCAAGTTTAAAGAATCAA
>DATBNJ010000236.1:0-11114 GCA_036554385.1 Marinagarivorans sp. | reverse complement strand
GCGCATCGTGCCTCGAATAAAATACAAGGGGTTTGCCCGCTTCGATTTTACCCGTGACGCATCCCTCGATACGGAAGCGACCTAACGCCGTGCGTTTAACAGCGTTGGCATTCGGGCTGTAGGGGTCGATTTCCACGATGTACCCGTGGCCACTCGCTTCGTTGCGGTAATCCATTAAATGAGAGTCAGCGCTGGGCGTTACATTAAAGCGGGCAAACTCGTCGTTGCGCTCTGCAGCATCGCCGGCGGGTGTTTCCCAGCCGTAGCGGGTGCCACCTGTCGACAATCCAATGCGGATTTGATCCTCTGTGCGCTCGCCATTATTGGTAAAATAGCCAGGCCAATTTTCTTCGCAAGTAAGGTAAGTACCCCATGGGGTATAGCCGTTTCCACAATTATTAAGCGTGCCACGCGCCGTCATACCATTAGGCGAAAACTTGGTTTGCACAAGGGTGCTGCCAGCGACGGGGCCAGCCAAATCAAATTCGGTAGCGCCGGTGTAGCGTTTGTTATGCGGGTCATTTTTAACGACTTCCCACACGCCATCAGTTTTGACAATGCGTACAACGGTTACGCCGTGCGCGTAGATTTCTTTTAATACTTCATCTACTGGGCGAACGTCTATTGCTACGCCGTCAACCATAACCTGTGTCGAGGTAGCGCCGTCGGGGTGGAGCGCATTTTGATCAATATACTCATGGTTAATACACAAAAGCCCGTCGGTGTCGCCGTTTAACGGGAAAAAGTGCATGCCATCGTGATGCATACCCACAGAGTTAAGCGCATCGGTTGGCGTGTTGGTACCGTCGTCTTTCCACTCGGCAGCATTGTCATTTAACGGCGTACCCCAAGGCGCAAGCACTTGAGCCTTATAGTTGTCGGCAACCACTACGGCGTCTGTCTTGGAGCCTTCAATCGAGTTGAACCCCAGCTTTGGCGCCTTTTGGTCATTGTCATCATCGTTATCGTCACTGCACCCTGCCAAGCCACCCATCATGGATAGCGCTGCCAAAGCACTGCCCGACTTAAGTACACTTCTGCGTTTTAAACTGCGCCGAAGTACGTCTTGGAAATCCGGTGCGGTAGTGTCGTTGTAGCGTGTTTCATCGAATGTTGCTTTACTCATAATTACCTCTGCACGTGATATTGAGTCGTCATTAGTTGCGCAGAGATTCAACCGCCTTTTGGTTTCAGTGAGTTGATAGTTTTATGAAGGTTAGTTGACCGTTTTGTAACGGATTTGTGAACTGGCTTTAAACTTGGCTGATTTTACAGTGCACACGTTTTACCCAGCCCGAGAGGCTGACCCAGCAAAACGCATTATTTTCGGCCTTTCGGTGAGCCCAGCGGCTTAATGACAACACGACGGCTTTCAACGCTAAACTCACCTCCTTGTGAGCCTTGCGCAGCGTTTAAACGCCATTTGTGGCACGAGATAGGAAAGTGCCGTATATTTTTATTGCCCTTACATTGCGCTTTCCGCTTTAGCGGCATTTGCTTGACTAATATTTTCCATCATCGGTTTTTTCAACTTATAGAAAAACATCGCAATTATCATAAATGCTGAAGCGCAAACCGAACCACCAGCAAATACGCGAATAATACCGTCTAAAGCGAGTTCTGTTTGCGCTTGGCCAGCGACATAACCGTGTGCATGAATAATCCAACCCGTTGCAGCACCACCGAAAGCCATCCCGAATTTAAGCGCTAATAAGTGGCCGGAATAACTCATACCCATACCGCCTTTACCGGTTTTGTAGCGGCTATATTCAACCGTATCGGCAACCGCTGCAAACACCATCGGGAAAAACACCATATGAAAATAGTTAGCCAAACAGGTGAGCACCAGCGCCACGTAAAGGCCGTCTTGCGGCACAAAAAAGAGTAACAAGTGAAACAGGAAAATTCCCATTGCACCGATTTTCATCACGGTGACTTTGCACATTTTTTTTACCGCAATACCGGCACTAATCGCTCCTAGTAAACCGGCGATCATCGGCGCCGTCAAAAACAGCGAAATCATATCCTCGCGGCCGAGGTAATATTCCACATAATAAGCAGTACCGCTGCCGCGCATAACAACGCCAATCAACCCCAATAGGGTAACACCGGCAATAATCCACCACTGGCTATTGGCAAGCATGACCTTCACATCGGCGAAAACGCCGGCTTTTTCCGCCGATTCGGGCTCTTGAACACGCTCGCGAGTTAGGGCAAAGCATCCAACTAAACACAAAATACCAAACACCCCCATGACCGCCATCGCCAGTGAAAAACCAAGCTGTTGATTTTCGCCACCCAACATACCCACGAGCGGCAGTAGCGATGCGGTAACAATGGTGCCGCCAATCATTGCGGCGCCCATGCGCCAAGCCTGCACCGATGCGCGATCTTGCTGATCGGAGGTAATTACGCCGCCCAAGGCAGAGTATGGAATATTAAACGCCGTGTAGACAATCATCAGTAAAGCATAGCTAATGTAGGCATAGATTAGCTTGCCATCATCGGAAAAATCTGGCGTTGAGAAAGTCAGCACTGCAAGCACAGCAAAGGGAATAGAAACCCACAAAAGCCACGGGCGATAGCGCCCCCAGCGGGTTTTTGTGCGGTCTGCCACCGCCCCCATCAGAGGGTCCGTAACACCATCAAACAAGCGCACAGCAAGCATTAACGTACCGGCAGCCGCAGCGGTAATGCCAAAAACATCGGTGTAAAAATAAATCATGTAATTCATAACCACTTGAAACACGATATTACTGGCAACATCGCCTAGGCTATACCCAAATTTTTCGGTCAACGAAAGCTTTTTCATTACAATATCCCAAGGCTTTTTTAGCGTTAGTTAATAATTTAGGCCGCTATCTTGCCACACCTTATTGCCAACAGGGAGCGCATAACGTCGCACATCCCGAAGACTTTAAAGCCAAAAATCAATGTGCCGCGCCAATACTCACAGCAATAGTTAAAATAATCCAAGAATTTAATCAAAAAAGAAAAGGATAGCTCAAAATAGGCTTCGCAGCCGACTGCACCTACGTAAAACGTTTATTCGCTGAGCGGGTAAAAAAGGCGCCCCAAAACGCCGCTTTTTATTTCAGCGCGCCCTCCCCCATAGAGCTGAGTCTGATATCAGTACCGATTGCACAGCGATACTGCAATAATCTCAATAACCTCAAGCGTCTGTAAACAAAGGCCGTCGTTTAGCGGCTAAATGCCACAAAAGTGTGGATAGGCTATGATAAAAGAAATCGCTTAATCAAGCCCACTACGGGTGTATGCTGCCTCACGTACGCAGCCTGCGCTAAAGGCGTTTAAGCTTATTTGAGCAACCCACTGAACGAGAGCACCCGATGGTTCATAGCGAAACGCATAAATCACACCGGTCTGGATGGCTGCGCGCTGCCGTGCTCGGCGCAAACGACGGCTTAGTATCCACGGCAAGCCTTATTATTGGCGTCGCAGCCGCCGGTGCTGAGCACAGTGATATTCTACTGGCGGGGTTTGCTGGATTGGTGGCTGGCGCTATGTCGATGGCCGCAGGCGAATATGTATCGGTCAGCTCGCAAGCAGACACCGAAAAAGCCGATTTGGCCCTAGAAGTCCGTTCACTGGAGAATGATTTCGAATCGGAAAAAAAAGAGCTGGCCGAAATTTATCAAAAACGTGGACTCAGTGCGGGTTTAGCCGAACAGGTTGCAGAGCAGCTGATGGCACATGATGCATTGGGCGCCCATGCGCGCGACGACATCGGCATAACCGAGATAACAGGTGCTAATCCTCTGCAGGCTGCGGCCTCTTCGGCATTGGCTTTTACCATTGGCGCTTGCTTGCCCCTTACCGTAGCAATATATCTTAACGGGTACCCTGTGGCGCTTGGCGTTGCATTTTCGTGTTTAATATTCCTCGCATTTTTGGGCGCGACTGCTGCAAAAATTGGCGGCGCAAGCCCATTAAAAGGCGCATTAAGAGTGACCTTTTGGGGCGGCGCGGCGATGCTTGCGACCGCGATAGTGGGGCAAATTTTTGGCGTGGTGGCTTAACCCGGTTAAACCGCGCATAAACTTTACACATAAAGATAACTCGTTCTTTAAATAAAACAACACCTGCGGCGTTTCGCACAAAAGCCGCTGATTACCGCTCAAAATCTCTCAAAGCCAATCGATTTTGGGCGCTGTGAAAATAAAAACTGGCGCTTTAGCCATAAAATTATTCCGAAAATTCAGGTAAGATACTTTCAGTAAGAGACGAAAAGGTGTTTTACGCCTCCTAACCCTCAAACGCCTAGGATAGACATATGTCGGAAGCAAAATCTAAAACCGGGTCCACGGTTCTAATCCCCGTATTTATTCCCGCCGTGGTGGTTATTTTCCTGTTAGTTGTGGGAACCATCAGCAACCCAGATTTAGCGGGCGGCCTATTCAAGTCGACCCTCACCTTTATCACTGAAACCTTCGGCTGGTTTTATATGCTGTCGGTCGCTTTTTTCCTCGTATTTATCGTGAGCGTGGCGATGACCAAATGGGGGAGCATTAAGCTGGGACCGGACCACGCCGATGCTCAGTACAGCTTTCCAGAGTGGTTTGCCATGCTGTTCTCCGCCGGTTACGGCATTGCGCTGCTGTTTTTTGGTGTTGCCGAGCCAGTATTGCACTACGCTTCGCCACCGGCAGGCGCCGCCGAGACAGTGGGCTCAGCCAAGCAAGCCATGCAAATTGCGTTTTTCCACTGGGGGTTTCATATTTGGGCCATCTACGGCTTAGTAGGCTTGGTATTGGCATATTTCGCCTTTCGCCACGGACTGCCGTTATCGATTCGCTCGGCGCTATACCCACTGATAGGTGACCGAATTTACGGGCCTATCGGCCACGCCGTGGATGTGTTTGCGATATTGGGCACCATGTTTGGCATTGCTACCACGCTTGGGCTATCGGTTACTCAAATTAACGCGGGCATTAACTATTTATGGCCGCAAATACCGGTAAGTACCACCGTGCAGCTGATTACCATTGCCTGTATCACTGGGCTGGCCATTTTCTCGGTAGTTGCGGGCATGGATAAAGGGGTAAAGCGACTGTCCATTTTAAATATGATACTGGCTGTCTCACTGATGCTTTTTGTGTTTATCGTTGGGCCCACAGTGCGCATACTCGAGACCTTCTTACAAAATACCGGCAGCTATTTAAACTTTATTGTTGAGCGAACCTTCAACCTAGAGGCCTATTCACGCAGCGACTGGATTGGTAACTGGACCCTGTTTATTTTTGGTTGGACCATTGCTTGGGCGCCGTTTGTGGGCTTGTTTATCGCCAAAATCAGCCGTGGCCGCACCATTCGTGAATTTGTGGTGGGTGTCATGCTAGTGCCTTCGCTATTTACCTTTTTATGGTTTTCGGTTTTTGGCGATACCGCGCTTAACCTCATTATGAACGAGGGCTACACCTCGCTGATTGGCGAGGTGCAAAACAATCAGGCCATTGCCCTGTTTAAACTGTACGAAGTACTGCCCCTAACATCGATTGTGTCGTTTATTACAGTGCTCTTGATTATCACATTCTTTGTCACCTCATCGGATTCCGGCTCGCTCGTGATTGATTCGCTGGCTTCGGGGGGCGCTTTGCATACCCCCGCTTGGCAGCGCGTATTTTGGGCTTGCTTAGAGGGCATTGTTGCGGGCACCTTGTTGCTAGCCGGCGGCCTAGGAGCACTGCAAACCATGACCATTGCCAGTGCTTTGCCGTTTAGCATCATTATGATTATCTCCGCGGTGGGCATGTGGCGCGCTCTGGTTATTGAGGGGCACCACCAAAGCAGCTTAACAACCGATATTCATCAGCGTTATACCGGCACCAGTGGCCACGGCCTGTGGCGCCAGCGTTTGCACGGCTTGGTCACCTTCCCGACCCAAGATGAAGTACAAAAGTTTATGGCCACCACCGTCACCAAGGCGATGCGCCGCGTAGAGCGCGAACTGGTTAAAGAAGGCTGGGTAGCCGAGGTCAACGAAGACGCCGAAAATAACCGCATCTATCTTGAAGTTATAAAAGAAGATCACGTGGACTTTATTTACGAAATTCGCATGGTCGATCACCCCCTGCCCGACTACGCGCAGTCAGAAGATTCGAGCAACGAACAAAACTACTACCGCGCCGAGGTGTTTTTGCGCCGCGGCGGCCAGTCGTATGATGTGTTTGGCTTTGATCAGCAAGATATTATTACCGATATTTTGGACCAGTTTGAAAAGCACCTACACTTTTTGCACATTTCTACCGCCAGCTTGCCTTGGCGCATGGAAGAACACGACGACATGCTGTCTACCCCGCCCGAGCCACCGGAAGATGCGCCGGGTGTGAATACCGAAGAAAAACCGCATATGCCACCCGTCAGTTGAGATAACGAGTGCGGCGTATCGAATAGGCGGTGTATCGAGCAAATAAAAAGCTCCTCGGTGGCCTGTAGCAAGGCGCGCAAGGAGGCACCACCACAAACCAGAGTTTTATGCAGGCCCTTAATAACAAGGGTTTGCATAAACCGCCCGCGCCATGGGCGATATACGTACAAACCAGCATCTGCTGTGGGTATGTCAGACGACTAGGAGACCCTTTGTGAACGCTATACCTTATTTGGTTTTAATGTCGGTTTCGATGGTGGCGTTGACGGCCACGGCCGACGAGACCAAACAAGATCTGAAAGCGCAAATCCAAATCCTGCAGCAACGCGTCGAAGCCCTCGAGCGCCAGCAGTCTCAAGCGGCCAAGCAGAATCTAGGCGCCGTTGAACTGGCCGCCGAACGCAAAGACAGCGACGATACCAATAAAACCGAAGAAAAGCCGATTCGTATCGGCGGCGCGCTGCGGTTTAATACCACATTTCGCGAAAATGTGGATGCCTCAACCGGTAAAAAAGGCGAAAGCGGGCTGGATGTTTTCCGCTTTAATATCGACGGCAAAATAGACGACTTTTTAATCTCGGCCGAGTACCGCTTTTACGCTTACATGAACGTTATACACCACGGCTGGATTGGCTACCAATTTGAAGATCAGAGCCAACTGCAACTGGGGGTCAGTCAGGTGCCTTTTGGTATTTTGCCCTATGCATCGCACAACGCTTGGTACGGAGTGCCCTACTATGTGGGCTTGGCGGACGATTACGACATAGGCATTAAATATGTGCGCAACGACGGGCCTTGGAGCTCGCAGGTAGCCTTCTACAAAAACGAAGAATTGAATGATGCCACGAATGTCGACCGCTACGCCTTTGACTTGGTGCGACAAGACGACCAGCAAAACGAAGAGGCAAACACCTTAAATGCTCGCCTCGCCTACACCTTTGGCCAAGGCTCCGGCTGTGAAACCGAAGTGGGCGCGTCGTTAGAGGCGGGGCAAATGTATAACGTCACCACCGACAGCAACGGCGATCGCTATGCCGGCGCGGCCCATCTAGACAGCCGCTGTGGCCGCTGGAACTTTCAGCTACAGGGCACCCGCTACGCCTACAACGCTAAAAATCCTATAGGGGTCGATTCATCGGTCGTGCGCGTAGGTGCCTTTGCCGGCAGCTACGCTATCGACAGCGACGCTGATGTTTTGGTGGCCAACGTCGCCTACAACGTGCCGCCCCCTTGGCGCCTTATCGACAGCTTAACCTGCTACAACGATTACTCCCGGCTTAATAAATCCATTGACGGCGCGGTAGACTCAGAAATTAACACCGTCGGCTGCGCCATTGGCAGCGGTCCGCTGTTTACTTATGTGGATTATATTTTGGCGAAGAATATGCCCTATTTTGGCGATGGCTCGTTAGCCGGCGGCGGCGACCACGACTGGCAAGGCCGGTTTAATATTAACATCGGATACTATTGGTAACGACTTATGCGTATGCAAGGCTTATGGGCCGGTGTCATCCTGGCCGCGACTAGCGCGATGGCGCCTGCCGAGACGTTGAATGTGGTGTCTTGGGACGGGGCTTACGTCAAAAGTCAGATTCTGGGCTACATTCGCCCCTATGAAAAGGCCACCGGTAACCGCGTAAATGTGATTCATTACACCGGTGGCATTGATGAAATCCGCCGCCAGTCCCGCGCCTGGAACGTTACATGGGAAGTGATAGACCTAGAGCTATACGATGCCATTCGCGCCTGTAAAGAAGGGCTGCTGGAAAAGATAGATCTAGCCGATATGCCCCCCGCCCCCGACGGCACAGCGGCCACCGACGATTTTATTAACGAGCGGGTAACGCCCTGCGGAGTGGCCAACGTGGCCAGCGCAACCGTCATCAGCTTTGCGCCCAAGCGCTTTGAAACACCGCCTAGCAAACTCGAGGACTTTTTTAATCTAGAAGCCTACCCAGGCAAGCGCGCACTGCGCAAAACGCCGCAAGGGAACCTGGAATGGGCACTGATTGCCGACGGCGTACCCCAGAATAAAGTGTACGAAGTGTTAACTACCGACGAAGGGCTTAACCGCGCGTTTGCCGTGCTCAACCGGATAAAACCCCATTTACTGTGGTGGGAAACGGGGCAAGAAGCTATTCGCTTGCTGGAAACCGAACAGGTGGTAATGTCATCGGCTTACAGCGGCCGCGTCGATGCCGCCGTAAACAGAGGCGAGCCGCTGAAAATTTTATGGGACAAACACGTTTGGTACTACGATGTTTGGGCCATCGTAAAAAATGGCCGCAACCCCGAATTGGCACTGGACTTTATTCGCTTTGCCAGCAAAACCGAAAGCCTCGTCGAACAGGTAAAATACATTCCCTACGGCCCCATGCGCCACTCCTCGGTCGCTCTACTCGATAAGGAAATGCGCGAGCGTTTGCCCACCGCCGAAGCCCACCTAAAAACCGCACTAGAACTAGACGCCATCTGGTGGTCGGAAAACCTAGACCGCATTAAGCCCCGGTTTGAGCGCTGGCTAGAGCGTTCTGTGATGGTGCCCAAAGCAATGCCTCGTTAATGGCAAGCGCAGCTGGGGGCGGGCACTGAGAAAGCCGCGCCTGTGGATCCCAGCAGTGCTGCCGGATTTGAAAAACTTGGCCAAGCCTTTGTGTTTAAACTTCGTATCATTGCCCAAGCGCACCCTGTAACCTATCGGGTATCAATGTGCGGAGACAGGGGAATAAACAAAAGCCTCCCGCCTTTTGCCCTGCGGGCCAGCTAACGGTGTAATTATTCTTGCGGAATTTAGAGTGCGTGTCCTCTGTAGGTACACTTTGACGTGCAGGATGCACTAATACTGTGAAGCATAGGGATATGCGCGAGCAGTCGCTACGCAAAGCTTCCGCGTCCTGCTCGCGCTCCTTACCTAAATCCCTTTAGGTTACTGCATCATTTACTCTACCCATTAGATCACGTGGCTTCGATGTGCTTGGTCATCTCGCCTCTAGGCTAAGCCTTATATGATGTTCCTCGGCTTTGGCATCCTCGACATTGTGCTCCTGCAATGTCTAATAAAGGACTTCCTGTCCCGATGCGTCGCTCTACCTCCTGCAATCCATGCAGTCGTGTTCGTCAGCTCGTAGCTTTGCTAGCGGGTTACCGCTCCTTTCAGTCGCTCGCACATGCGTGCGTGGTCTCCGCTTCGCTCCGGCTCCTCCCCACAAGACCTCGCGGTATTGCAGTTGCCATTCGCTAGGAGTTAACGTTTAATAAACAGCATTAAACGGTGATCTTCCTACAGAAGACTTTGATGTGCAGGAAGCACGAATGCGGTGAAGCATAGGATATGCGGGAGTCGTCACCTCATAAGTTCACGCCCATGCTGGGCGTACCAAACGCAGTCTGTCGGAACGCCTTTTCGCTCCTTCGTCACTACAAGGCGTCCGCAGCTGCGGGCGTTAGGCAACCATGAACATAATTAAATTTGGCTCAGAGTCTGAATACGTTAAGCTTGAAATTCCGCCCTCATTTGCTACAGAGGGTTGAGCTCAAATTTCAGCGGAAATACGTGTTAATTGTTTTAGCGGAACCATCAATCCGTGGATTGACTCTTCCGATATTGAGCTATTTACAGTCAGCTTGCGAAAACTATACGAAACATTAAAAGGCGAAGCAGAGTTCATGCCTTTAGACAAGCAGCTTACACTCAAGTTTGAGTCTAAAACTGGTGGTAAAATTTCTGTTACGGGCATTGCTTGGTCTCAAGCACGTTACGAAAATAAGCTTGAATTTGAGCTTGAACTTGATCAAACGCATTTACAGTTACCGTTAAAAGCACTCGAAATCCTGCGTGGAGAAATAAGAGCAAATGCCTAACCATGCAATCAACTACGCGCCTGCGGCGCCGGACGCTCGTTCCTCGCGCCGGTTATTTCAGCGTTGTGACGGAGAAACAAGATGAATAAAATGATGAAGCCTTCTTTGCTTGTATTGTTTTCTGCTCTCGCCTTTGCCTCTTTTGTTGAGGTCCAAGCTTGCACGCGGGTTGTCTACATTGGGCCAGAACAGACGGTTCTTACGGGAAGAACCATGGACTTTTCTATCGATATTCCTGCCAATCTGTGGCTTTTCCCCCGAGGCATGGAACGGCATGGGCAGGTCGGCCAAAATTCCCTGCGATGGGTGTCGCGCTATGGCAGTATCGCCGCGAGTTCATGGGATATTGCCACGCCTGACGGCATGAATGAAAAAGGGTTGGTGGCGAACATGTTATGGTTGGTTCAATCGAAATATCCGTCTTTTGATAAGGAAGGTGGAGAAGCAGGACTGACCATTGCCGCATGGGCACAATACGTACTTGACAATTATGCCACGGTCAATGAGGCCGTTAAGGCTTTGCGAAAGGAGGATTTTGTCGTCGTAACCGACTTTATTCCCGGAACGGATAAATTCACTACGGTTCACCTTTCTATATCTGATGCTACCGGCGATAGTGCTATTCTTGAATATGTAGATGGCAAGCTGGTGATTCACCATCATTCATCCTATCAGGTCATGACAAATGATCCGTTATTCGAGGAGCAGTTGGCTGTTTCTAGCTATTGGAGAAGCATACCTGGCACAACATTCCTTCCCGGAAGTAATCGGGCATCGGATCGCTTTGTGCGAGCATCCTACTACATCAATGCTATCCCACAAACCAGCGACCCTCTTCTCTCGGTGGCTAGTGTGTTCAGCGTCA
>DATBNJ010000111.1:0-14967 GCA_036554385.1 Marinagarivorans sp. | reverse complement strand
TACTAGTACGGGTATTTGTGCACAGTATTTGAGTAGATTGTTCGCCTCAATAGGCACATCCACCCAAGCATAAAATTTCGCAACCAAATATAGCCAATGAATATAAAGCGGCGGATAGTTCCCGTTAAAATCTTTGTAGCCGTTGCGCTCCAGCTGACTGACCCAACTTTTCCAATACCCTAAGTCACCACCATAACCCTCGAAGAAAAGTAACAGTAAATTACAAGCAATGGCGGCTATCAGATAGATCTGTAGGTATCGAAATTGCACCGGAGCGGGTTCCAGCATTGAACACCAAGCGCTACCTGCAAATGAGCGAATGTGATGAAACATCAATAGGTCCTTCAACCTTTTTTGCTAACTTGGTCAATATGGTATTTTGGTCGAGCTTTTACCTCAGCATAAATTTTCGCCATATATTCCCCTAATATCCCTAAGCACATCAACTGAACGCTACCAATAAATAAAAGCGGCAACAAAATAGAAGCCCAACCGGGAATAGCACTATCGGTAAATACACGGACCCCTAAGACCCAAGCAATCATGGCCAAACTCATCAGGCCGGCGATAAACCCCATAATCGTAATCGCACGCAGGGGCACGGTAGAAAAACTACTGATACCTTCCCACGCAAAACTTAACATTTTGCGAAGTGGGTATTTGCTTTCGCCCGCAAAGCGCTCTTTGCGCTCGTACTCGACCTTTGACGACGAGAAGCCAACCTCGCGCACAATTCCACGCAAAAAAAGATTCGCTTCTGGGTACTCTTTGAAGGCATTCAAAGCCTTTCGGGACATCAAACGAAAATCAGCGTGATTAAAAACCAGATCCACGCCCATCTTGCGCATCAAATGGTAGTAACCTTCGGCAGTAAAACGTTTAAAGAAGGTATCGGTTTTGCGTTCTGAGCGCACGCCGTAAACGACCTCATAACCTTTAGCATTCTCATCCACCATGGCTTCAATATTTTCTGGGCCATCTTGTAAATCAGCATCAATACTAACAACGAGGTCTTCAACCGTGGAGCAAAGACCTGCGTAGAGCGCATTTTGATGACCTTTGTTTCTCGACAACTTAATCGCCACGACGCGCCCGTCTTGCTGGGCCTTGGCCTCCAAAATCTCCCAGGTTTTATCTTTACTGCCATCGTCAACAAAATATAATTTGGACTCGGGACTGATTTTTTGTTTATCTACGAGCGAGCTTAAAACGCCGTCGAGTACTGAGAAAGTTTCCGACAACACCTCCTCTTCGTTGTAGCAGGGCACGACGACAGCAAGGGATGGAGCTTGGGTCATTATTCGACTCTCCGATATATCCAAAATTTATGTAATAGGTAGTTCGCCACCAGAGCCGCTCCAATTGCGATCACTTGCGCGATGAGATAGGGCAAGTAGGGCAAACATGCAGCAAATACGCTGGTATTAATCAATACCCCAACGGCGACAACAAGAACGAACTTAGGCAACGTCACCCAGTGGCTCTCGCGACTGCCAAAGGTAACATAGTAGTTCAGCATGTAATTGTAGCCTGCACTGAGCAGATAAGCCGTCGCAGAGGCCAAAACCTTCGCCAAGCCAACAAACTCTATAAAGACAGCCAGTAAAACTAGCTGCACTAACGTTGCAGAGCCCCCAACACAAAGAAATGCCATAAACTGCCGGCTAAATAGGCGCTTAATGAGATCGGTGACCAAAATTACTATCTCGCTATCAAAACGGCGCTTATCATAGCGAAATCTAGAGCCGTCATGGTTACAGAAAGGATTTTTTCAGAGATTGGGCCAAGGCAGGACGCACACTTTTACAAATCATTACATTTGCGCGAGGCAAAACCAAAAAAGGCCCTTCTATCACGAAGAGCCTTTTCGATATCATTGAGCTATTGGGCTTCGGGCACCTCAGGCAGACTCTCCCCCATAATCACAGGCCCCTCTCGATCAACCCGATAATGCAACTTATCAACAAAAATGCCACTGTCTCCACGGTCATCGCCTTGCAGGTTAATCCAAACCGTTCGGCCATCGGATAGCAAGTCGTACAGCTCGTCAAGCAAAGCGAGGGTGGCTTGGTAGTCCCCTTCAATATCCTTTTCGACGAATACTTTTGAGTAGTTATCATTAGCGATCTTGATTCGAGCTAATCGCTTGTCAGCATTTGTTGAGGCCTCACCGATTTCCAATGAAGACATCGCAGGGTGCGCCGCGTGCAAGCGCCCCGAAAACAGCTTATTGTTGCCATCGCTGGCACTGGGTGCTCCTACCGGAAAACCCCAGTCGTATTCAACAACATCAGTGCCGTCGAACTTTCGATCGTTTACGCCCTCGGTGGTGCGCTTCAGGCTTAATGCTTCGTAGCCTTGCTCGTAGGCGATCGCGCTCACAACTAGGTAGTCACCAACCCGAATATCGGCAAACTTTAAGCGCGCTTGGTTCTGCTCGAGGTCGGTGAGTGCCGTTGCCGGCGTAACATCAAACACCTCGCCGGCTACGGTCACGCGGCGATTGTCGGCGTCGACGGACTCTATTCGGCCTGTAAAACTCAGCTTGCTGGCGAATTCAATAATTTTAATCTGCCGCGCATCCATTTTGTCGGTGGCGGTTGGCGTGCCGCGCACAATCACAAGCTGGCCACTCGATAAATCGCCAATGTCACCACGCTCAACATATGAATCATCGGTCAGTTTAATGTCCACACCATTGACGGTAAAACGCTGGAACGAAGCAATATTGCGCAGAATACCGGCAACCACAACAGACTCTAAAGGCACATCTTCATCGCTTAGGGTGACCGAAATATTGACGGCTTTGCTCGCCAACAAATACCGCGGATTGTTTACCGGCTCGATCAGCTCACCTTCGAATAGCACAATGTCACCTTGCTCAATGCTGCCGAGGTTACTCACACTGGCGTAATCGACGACAATCTCACCAACGTATGCTTGGCGCATGTGTGGATCATTACTTTTTACATGCGCTCGGATAATGGTGGTTTCGGGGTGATCACTGAGCGCTAAGCGCGTGGCCACAACCTGACCATCACCCTGCCAGCCGCTGACCGTAACGTTTTCTCCCCACAACGCCTTATCGTCAAGCTCGCTACCAATTACTGTGTCAGCATCAAGCTTTACCGTTTGCCCCAAAATTGTAAACGTGCCTTCTTGCTCATCGTATTCCTCGACGCGACCGCTAAGCACCGGGTCAAAAAATACATCTTTCGCAAACAAAACGCCGTCTTCAATATAGCCGGTCACGCCCACCATATCGCCCACTTCAAAGGCATCCTCGCTAACGGGCATGCCGTGGCGGTAAAAGTTGGCCCGCGAGGTATCGTAGCGTTCACCGTGTAAAATAATACTGCCAAAGCCATTAATCGTGCCCTGGGCCGCCACGGTAATATCCACATCGGGAACCTCAGGCGGCACTGGCGGATTGTCAACCGGCTCCTCAGGAGGCGGAAGGGTTATCGGGTCTTCCGGTGCGGGGGCAATCGGCGGCTCGGGCGCACCACTGCCATCAATGCCGGCCACTTTCTCATTGTCGCCGCTGCCACAGCTCCACAGCATTGCGCACGACAACGCCAAAACGAGGGCTCGCCACATGGTCGAAGATCTAATTATCATGTAGTTCCACCTGCAGGCCTTGCTCGGCCCGTCTTTCTGTTGCCGCTGGCACTATTGCTGCTGACGGTTTGGTCTTTTTCGTATTTTTGGGTTTCTTTTGTGGTGAGTATTGAATCATGTACGCCCCCACGCCCATTCGAACGAGGTCGTCACGGGGCTCATCACCTTCAGCGATTACGCACTCATGCTCCGTTAGCCAGGCGTCTACGCGCTCTAGTAGCGCCTGGCCTTCATTCTCTACAAAGCGCTCAAACGCCGCCGCCTGTTTTGCGGGAATGGCATTATTGCTCGCGCGCCGTTCAAACCGCGGGCGGGCGCGCTTTTCCTTGCCCACCACATACAAGTTATGGAACATAGTGTTAAGAATTTCGCTCGATACCGAACTGGCGCGCAATAGCGACTCAGGATTATTATTAGCGGGCACATAAAAACGCTTCAGCACGCGCAAGTCGCCGCTATCGGTCTTTTCTACGCAGCCGCTACTTATTAATTCTTTTAAGATCGTGCTCACCGGAATATCGCCGCCGTAAAGCTTGACCAAACCGGGGAAGCTCAGACGGCCCTCTTCATACTCGGCCGCCAAAATCACAGGCTCGCCGGATGCAGCCAAATAGTTGGGGTCTTGATGCCAGGCACTGAGAATGCGCGTGAGGCGGTCTTGAGCATGCTGAGTGTCGGCTACGGGGTCGTTCTGCTCCAAGGCATCTTTTACGCGCTTGACCTCTTTACGGTCGATGCCCGTCATAGTCGCAATCCGCGACATATTCGTAGGCCGCCCCTGCAAACCAAAGTCATTGGCGCATACCTCAACGAATTGCGACTTAGCCAGCTTACAAAACTCGCTATAGGTCACACCGTTGTGGATAAGCACCCGCACCACCGGCCGTATCATCGTACGCGCGGCGGATATAATGAGCTGTTTAATGTTATCGGAATTCATGTGGGAAATATTACCCCAGATAATAACTGACCAGCAGTTATATTGTTCAATTTATGATCAGAATCACACGTTAAATCGCTTATTGTGCGTGCAACACCCGCTTTTGTTAAGCCTTTCTCATGTCACCAAGCCCCTCTTTCGCCAATTTTGCGGACTCATTACAAAAATTGGCAAATTCCTACAAAAAAGAACCTCTCGGAGCGATACGCCTCGAAACGGCTTTTTTTTAGCCTTTTCGCAAGCGCTCTTCTAATGGCATGACACCAGTATCATCAATACAACGAATAGTACCCGCCAATTCTATGGCGTGCAAAAAATCATCAAAAGAACATTTTTAGACGGTTTTGTCATTTGCTGCTACTTCAAGAACTGAAAAACGCCTTAGCAAGACTTTGTTGGTATATACCCTTAAGAAGGCCCTGCCTAGGTCTGTTCTTTGTCTAAGGTTGCAATAGCGGCCGCTCAAACTGTGAGCGGCAATGCACTTAGCAATATTCATCCTGTGCACAGAACAAGGAGCCGCCAGTGAGCATGCTTTCACAGCTTAAGCCTAAGCACCCCAAGGATTCATACACGGCCGCAAGCCCCCATCAATGCCCACCGAACACGCCCTCCTGCGCGCGGCTGCTCTGCGCCGCAACGCCGCGCGGCGCGGTAACCTTGGCTGGTGCCGTCGGCGTCGCCTTAGCACTCGCCATCGCGTCGCCCTCGGCTCATGCGATGGGCAATTTGGTGGGGCATTCACAGGCGCTTAGCTCTGGGCAAAGCTCAAACCATTTTGCCCTATTCAACGGCATTAACAATCCCGCGATGGGAGAATTAATGATCGCCCCCGACGAGCGGTTTCGCCTTAACTACTTCTTTAGCCTTTCCAGCAGCACCGAGCTGGGTCAGGTCGATAACTTTGTGGATGATATTGACGAGCTTATCGATATTCTCGACGACCCCAACAATGCCCAAGAGGACGGCGTTAACGAAACGCTCGACCGCTTCAACCGCGTTATCAAGCAAGCGGGCGAAGATGGCTACGTAAAAACGACGATAGGCAGCTACCTGCCGCCGCTTCCGCTCTACTGGCGACCGCAGTTTCTGCCCGGCACACTGATGTTTGAGTTGAATGTCGAAAGCCAAGTTAACTTAAGCGTACTCGCAGATACGCTTATCTACGACGAGGTTAAAACGACCTTCACCACCAGCACCTCGGCTTATCTTAAAAGCGGCCTGCAAAAAAAAATCGCCATCGGTTACAGCCAAGTATTCGGTGAAAACCTGTGGGGCACCTCTGACACCCAGCTAATTCTGGGTGCAAAATTTAATATCTACGACCTCGAGCTCAGCAAGCAGGTTTTCCAACTAGAACTATTAGATGGCCAAGATATTGAGGATGTCATCGCCGACGAATACAAAAATAACCGTATTAATTCGACCAGTATCGGGCTAGATTTTGGCGCGGTCTGGACAGCGCCGCGCTACCGTTTGGGCGCTTCTTTAAGTAATTTGAATGCCCCTTCGTTCGACTATGGCGCCATTGGCGTCAACTGTGACCAATACCCCGAGGGCAGCGATGCGCAATCAAACTGTTATATCGCCAACTATTTTTCCACGGAAAAAGGCGAAATAAAAACCTACGAAACCCACAAAAAGAATCCGGTGATCACCGTCGACGGCAGCTACTTTGTACTCGAAAACTGGCTGGTTTCCGGCAGCTTAAACCTCGCCAGTTACGACGACCCCGTTGGCCAAGAAAGCCAATGGTTTGCCGCATCAACCAGCTACCACCCCACGGGCTATTGGTTACCGGGCATGCGCGCAACTTACAGTAAAAATTTAGCGGGCTCCAAACTCGACTACCTCGGCTTAGGGCTTACCTTCGGCAAGGTCTTTAATCTGGACTTCAACGTGGCACTCGACGAAATACAAGTCGATGGCGACAAAGCGCCGCGCGGTTTCGGCATTGCACTTAGCTTCGAAGAGCCATTCAATCTTTAACATTACGGGCCTTAGTTTTCGCGGGCACGCGCCCGCGTTAGCGATACGCCTATTCAGAACTACGTGGTAATTTTTATGACAATGCTCAGTTTATCAGCCAATGCTTTAGCGGCCCGAGCCGCACAATCACTCACGTATGGCAAAGGTTCAACCCGTAAATATTTAGCCGCAGCACTTGCGCTATGCAGCAGTGCGGTATTAGTGGGTTGTGGCAGTGGCGAACAGGACCAAGCCCAAGCTGCCATACTGGAAAACACCTTCTCCGGTGTGGCGGTTGACGGCCACATTGCCCGATCTAAGGTATTTATCGACACCAACAATAACGCCACCCGCGACCCATGGGAGCCCTTTGCGTTTACCGACGATCAAGGCTACTTTGGCTACAACCCCAATACGCAGACCGATTACTGCGCAAGCACAGCCACGGGCGAGCAAAAACAATATTGTTTAACAACGGTGTCGTCATTTGCCAATGTCGTACTTCGCATCGACGGCGGCTACGATGTATTAACAGGTGAACCTTTTATTGGGCAGCTGAGTCGACGCATTGATGCCCGTATAAAAAGCCAAACGCAGCAAACCGTGCTAAGCCCACTCACAACCCTGATGACTTCCATTAGCGATACCGACATGCAAAATGCCGTGCTTACGGCACTGGGGATTTCTGCCAGCGATCTCGACATCGACTACTTGAATGTCAATGGTAACGCCGAGGTTGACCCCTATTTACTCAATACCGCCCTGAAAATCCACAAAACCGTAACCGTACTCAGCGACCGCATAGATGATATTTACGAAGAGATGCGCGACGTTACCAGCATGCCCAACGATGCCAGCCAAGCGGTATATCAAAGCTTGGCCGAACGCTTAGCATTGCCCAACAGCACCCTAGACGCCGTATTAACGGACCGCGATTTACTGGTGCTCGTGATGGACTCTGCGGAATCCGCCATTCGCACTATTTACCAGCGACGCGACCTAGACCTGCCCACCGATATGGGGTCGCCCGAACAACCGGGTAAGCACGAGCGTGGCGCCGCCATCGCCGTACAGATCCCACCCGTTATTGATCGTTTACTCAATGTCTTTGACGTCGCCATGGACCGAGGACAAGTTATCGGTAATGCCCGCGCGATTGAAGCCTTGGTCATTAAAGCCATCAATGAAAACGGTGATGAAGACACTCACATTAGCAATGCCATTGAATTTTTCTTAAACGACGACAATAGCGAGTTAATTGAGGCCATGCGGGTCGCACTGAGTGATGACTTCGCCGATATCAACGCACTCGCAAATAACGATTTTACATTTATGACCGCACAAGATATTAGCCAAGCCGCGCGCATCGATGACAACACCAAAGCGTTTTCGGCGCTGAACAATAAAACACTCAAAATTTCGGATCTGGATCTTGGCTTTACACCGCGTAACCTCAAAGACATCGAGCTCGAACTGTATTTTTCTGCCGGTGATTCCGGCCTGTCAGGCAGTATTATGGCTTGCGCGAAATATATAGACGGGGCCAGCGAGACCAAACTCGGCGAAGGCAACTTTCGCGGTGAGGTTTTAAATGGCTACTGGAGTTTATTGGGCGCCACACCCGAAAAGCCTTCGTCCTACAGTTTGTTGCTTACTTTTGACTTCCTCGGAGCAAACTACCAGGCCATCATGAAACCCGCAGGTGAAACTACCATCAGCGGCACGCAATACCAAAAAATCCGCTTTGATTACGACGGTGATATTCGCGTTTGGCACAGCCAAGGCGGTTTCGCCGAGCGCGAGCAAACACTGCCCAGCACAGGCAAGGAATGCGAACAACGCTTGCCATCGCGCATTGGCTTGCAATAAGCAATAAAAAAAGGCCGGTAGTGATTGCGCAATTTTTTTCGCATCACTAGCGGCCTTCTAGCAGAACAAGCAGCGCCTATCTCTAACGGCGATACCCTAAATTTCGCCAGCTTTCGTTCGGTAGAACGTCGACCGCCTGCAGGTACTCTTCGCGCTCTAAAAAGTCGTTGTAGCTCAAGTAATGCTTACCCATCGCGCGCATACGGTCAATAATAATCGCTTGCGTTTTTTCATCCGCAGACGCCATGACTTGAAGCTGCGTGAGCTCATCTAATACCGATGTAGCATCATACCAGGCTGCACTGTCTAACCCTTCTCTCAAACCCGTTACCAGTAAAGCATGGCGCCAGTACCGATCTATAAAACTGGCCACCTCACCCACGAGATAGCCCTTAAGTGCCTCTGTCACTAAATGCTCGGCATAATGGAAGACATTGCTCGTGCGGGCGTAATGGTGAGCCTTAGGTGCGCTTGTAAATGCGTCTTGCTCTATAACCGACCTCACCATTTGAAGGTTTAAAAAATCGTTGGGTAGGCCTTGAGGATCAACCTCACCTTGGAGATCAGCATCATTGCCGCCTAAGTCATGCGTATCATCCGTCTTCGCATAAAAGCAATCGCTCTCGCGCCCGTAAGATTCCACGCTGCGCGACTGACCGCGATTAAACGCCGCTAACTCTTCACTCACCGTTTTCAGCGTTTTCCACAAATAAGGCTCTGGCGCATTGAGCCTTGCCGATACGCGCTCAAATACCTTGGGTTTACGCTCAAAGACTTGTCCATCGAGTTCCGTTAAGCTGTAAAGTTCTTGTAAAACTTGGCGTAGCATTTCCGACTTTTTGCCCGGAATATCACCGCTATCGCGCACATAACACAATAGCGTGGCGTACAAATTTTGGAACAATGCGGCAAGCACTGAGTGACAGTTGTGCGTGTAGAGGTTAGACGTATAAAACCGCTGAATATACCCTGTTAATTGCTCGATTTCGGTCGCGGGGCTTTCGACGCCACTCGCATT
Source organism: Marinagarivorans sp. (assembly GCA_036554385.1). GTDB lineage: Bacteria > Pseudomonadota > Gammaproteobacteria > Pseudomonadales > Cellvibrionaceae > Marinagarivorans. Next base: position 5,551 of record DATBNJ010000111.1, on the reverse strand, counting down.
AGACTCCATTTCCGAAGGTGGCGTTTCAGGCGACAACCTACTCACCGGTTTGGGCATATACCCTTTTAACACATCGGCAAGCGTCGAATAAAACAAGGGTACGGTCACCCCCAACCGATTAATAAAGCTGAAACACAAAGCGCTGCCGACAAGGTGGTTAAGCTGGCATTTGAATACCGCAGCCACCACATAAGCCATAATACTGCGCGGATCAAAAGCGAACTCGTTATAGGAGTCGGTGGCTCGCAGCCTTTGCTGAATATCTAACAACGACAGCGCGCACTCTTCGGTGCATTGCCGCACTAAAGCCGACTCCAAGGCATCCAAAAACGCCACGCCATGTTGCTCGCCTCCCCAATGCGGCGCTTCACAAACCTCATCAACCGCGCTTACTCCTCCTAAAAAATCATTAGTCAGCGCGGCCAAAAAGTAATCTTTTAAATTGAGTAACACTTGACGGCTACCGCGGTCTTGCGCGGGCAAGTCTTGCCAGCAAAGCGTCAAAGTACGGCCAAAAAATGCACAACAATAATCAATAATCGCACCGTCGAGCGGGCGAATACTTTCTTGCACTACCGACATAGATACCTCATCACCAACCTATGGACGCTTCTAAAAATAGTAATTTTTTTGCGAGAGTTTGCGAGAGCAAGGGAAGACAAATGCTTATTTCCTGCGTTGCCTGCATACATGCCATCCTTGGCAATAAAGTACCGCTCGGAGAACCGCTGTTTACGTGGGGTAAAGCACTCCGCGCATCCTTGCGCTTCATTCTTCGAGCAGCAAGCCGTGCAAATTGATCCTCCAATTTGTGAGGATTTTCTGAAGCCCTTCTTGGCTTCAATCCAACGGATTGCCCTGCGGCAACCCAAAACGCTCCTGGCGTTTTGGTCAAGGACGGAACTTATGTACAGGACATTCGGTAATCCGGATTTGCATCGGTACAGGATGTACTTTATTAGGGCAGTGCATCCGTATATGGATATACGTTCGTAGAGTAATGCATCGGGGCACGGATGCTCTTTATTAGACATTGCAGGAGCATAATGTCGAGGAGCAATTACCGAGGAGCACACTGCCGAGGAGCAAAAGCCGGTGACGCCGCTATCGCGTAAAAAGTGCATTTTTAGAGGTGCCCCTATTATTGTTATCGCGGGCTTAGCTTGCCAACCTAATATTGAAGGCATGTGACACCCAAATATACAACCAACCCACTGTTATCCAAAAACATCAACTGCTAACGGGTTAGTTGTTAAAACCAAGCAAAACAAAAGCCATAAATACCTAACATCAAACATTTGTTCGAATTGGCGTTTTATAGTGTCAGTAGATCTTTGATAAATCATTACAATAATGTATAAAAATTGATTGAGTGCACACTATATTTAGCCCTCGTGTTACAAGAAAAACCTAAACCGCACCACTGCCGATCCTTGTTTTAGCTGTATGCATTATTTTGTGGCACATTGGCTGCAGCCGCGCTACCAACCTTAGAAGAGCCCTTGAGTTAAAATAAGATTAGTTATGCGCAAATAAGTATCACAACACGCTTAACGACCGGCGCTCAGCGATCATTGCACGCACTTAGGTATCCAGCTTATCGGCCGTCAACCATAAATCTTAACAAGGTAAAACCGCTCTTGGGGGCTCGCGTTGTTAGTCGGCTCAGGCGATGCTGCCTATGCACCGCGTGTAGTTATAAAACAAGCCCTAAACAAACTTAACAAAAGCGCCTCCAGCTACTAACACTGGCCCTGATAAGCCAGCGTCATCTAACCAGAAAGCCATTGATGCTCACTCTTGTTAGCCCCTTAAGCTTAGGCCATTCATTGCTGGGCATCTGGGCGCTGAGCGAACGGTCGTCGAAGTTACGCCTTGCTAGCTTCCATTATGGCTGGGGCTAGCAAGGCGGTTGATTGACAGGTGAGATTATTGCCGTGGTGCTATGTGGCGAAGAGGTCATCGAATGTCGCCTCTTAGGTGTGACTATCGCGACCCTAAATGGGCGGTTCAAGAAGCTCGCAAGGCCAGGCGCAACTGAGCTTTTTGCGCTGTCGTTCGAACTAGTCGCGGCAACAAAAAAACGGTGACGCACGAGCCACTGCCGCCCGTTATTTGTTAGCGTTTTTTAAAGGGAATATCGGCGCTTAGCAATGTTAACGCTCGCCATGCCCATTCCAATGGACCATAAGCAAAGCCTTTAAACCAGTAGCGCGCAAACGCCATCTGCAAGGCGCAGCCAACAAAACCAAACACCAGTGCTTGCAGCTGAGTTACCTCGGCATACCAGGCCAAACCAAAGCCATAAAAAATCGGCACACAAACAAGGCTCTGACCGACATAGAGCGTAAGGCTCATGCGCCCGCAAGGCGCGAATAGGTTTTGCAAACGGCACACAAACGCAAAGCGATAGGCCAGCATAAAAAAGCATATCCCCACGGCAACGGCAGCCGTATTAAAAACATTCCCGACGATCTCGCTGAAGTACCACCGGCTCATACCCTCGGGCAATTGGGTTGACCCCACAATTTTTAACCCGCATAGCAAAACCGCGATCATCAATGCCGCAACCAATAAGACCTGCAGCGACGGTTTTGCATTAGCCGCGCGCGAAAAAAACTGAATGCGCCCCAACACAACGCCACTAATGGCATAGCCTGCCATAGGCCAAAATTTGCCCGTTTCGAAATTAAAGACCCACTTATTTTCGTAAGCCCTTAGCGCGTTATATTGAATTAAATCGAGCAACGGCGCCGAGGCAAAAACTTCGAAATTACGCCATGACAACGCCCAAAAAAGTGGCTTGGCTTCAGCGCTTTTGGGGTCGAAAAAGGTCGCTACAAAATCGACCAGTGTAGGCACCTGAAAAAAACAAAACGCGGCAATCAGCATTAATCCAAAAGACGATAAACGGCAAACCGCAACCAGAAACATCCCGATAATGCCGAGATGCAACAGAATGTCACCGGCGTACAGCAACCCGTGCAAATAACCCAAGCCGATAAGCAGGGCAAAACGCCAAATCAAGCGCCCGCGAAAATCGACATCCCGCTGTTGATAGCGATCTAACATCGTATGGACCGCTACACCGAACAGGACCGCAAAGGTCGCTGCCATCTTACCGCCCAGTAAAAAAAATACGGTATCGTGAATTATTCCAGGCGCAGGCTTGTACCAATACAGCTCAAAATATTCGACGGCATGAACGATAAATAAGCCCATCAGGGCAAAGCCGCGCAACGCATCGACGACAATCAAACGCTCACTTTTTAACGGGGTCGCTGCAGACATAAACATGGCTCCATGTATGTTGGTCCGGAGACTCATCATAGTCGGCCTATTTACGCAGGCTGATACGCACAACGAACAAGGCACATAAAAGCAATACGGCCACTTTTTAGAGTACTGATTCCTTGGCGGTTAACCGGCGAGCAAAATAGGGCTTAGCGCGGGCAGCAAAGCTTGGTCTTATACCGGCAGGCGTCTTCTAAATTTGTTATTATTCACTTCGTATTACAGTCCTATTTGGGTTACCGACGCCTCAGTTGGCGAGTTGCGCTTTAACATCCGCATCGAACGGCATCACGCGCCACGATTAACGCAGCCCTTCGCAACGGGCAGACCATCATCAATTGATAGAGGTTTTCATGCCACAGTATCGCTCCAAGACATCAACATCCGGTCGCAATATGGCCGGCGCCCGCGCCCTTTGGCGCGCCACAGGAATGAAAGACGACGATTTTCAGAAGCCCATCATCGCCGTAGTCAACTCGTTCACCCAGTTTGTCCCAGGCCACGTGCACTTAAAAGATATGGGCCAACTGGTCGCCCGCCAAATTGAAAAAGCCGGCGGTGTCGCCAAAGAGTTCAACACAATTGCCGTCGACGACGGCATCGCCATGGGCCACGACGGCATGCTATACAGCTTACCCAGCCGCGATATCATCGCCGATAGCGTGGAGTACATGGTCAACGCCCACTGCGCCGACGCCATGGTCTGTATTTCTAACTGCGACAAAATCACCCCGGGCATGTTGATGGCGGCTATGCGCATCAATATCCCCGTGATTTTTGTATCGGGCGGCCCGATGGAAGCTGGCAAAACCAAACTCAGCGAGCACAAGCTCGATTTAGTGGACGCCATGGTGATTGCCGCGGACGACAGCGCCAGCGATGAAAAGGTCGCCGAGTACGAGCGCAGCGCTTGCCCAACGTGCGGCAGCTGCTCCGGCATGTTTACCGCCAACTCGATGAACTGCTTAACCGAAGCGCTAGGCCTGAGCTTGCCCGGTAACGGCACCACCTTGGCTACCCACGCCGACCGCGAACGCCTGTTTAATGAAGCCGGCGAGCGCATTGTTGCGCTGGCCAAACGCTACTACGAGCAAGACGACGACAGCGTACTACCCCGCCGCATTGCCAATTTTAATGCCTTTGAAAATGCCATGGCCTTAGACATTGCTATGGGAGGCTCGACCAACACGATTTTGCACATCTTGGCTATTGCACAAGAAGCTGAGTGCGACTTTACCCTTAAAGATATCGATCGCATGAGCCACGTGATACCTCAGCTATGCAAAGTCGCGCCTAATACGCCCAAATATCATATCGAGGACGTCCACCGTGCGGGCGGCATTATGGCGATTCTCGGCGAGCTAGATCGCGCCGGCATTTTGCATACCGATTCCCCCACCGTTCACAGCGCAACAATGAAAGATGCACTGGATCAGTGGGATATTATGCGCAACCCTTCACCAGAGGTGATGGAGTTCTTTAAAGCGGGTCCAGCGGGCATCCCAACTCAAACGGCCTTTAGTCAAGCTACGCGCTGGCCAAGCCTTGATGCCGACCGCGAAAATGGTTGCATCCGCAATTTAGAGCATGCATTTTCCAAAGAAGGCGGCCTAGCGGTGCTTTACGGCAATATCGCACTCGATGGCTGCGTGGTCAAAACCGCGGGTGTTGATGACAGCATTTTGGTCTTTGAAGGCACCGCTCACGTTACCGAAAGCCAAGATGAAGCCGTCGCCAACGTGCTAGATGGCAAAGTTAAAGCGGGAGATGTGGTAATCGTGCGCTATGAAGGCCCCAAAGGCGGCCCTGGCATGCAAGAGATGCTTTACCCCACCTCTTATATTAAGTCGAAGGGTTTAGGCAAAGATTGCGCATTGTTAACGGATGGACGCTTTAGCGGCGGCACCAGCGGCCTTTCCATCGGTCACGTATCCCCCGAAGCGGCCGCCGGTGGCGCGATTGGTCTTGTGCGCAATGGCGATAAAATCAAAATCGATATTCCCAACCGAACTATCGATGTTCTACTCAGCAACGAAGAACTCGCCCACCGCCGCGCCGAGCAAGATAAACTCGGCTGGAAACCCGCCGAAGAACGCCCCCGCAAAGTCAGCGCGGCTTTAAAAGCCTATGCCTATTTTGCGACCAGTGCGGATAAAGGGGCGGTTAGGGATTTGTCGAAGTTGGATTAGTTTTTAATTCAGCAGTTCCTGTGTTAGTCGCACAGGGGATTGATTTTTCAGACGCGCTCAAGCCATCT
>DATBNJ010000082.1:0-26349 GCA_036554385.1 Marinagarivorans sp. | reverse complement strand
CATACTGTAAGGGCGATAAGTTTAAGGTGCGCTGAAAGTGCCGGTTTAGGCTCCGCACGCTGACGTTCAGCGTGTCGGCCAGGGCATTAATACTTATTGCTTGTGCATTGGGCGAACCAATTGCGTTGTCGAGTTGATCGTCGAGGTACGCCATTGCGAGGGCAACGAGCTCATCGGTGGTAGCCGGGGAATGCGCGCTAAGCCCAGCTTGTGTGCGTGGCTGGCGAATTTCGTGGAAAAAGTTTCGCTCTACAGCTTGGGCGATCTGCAAGCCATATTGCTCTTTGATAAAAAACGCCGTGAGCTCGGCCAGTGCATTAATGCTCGCGGTGCAAAATATGCGTTGGTGCCGGGTGATAAATAAGTCGCGTTTAAGCTGCACCTTGGGGTAGCGGCGGACAAAACTATCAAAAAAGTGCCAGTGAGTCGTGGCGGGCTTGCCGTCGAGCGCTCCGATCTCCGCGAGCAAGCACACCCCTGTGCCAACGGCCGCGACAGTTGGGTTTTGGTGTTGGAGTTGATTCGTCAGCCACCGTCGCAGGCCGGGCTGGCGGCTTACCACTTTTACAGGGTTGCGCCATAGTGCCGGTAAAAAAATCAATGATTCTCGCGGTGCGTTAAGCTCTAAAGGCTCGGCCGCCAGTGTTAGACCCGTGTGGGTGAGCACTGGCTCGCCCGTTTCGCTGCGATAACTTACCGACAACGGTGGCAGCCTTGGGTTTTGGGTTTTAGCCATCTCCCACGCCGCTCTTAGCATTTCCAATGGCAGAGTAACGCTAGTTGCGAGCATGTTGGGGCACAAAACAAAAATAATTGGCGTCACAGATCCCCCGAAAACCCATTAATGGCTAAAAAGCCTATATTTTTGGCCATTATGGCCTGATGGCATTCTGGCAGCAATATTACACTCGCCGCATCATCTGAACACACAGGTAGCCCAGTGACTCGACTTCCCGTTATTACCGCATTCGGTGGTTTTAATGCCGCCGGCCGTAGCTCTTTCCATCACGCCTATAAGCGCACTATTTTCGATAGCCTCCCAGAGCTAGAACAGCGCAAAAACTGTTTTGCACTCGCCAGTATTATGGGCTTACTGCAGTGGCGACAGGGTGATTACCACTGGAAAGACGGCGGGCAGTTCGACCCTGTCCACGACTTTGCAAAGTTACGGGTCGCAGTGGCCGAGGGCTCGTTGGTTCGTAAGATTGAGGCAAGCTATTTTGATGTCGACGCTGTCGATTTTGGCAAGAAGCTGACGCTAGCGGGCTCGAGCGAAGCGCCCAATAAGATCACGATTGCCCGGCGTGACCTGCCTGAGACTCTGCCCGAAGGTTGGCGCTTGGTGGCCGAAAACGGCCGCGAAGTGACCGTGGCGATCGGTGCATCACTGCAGGCTTATGTTACGCAGCCCACTGCGATGCCCGTTCAAGCGGCTGGGCAATTGCCAACGGGCTTCGATCCCGGTAGCCACTATCGCTCATTGCATCACCCCCGCGGTTTGCAGTTGTCCGTGCTTGGCGCCAGTGATGCGGTCAATAGCTTGGGGATTACATGGCAGCGGGTTGTCAATGCTGTGCGCCCCGATGAAATTGCTGTTTATAGCTCAAGTGTGATGAGCCAGCTCGACGGCACGGGCTTCGGTGGCATGATGCAGGCGCGATCGCAGGGGGTGCGTGTCACCTCTAAACAGTTGGCTATGGGGCTAAATACCATGCCCGCTGATTTTGTAAATGCCTACGTCTTGGGCAGTATCGGGGCGACCGGTGGCGTCACCGGTGCCTGTGCAACGTTTTTGTACAACCTGAATGCGGCGGTTGAGGATATTAAGTCGGGGCGTCGCCGAGTGGTGATGGTCGGCAGCGCCGAAGCGCCGATACTGCCGGAAGTGATCGATGGCTACAGCGCCATGAGTGCCTTAGCTACCGATGCCGAAATTGCGCGCTTACCGGAGGGTTTGCTGGCAGATGGTCGTATCGATTACCGGCGCGCTAGTCGCCCCTTCGGCGCCAACTGCGGTTTTACCATCGCTGAGTCCGGCCAGTACGCCTTATTGATGGACGACGCCTTGGCGCTTGAGCTCGGCGCAGACATATACGGTGCTGTGCCAGGGGTATTTGTCCATGCCGATGGCTACAAGAAGTCGATATCCGCGCCCGGTCCTGGCAACTATTTAACGATGGGGCGCGCCGTGGGGTTGGCGCAGCGTTTACTGGGCGAGCAAGCAGTGCGAACACAAAGCTTTGTGCAGGCTCATGGCTCGAGTACGCCGCAGAATCGGGTTACCGAATCGCGCATTTTTGATCAGGTCGCGCGCCATTTTGGCATCGAGCATTGGCCCGTTGGCGCTGTGAAGTCCTATGTTGGCCACTCGCTCGGGCCGGCTAGTGGCGATCAGTTGATGAATACCCTCGGGGTTTTTGCACACGGGATTTTACCCGGCATTAAAACCATCGATGGCATCGCCGAGGATGTGCTGGCTGAGCGTTTAAGCCTTTCTCGAGACGACCAAGAGCTGGGTGCAGCTAACGCCCAAGTTGCCTTCTTAAATTCTAAGGGCTTTGGTGGCAACAACGCCACGGCTACCGTGGTTGCGCCGCAGACGGTATCTCGTTGGTTGCAAAAGCGCCACGGCGCGGCGGCTTGGGCCGATTACGAAGTTAAGCGTGAGGCCACCCGCGCCAGTGCGGCCGCTTACGATGCTGCTGCGCTCAAGGGCGATTTGCGGGCAATCTACAATTTCGGCGATAACCTTATCGACGAAGCGGCCCTCGATTGGCGCGATGGTCAGTTGCGTATCCCAGGTTTTGATCACGCCGTTGAGTTAGGTGCCGATTCGAGCTACGACGACTTGCTGGAGTCGTTGTCTTGCTAGAGGATTTGGCAGGCCGGCTCGGCCGGTGGCGTCAACTCTGGGGTTTTTCCCAGCGGGAGCTAGCGCGGCGCGCCGACATTACCAACAGCACCTTGTCACAAATTGAGCAGGGCAATACCAGCCCGTCGGTTCAGACACTCCAAAAAATAGCGGATGCATTTGGCATCTCGCTACAGGCGCTGATGTTTTCTGAGCCCTGTGCCCCGGTGCTTGTCAAAACCGAAAGCGCAGCGCCCATTGTGCCGCTGCAAGCGGGTACAGTGGGTGTCTATAATTTTGATGGTGTCGCGCCGGCGTTCTTTCGCATCCACCTGAAGCCTAACGGTATACTTGAGCACACGGAGTTATTGCGTGTGCTTGGTAAATCGGTCGGTGCGTTGTTGGCTGAGCTCCCCAGGGGCTGTTCAAAGGGCCCAATCGAGGCATCGAGCAGTGATTGGGCTCGGCTCTATATCGTTGCTGGCGAATTAACGGTCACCGTCACGGGGCAATCCAAAACCCTTTGGGTGGGAGATTCTGCTTGCCTGCCCTTATATCAGCGGCATACGCTAGCTTGTACTGGTCGCGCTACGGCTGAGCTGTTGCTTATCCCACGTGTGGCGGTTTCTCGATAATAATCAAGCGCTTGCCTGTACCACAGCGCAGCGTAAACGACTGCTGATTTCTCCATCGTTTAACACCGAAATTGTCACTGTTAAAGCTTGCCGCTGTGAACCATACTTGTGCGATTAAGGCGCATTGTCAGGGCATGGCTATGTGGTGTTATGCTTAGCGCGTTAATTTGTCCTATAAATACAGTTTAGGTGCCCAAGCTTTTGCCCAACGGCCAGAGGTTTGTGCGCGTCAATCAACTCCAATATTTGATAAAAGCAGGAGTCGCTATGATTTATCAAGGGGAGGCGGTAACCGTTTCTGTTCTCGACGACGGCATTGCTGAGCTGAAGTTTGATGCTCAGGGTGAGTCGGTCAATAAGTTTGATCGCCGCACAGTGGCAGAGCTCGCACAAGCGCTCGACGCCATCGAGGGCGCCGAGGGGCTCAGCGCCGTGCTTATTACCAGTGGCAAATCAGTGTTTATTGTCGGTGCAGATATTACCGAATTTGGCCCTGCTTTCGCGCAAGGCCCAGAGGCCATCGCCAAACTGGTCACGGTGCCGCGCGATCTTTTTTCGCGCATTGAAGACTTTAAATTGCCGACGGTTGTGGCGATCAATGGCTATGCCTTAGGCGGCGGTTGTGAGCTTTGTTTGGCTTGCGATTACCGGCTAATGAGTGCCGACGCAAAAATAGGCCTGCCTGAAACCAAATTGGGCATTTTGCCCGGTTGGGGCGGGACCGTACGCCTACCCCGCATCGCTGGGGTCGATACCGCCGTAGAGTGGATTGCCAGTGGCGCAGACAACAAGGCTGATGTCGCACTAAAAGCTGGGGTTGTCGATGGCGTCGTCGAGCCAAGCGCTTTGCAAGATGCCGCGCTGACGGTCGCGCGCCGCGTTATTTCGGCTGAGCTGCCGTACCTTGCGCGCCGCCGTCAAAAAACCGGTCCGCTAGCAATAAACGATACCGAGGCCTTGCTGTCGTTTGAGTCCTCAAAGGCGTTTGTGGGAGGCAAAGCTGGTCGCAATTATCCTGCGCCGGTTAAAGCCATTAAAACCATGCAAGAGGGGGCGAAGTTAGGGCGCGATGCCGCCCTGGAAATTGAAACGGCGGCGTTCTGCAAGCTCGCGTCAAATAGCGTTGCGCGCGCACTGACTGGGCTTTTTATCAGCGACCAATTTATCGCTAAAAAAGCTAAGAGCATTGCCAAGCAAGCAAGCGGTGACGTTCATCGCGCAGCAGTTTTAGGTGCTGGGATTATGGGCGGCGGCATTGCTTACCAGTCCGCGGTAAAGCACATTCCCATAAAAATGAAGGATATTGCACAAAAGGGGCTTGACCTCGGATTGGCTGAGGCGGCCAAGCTATTAGAAAAGCGGTTAGAGCGCGGGCGCATTAGTGCCGCGGATATGGCCGCTACGCTAAACCGTATCGAACCCACGCTTAGCTACGACAACTTTGCCGATGTCGATATTGTTGTGGAAGCGGTGGTGGAAAATCCAAAGGTTAAACAGGCGGTACTCGCCGAGGTGGAGTCGCAGCTCAGTGAAAACGCGGTTTTGTGCTCGAATACCTCAACCATATCCATCGATTTGCTCGCCAGCCAGTTAAAGCGTCCAGAGCGCTTTTGCGGTATGCACTTTTTTAACCCTGTACACGCGATGCCGCTCGTTGAGGTTATCAAAGGTACACATACCAGTGATGCCGCCATTGCTACCACCGTTGCTTACGCACAAGCGCTAGGCAAGAAACCCGTTGTTGTCAAAGATTGCCCGGGTTTTTTAGTTAACCGTGTGCTTTTTCCGTATTTTGCAGCGTTTGCCATGCTGTTGCGTGACGGCGCAAACTTTGAACATGTCGATAAGGTGATGGAGCGGTGGGGTTGGCCTATGGGGCCAGCCTACTTAATGGATGTGGTCGGTATTGATACCGGTGTGCACGCCGAAGCGGTTATGGCCGAAGGCTTCCCTGACCGTTTAAGCAAACGCTTTAAAGCCTGCTCGGATATTTTATTTGAAGCTGGGCGTTATGGGCAAAAAACGGATGCTGGGTTTTACACCTACAGCAACGACAAAAAAGGCAAGCCGGTTAAACAGTCTGATAACCGAGTGTTTGAGCTATTGAAGCCTCACTGTGAGCCACTGCGCGAGTTCAGTGACGACGAAATTATTGCGCGCCTGATGGTGCCAATGGCGACTGAATTAGGGCGCTGCTTGGAAGAAGGTATTGTTGAGACGCCTACCGAGGCGGACATGGCGTTGGTTTACGGGCTGGGCTTTCCGCCCTTTAGGGGCGGTTTGCTGCGCTGGATAGATGAAATCGGTATCGGTGAGTTCGCGTCGATGGCCAAAGCGCACGAAAGCTTGGGGCCGCTTTATGTGCTGCCGGAATACATGCAGAAAAAGCACGCTAACGGCGATGCGTTTTACTCTCACGCTTAATTAGGGGACGACAAAATGGCGATGAATGCTAACGATGCGGTAATTGTTGATTATGCGCGGACGCCTATGGGGCGTTCTAAGAACGGGTGCTTTCGCAGTCTTCGCGCAGATGAAATGAGCGGCTTGTTGATGAAGGCGTTGCTCGAGCGCAATGAGGCCGTCGAGCCAGGCTCGCTTGACGACGTTATTTGGGGTTGTGTTATGCAGCGCGGCGAGCAGGGCTTTAATATCGCACGCAACAGCATGCTGCGTGCGGGGATACCTCACGAGGTGCCCGGGCAGACGGTTAATCGTTTGTGCGGCTCGTCAATGTCTGCGCTGCATACCGCGGTCGCGCATATTCGTGCTGGCATGGGGCATATGTACCTCGTCGGTGGTGTCGAGCATATGGGTCATATCGACATGAACGACGCGGTCGACCCCAACCCACTGATGGGTTTGAGTGTTGCAAAGGCGGCCGGCTCGATGGGGATTACCGCCGAGTTTCTGTCGTTGTTGCACGGTATTACCCGTGAGCAAATGGACGCCTTTGGCGCGCGCTCGCATCAACGGGCGGCGGCGGCGACCGAGGCAGGTAAATTCGCCCGAGAAATCGTGCCCATGCCGGGGTTAGATGAGTTGGGCGCCCCAACCATGATTAAACGCGATGAAACCATTCGACCGGATACAACGGCGCAGGTGTTAGCAGCTTTAAAGCCCGCGTTTAACCCCAAGGGCGGTACCGTAACCGCAGGTACGTCGTCGCAAATAACGGACGGCGCCTCGTCGATGCTGGTGATGTCTTATCAGCGCGCGCAAGACCTAGGTGTAAAACCTATCGCCAAAATTATTGGCACATCGGTAGTGGGGGTAGACCCGTCGATAATGGGTTATGGCCCTGTGCCAGCGACGCAAAAGGCCTTGCAGGCGTTAAATCTGACCATTCAAGATATCGACATCGTCGAGCTCAACGAAGCCTTTGCGGCACAAGCTCTACCGGTGCTGAAAGATTTATCCTTGCTCGAGGAGATGGATAGCAAAGTGAATCTTTACGGGGGCGCCATCGCGCTGGGTCATCCGTTTGGTTGCTCGGGTACTCGCATTACGGGCACCTTGCTGACGGCAATGGCCGATAATAATGCTACGCTGGGCCTGTCGACCATGTGTATTGGGCTTGGGCAGGGCATAACCACAGTGGTAGAGCGGCTCAACTAAGTTGCATGTTTTTTGACCACAAATCGCTGCTGCCGCGGCGATTTATCAGGTTTTTGCAACTTTTTTAGGTTTTTATAAAAAAAAAGTTGAATCCCCCAAGGTGCTGTGGCACTATTTGCACCCCTCGCTAAGGCAGGTGCGCAGAACTCTCTTTTTTGTTATATAAATCAAAGAGTTAAGCCTCATTTAGGTTTGCGTTTCTCCTAGTTTAGACGAGTGATAAATCATACGCGGTCGTGGCGGAATTGGTAGACGCGCTGGATTTAGGTTCCAGTGCCGCAAGGCGTGAGAGTTCAAGTCTCTCCGACCGCACCATGATTTATTCAGCTCGCATTTCACATATTTCCCCCAGTTTTGGTAATGAGGCATATCATGCAAGTTTCTGTTGAGACAACGTCCGGTTTAGAGCGTCGTTTGACGGTTGGCATCCCTGCGGAGCAGGTCGATCAAGAGGTCAATAAGCGTCTACAGCAGGCTGCGAAAACCGTTCGACTTAACGGCTTTCGTCAGGGCAAAGTGCCTATGAGTGTTGTTAAAAAACGTTTTGGGGCCGGTGTTCGCCAAGAGGTTCTTGGTGATGCGATCAACCGCTCTTATTACGAAGCGGTAACCCAAGAGAAGCTCCGTCCAGCAGGCCAGCCAAGCATTGAGCCCAAGCAAGTTGATGCCGGCAAAGATATTGAGTTTGTTGCGACAATCGAAGTTTACCCCGATGTTGAGCTAAAAGGCATTGATGGTGTTGCGGTTGAAAAGCTCAGTGCAGAAATTGCAGATGCCGACGTCGATGACATGATTGAAACGCTACGCAAGAGTCAGGCGCAGTGGGTTGACGCCGAAAAGGCCGCCGAAGACGGCGATCGTGTGAATATTGATTTTAAGGGCACCAAAGACGGCGAAGCCTTTGAAGGTGGTAGTGCTGAAAACCAAAATCTGGTACTAGGTTCAGGCCAAATGATCGAAGGTTTTGAAGCCGGCCTAGTCGGAGCTAAAGCCGGTGATGAAAAGGTGTTGAAGCTCACATTCCCAGAAGATTATCAGGCCGAAGAGCTTAAGGGCGCCGCTGTTGAATTTACTGTTAAAGTGAATTCGGTGCAGGTTCAAGAGTTGCCGGATGTGAATGACGAATTCTTTAAGTTGTTTGGCGTGACGGAAGGTGGTGAAGAGCAGTTCCGCAAAGAAGTTCGCGAAAACATGGAAAATGAAAAAGAAAAGGCTGTCAAAGGCAATCTGAAAACGCAGATTTTTGATGCTTTGGTTGCCGCTAACGAGATTGAAGTTCCCAAGTCGCTGGTAGCTGCAGAGATTAACGCGTTGCGTAATCAAATGGCCCAGCAGTATGGCCAGCTAAGCGAAAAGCTGGATTTGAGCACGATCTTCCCAGATTCTATGTTTGAAGAGCAAGCGAAAAAGCGCACACATTTGGGTTTGTTGGTTTCTGAGGTGGTTACCAAAGAGAGCCTAAAGGCCGACAAAGATCGCGTGAAAGAAATGATTGAAAGCTTGGCCTCGACCTACGAAGACCCCCAAAGTGTGGTTAACTATTACTTCGGCAATGAGCAGTTGTTGGCGGGTGTTGAGGCGGCAGTGCTTGAGGAGCAGGTTGTTGAAAAATTGGTTGAGTCTGCTGACGTAACCGAGAAAACTGTGCCTTACAAAGAGTTAATTGGTAAGCAGCAAGGTGCTGCTGCCTAGCGAGCTCGTGCTCTGATACACTATGCTCGGAGCTCCGCGAAAACAGGGTGGTTTTTAATCGCCGGCTAAATCAAGCAGTTGTGTTGTTGATTTGGGCGGCCTATTACCACCAAGAACGGAGCAAGGGCAAGGTGGTTGCCTGGAGCTATTTTTGCTCCTGTGCTGGGTTAGTGTTCATCAAAAACTTGCGTGTCTGGCCTGAATAGCCGCCAAGCATTAAGCAAAAGGTCTTACTCAAGAACCCCGCTAGAGCCCCGTAAGCTTTAGCGGGGTTCTTTCTTTTCTGGCATATCTTTAAGTCTCGGGTTAAGCTTCTTGGGGTAGATAATATTTTTTAAATTCGGCTTGGTCATTCGGGCTAAGTCGCAGAAACAAGGAAAATAATAAGCTATGTCCATAATTGATACTCAAGGGGTCGTGTCTTCCAATCCTAGCGCAGCCTTGGTGCCAATGGTTATCGAGCAAACCGCACGTGGCGAGCGCTCGTACGATATATATTCGCGCTTGTTGAAAGAGCGTGTGATCTTTTTGGTGGGGCAGGTTGAGGATCACATGGCTAATCTCGTGGTTGCGCAGCTGCTGTTTTTGGAAGCCGAAAACCCTGATAAAGACATTCATCTCTATATTAATTCACCCGGTGGCTCGGTCACTGCTGGACTTTCTATTTACGATACCATGCAGTTTATTAAGCCTAACGTTAGCACCATGTGTATTGGTCAGGCGTGCAGCATGGGGGCCTTTTTGCTGGCAGCTGGCGAGAAAGGCAAGCGGTACTGCTTGCCCAACTCGCGCGTCATGATTCACCAACCCTCTGGTGGTGCACAAGGGCAAGCGAGCGATATTCACATTCACGCGCAGGAGATTTTGAAAATACGCGAGCGCCTCAATGCGCTGATGGCGTCGCACACCGGCAAGTCGGTCGACGAAATCGCGCGCGATACCGAGCGTGACAACTTTATGAGCGCCGAGCAGTCCAAATCGTATGGTCTGATTGATGATGTGCTTGTGAGCCGTCAAGCAGCGGCAGGTTAATCGCTTCAGATGATAGGTGCCGCTTTGCGGTGCTATGTAGAATTGGGGTAGGCGGAGATCTTGCTTGTCATTTGATGGGCGCCGTTAAGTACGATCGTTTAATGGTTGTTTCAGCAATGGGTTTGCATTTTGAGGTTTAGCCCCAATAGTAAGAAAAGAACAATTGGCGGAGAGGTTTAATGACCGACCACACCAAAGATCAAGACGACAACGGTAAGCTACTCTACTGCTCTTTTTGCGGTAAGAGCCAGCACGAAGTACGTAAGCTAATTGCTGGACCTTCTGTGTTCATTTGCGATGAGTGCGTTGACTTGTGCAACGATATTATCCGCGAAGAGGTTCAGGAAGCCGAAGCTGAGGGCGCGTCAGACACCTTGCCGACGCCCCAAGAAATTTCTGCAACCTTGGACGATTACGTAATTGGGCAAAAGCAGGCGAAAAAGGTCCTAGCTGTCGCCGTATACAACCACTACAAGCGTTTGCGCAAGGGTGGCAAAAAGAAAGACGACGTTGAGCTTGGCAAGAGTAATATTTTGCTGGTTGGTCCCACCGGTAGCGGTAAGACGCTGCTGGCCGAGACTTTGGCTCGTTTGTTGAATGTGCCCTTTACTATTGCCGACGCCACCACGCTGACCGAAGCGGGCTACGTTGGCGAGGACGTTGAGAATATCATTCAAAAGCTACTGCAAAAGTGCGATTACGACGTTGAAAAGGCCCAGCAAGGCATCGTTTACATTGATGAAATCGATAAGATTTCGCGCAAGTCGGACAACCCATCGATTACTCGGGATGTGTCGGGCGAAGGGGTGCAACAAGCGCTGCTCAAGCTGATTGAAGGTACTGTTGCCTCCGTACCTCCTCAGGGAGGTCGTAAGCACCCGCAACAGGAGTTTTTACAGGTTGATACTGCAAATATTTTGTTTATTTGCGGGGGTGCCTTTGCAGGCCTTGATCGCATTATTCGCGACCGGTCCGAAAAGGGCGGTATAGGCTTTGGCGCCGAGGTGAAGAGCAAAGATGCTAAAACCAATATCGGAGAGACGCTGAAGGGCCTTGAAACCGAGGATTTAGTGCGCTTTGGTTTAATCCCTGAGTTCGTTGGCCGCTTACCCGTTGTTGCAACATTGGATGAGCTAGACGCCGAAGCGTTAATGGCAATTTTAGCGGAACCCAAAAACTCGCTGGTTAAGCAGTATGCGCGACTTTTCGATATGGAAGGCGTTGAAATCGACTTCCGTGAGGAGGCGCTCAAGGCGGTCGCAGGTAAAGCTATGGAGCGTAAAACAGGCGCGCGCGGTTTGCGTTCGATTATGGAGTCTGTGCTACTTGAAACCATGTATAAGCTGCCGTCTGAAGAGGGCGTCACCAAGGTGGTTGTCGATGAAGCTGTAATCAAGGGTGAGTCAGAACCCTTGCTTGTCTACGAGAAGGTCGATAAGCCGCCTAAGGTTGCTCCGGACGAGTAATTTAGACCGCAATTCCCACAAGGCCTCTACAGAGGCCTTTTTTATCGTTGTTTTTTGGCGAAGAGGCCATACTTATACCTCTTGGTCATTCCGCATATGGCGGAAATTCTAGAGGGGCAATAATGGATACAACTTCTGCCGATGGTCAAAATACCATTACTTTACCGCTTTTACCGCTACGCGATGTTGTCGTTTATCCGCACATGGTGATACCGCTGTTTGTCGGGCGCGAAAAATCAATTGCGGCGCTCGAGCAGGCAATGTCCGATGACAAGCAGATCTTATTAGTCGCCCAGCGGCAGTCGGGTGTTGATGAGCCCACGCCGGATGACCTTTACAGCGTCGGTACGGTTTCTCAGGTGTTACAAATGCTGCGCTTGCCCGATGGCACGGTGAAGGTACTGGTGGAAGGGCGGCGCCGCGCCGAAGTGGGTGAGGTAACGGCGGAGGAGACGTTTTTCTCGGCAAGCGTAAAGGCGGTGCCGGTTGATGATTATGACCCGCGCGAGGCTGAGGTCTACTCCAAATCGCTGCTCAAACGTTTTGACGAGTATGTCAGCATGAGCAAAAAGGTGCCCCCCGAGGTGATGACGTCCTTAAACGGTATTGATGAACCCGGTCGCATGGCAGATACAATCGCCGCGCATATGTCGCTGGAATTGCCGCAAAAGCAAGAAATCCTAGAAATGTTTAGCGTGCTGAAGCGCTTAGAGCATCTCGTTGGCCTTATGGATGCCGAGGCCGATCTTTTTCAGGTCGAAAAACGCATTCGCGGTCGCGTTAAGAAGCAGATGGAAAAAAGTCAGCGCGAGTATTATCTCAACGAGCAAATGAAGGCAATTCAGCGCGAATTGGGCGAGACCGGTGATGAACCCACTGAGCACGAGGAGCTCGAGCAAAAAATTGAAGCTGCCGGTATGCCAAAAGAGGCAGAAAAGAAAACCCGTGCCGAACTGCATAAACTCAAAATGATGTCGCCCATGTCCGCCGAAGCCTCGGTAGTGCGCTCATATATCGATTGGATGATCAACGTGCCTTGGTCGAAGCGCAGTAAGGTCAAGCATGACCTCAAGCGCGCAGAGGAAATCCTTAATGCTGACCACTACGGCTTAGATGAGGTCAAAGATCGCATTCTCGAGTACCTTGCCGTACAGAAGCGCGTGCGCAAGATCAAAGGGCCTGTGTTGTGTTTAGTGGGGCCGCCAGGTGTCGGTAAAACGTCCTTGGGTGAGTCGATTGCGAGGGCAACTAACCGCAAGTTTGTACGCATGGCGCTCGGTGGCGTTCGAGATGAGGCGGAGATTCGCGGTCACAGGCGAACCTACATTGGTTCGATGCCCGGCAAGCTGGTGCAAAAAATGTCGAAAGTTGAAGTGAAAAACCCGCTATTTTTGTTAGACGAAATCGACAAGATGGGGATGGATCACCGTGGTGATCCGGCGAGCGCGTTGTTGGAAGTTTTAGACCCAGAGCAAAATAACTCGTTTAATGATCACTACCTCGAGGTGGATTACGATTTATCGGATGTCATGTTTGTGTGTACATCGAATACTATGAATATCCCCGGTCCGCTGCTAGATCGCATGGAGATTATTCGTATTCCGGGTTACACCGAAGACGAGAAACTCAATATTGCGCAGCGGTACCTAATTCCGAAACAAATTAAGGCGAATGGCTTAAAGGCTGGTGAGGTGGAAATCACTGAGGCGGCCGTGCGCGATGTTATTCGCTTTTATACGCGTGAAGCGGGTGTTCGGGGCTTGGATCGCGAGATGGCGAAACTGTGCCGAAAGGTCGTCACCAAACACGTGCGCAGTGGCGACAAGAAAGCGGTATCTAAAGTGGATGCCGTTGATCTCGAAGATTTATTGGGCGTTAAGAAAGCTGATTTTGGCCGCGCTGAGGAAGAAAACCAAGTTGGCCAAGTCACCGGTCTTGCGTGGACGCAGGTCGGTGGCGAGCTGCTCACCATTGAGGCGTCTTCGGTCAAAGGTAAAGGGCGCATGGTTAAAACGGGTTCGCTCGGGGATGTGATGCAGGAGTCCATCCAAGCGGCGATTACTGTTGTGCGGTCGCGTACCCAGGTGCTTGGTATCGCCCCGGACCACTTCGATAAACACGACTTGCACATTCACGTGCCCGAGGGGGCAACACCGAAAGATGGTCCTTCGGCGGGTATTGCGATGTGTACCGCGCTGGTTTCCGTCTACACTAACATTCCTGTGCGCGCGGATGTGGCCATGACCGGTGAAATCACCTTGCGAGGTGAGGTGCTCAAAATTGGTGGCCTTAAAGAAAAGCTGCTGGCGGCGCACCGAGGCGGCATCAAAACCGTACTCATCCCCAAGGATAACGAAGGTGATTTACGGGAGATTCCCGATAATATTAAAGCGGACCTTATCATCAAGCCTGTGAAGTGGATTGATGAGGTGCTGGAGATTGCCCTGCAGGATTCGCCCAAGCCCTATTCTGATGAGGAGTACGCGGCACTGGAAGCGGCAGCCTTTGAACCACAGGGAGAAACGGGAAGAGTCAGTACGCACTAAAAATGGTCGTTTTTGATCGTTTGGTGAACAAAAAACCGTCTGCGTGCTAATTGAGTGCTAATAGTTGCTGGGTTTTCTTGACCGGCCCCAGTGCAGTTGGTATAAATCGCAGTCCGTCGCTTGCGCAAAGCCCGTGATACTTTGGTTTCAGGGGTTCTGGTGCGCTGGAATTAGTAAAAAAACACTTGCATCGAATAATAAAGAGGGGTTCGTTTCGTGAATAAATCTGAATTGGTTGACGCCATTGCTGCTTCTGCAGACATTTCTAAAGCTGCAGCTGGCCGCGCGCTAGACGCAGTCACTGACTCAATCACCAATGCTTTGAAAGAAGGTGATCAAGTCGCTTTAGTTGGCTTTGGTACTTTCTTGGTGAAAGAGCGCGCTGCACGCACTGGTCGCAACCCGCAAACAGGCCAGCCAATTGAAATTGCGGCTGCCAACATTCCAACTTTCAAACCTGGCAAGGCGCTGAAAGACGCCGTTAATTAATAGTCGCAGGCCCGCCGCTGGCGGGTCTTGTCGTGCTTGTTTGGCGATATTGAATTAATTCGATAGAAAAGTTGTTACCGAGTCGAGCAAAAAGAATTTCAAAAGGCGCTAACATCAGCGCCTTTTTTCATATGCGGTCTGATAAAGGTCTGTAGGAGTACACAATGCTGCAAAGCTTGCGTGAAAACATGAAGGGGCCAACGGCAAAAATTGTCGTTGGGTTGGCGGTTGCGGCCATGGTGTTGTTTGGCGTGGAATCGTTGTTTGTAAACTCGGTTGGCGGTAGCGACGTTGCGACGGTCAATGGTGAAGATGTGGGTCAGGTTGAATTGCAGCGCGCGATTGAGCAGCAAAAAAGTCGTTTGCGCCAGCAGCGTCAGCTTGAAGAAAACAGCGACCTGCTAGACGATGACCGCCTTCGCGGGCCCGCGTTGATGAATTTGGTTCGTCAAAAAGCGTTGCACCAAGCGGCAGCTGACGCTGGCATGAATGTATCGCCTGCAATCGTAAAGCGTCAGCTCGCAGAAGCCTTCACCCGTGACGGTGAATTTAATAGTGCACTGCTAAATAATTATATTGCTTCCTATGGCTATACACCGGCCACATTGGCTAAATCTGAAGCGAATGCGTATATTTTGCGACAGCTTTTTAATGGCATCAACAATAGTGAGTTTGTTACTCAGGTTGAAATGGATGTTATGGCGGCGGTGGCAGGCCAAAAGCGCAGCTTTTCGACTATTTCGATCCCGCGCTCTGCTGTAGAGTCAAGCGTTAGTGTGAGCGATAGTGAGATCGAAGCCTACTATAACGATAACCCTGCACAGTTTACCGACCCTGAAAAAATCGCATTGAGTTATGTTGAATTATCAGTGGATGCATTAGCAGCGGCTCAAAGCGTTACTGATGAAGAGGTTCGCCAAGAGTACGAGCGTGAGCTGAGCGAATTTAACGCCAATACCGAGTACCGTATTTCTCATATTTTAATTGAAGATGGTGATGACGCCGCAAAGAAAATTGCTGAGGTAGCCGACAAGTTGGCAGCCGGTGATGAATTTGCCGAAATCGCAAAAGAGTACTCTGATGATCTTGGCTCGAAGGCGCTCGGTGGCGAACTCGGCGCTCTGGTCGAAGGCGCGTTTCCCGCCGAGTTTGAAGAGGCCGCCAAGGCGCTTGCAGAAGGACAGGTTTCGGAGCTGGTAGAAACTGATGCGGGTGCTCATTTTATTCGCTTGGATCGCAAGCGTGTAACAGCCGCACCTGAGTTTGAAGCAAGAAGAGAGGCTTTGACCCAGATGCTGAAAGAGCAAAAAGCCTCCGTTGAATACTTAGATAAGATTCAAGTCTTGGAAGAGGTTTCTTTTGGCGCGCCCAATTTGTCGTCAACGGCTGAGGCATTGGGTGTTGAGGTGCAGAGCACGCCGTTGTTCTCGAAAGGGCGTGGTATAGGCATTGCGGCCATTCAGTCCGTAGCCAGCGCGGCCTTTGGCGATGACGTCTACCTACATGGCCAAAACAGCCGTGTTCTTGAAGTCGCCGGTGACCGCGCACTCGTAGTGCGACTCGAGCAGAAAGTTCCTGCGGCGCTGCGGCCTCTGGAAACAGTGCGTGCGACGATTCGCAAACAACTTAAAGATCAAAAAGTGGCGAGCGAGCTCGAGAGTTTGTCGGCTGAAGTGCTCGCAGGGCTCCAGTCTGGAAAAGCTCCGCAAGCTGTTGCCGAATCAGTAGGTTATGACTTCGAAGCGTTTGAAGCTGTTGAGCGCAGTAGTGCTGATGTCGATTTTATGATTTCTCGGGAGGTCTTTACTATGCCTCGCCCGGTCGAGGGCGCGCCGGTAACTGCTACTGTTAGTGGCCCTGAAGCACTGACTGTGATCTTATTGGAGTCCGTACAGGAGGGTGAGGTCGATAGTCTACCCAAGGAGCAGCGAGAGTCCATGCAGCAGCAGCTGAAGAATCAGCTCGCGATGAGCGCTGTTGAGGCATTCGAAGAGCGCGTATTTGAGGATGCGACCTACAAAATAAAGTAAGGCTCGACTTAACGCATATCTATAAAAAAACCCGCACTTGATGCGGGTTTTTTTATCTAAGGGAGAGGGGGTCTTAATGCACTCGTGTGTGAAGCCCTCGCTATGGGGGCATAATCGCCTTGACTGTTATGGCGATATGTTCGCAAGGTAGTGCATTTCAGCGGGCTTGCCATCGACAAAGCTGGGCACAAGAGAAGCCCACTCAATGGCGTCCAAAGCGCGGCATCTCGGGTACTGGTTGTCTTGTTGATCACGGTTACGTCGCGGCTTTCGCCGTTGGCTTGGTAGATTACGCGAGTCATGCGTACTGCGATGCCCTCGACATCGATGGTGGCGGGTTTAAGGGTTACTCCTACAGCTCTTGCTGCGACTCTTATAATATGACAACTTAACGTTAACAGGCTGATAGCATAATAATGTTAAGGTTTTATGATTTTTTTCAGTACTTAAGTACTATTAGTTAACTTTTTGGCCGACTAAGTTGCTTGTAGCTCGACCGTATTGCGGTTGTGTAAAGCGAAGGCCGCGTGGTCAGGCTCAATGCCGAGCGGTGTATCGTAGAGATTCTGTGCCCCAACTTAGCACTTTGCACCAAAAACCCGTATAATTCCGCCATTTTTTCAACGGTGCTGCGCTTATGCGGCGAAACTTAGAACGGAGTTATTCATGGCAGTAGAACGTACTTTATCCATCGTCAAACCTGATGCAGTTGCTGATAATGTTATCGGCAAAATATATACACGGTTTGAAGACGCTGGGTTAAAAATTGTCGCAGCAAAAATGATGCTGTTATCGGAAGAAAAAGCCGGTGGGTTTTATGCGGAGCACAAAGAGCGTCCATTTTTTGGCGAGCTGGTGGAGTTTATGACCAGTGGCCCCGTTTTGGTGCAGGTGTTGGAAGGTGACAACGCGATTGCCCAAAACCGTGACATTATGGGCGCTACCAACCCTGCGGATGCAGCGCCCGGTACCATTCGTGCCGATTTTGCTAAAGAAGTCGCTAAAAATGCCGTTCACGGTAGCGACTCTGCGGCATCTGCTGCCCGAGAAATCAGTTATTTCTTTTCTGACAACGAAATTTTTAGCCGATAAGGCAAGCGGGTATCATGTCCAACTGTGCTGTTGAATCCACGTCCGAGAGCGTGAACTTACTCGGCTTGAGCGAAGCAAAGCTGGTGGCTTTCTTCGAAGGTTTAGGCGAGAAAAAATTTCGCGCGACGCAAGTGATGAAATGGATTCATCAGTACGGCGTTACTGATTTTGATGAAATGAGCAATATCAGTAAAGCCTTGAGAGATAAGCTAAAGCGCGTCGCCGAGGTGCGGCCGCCTGAAGTCATCAAACAGTTGGATAGCAAGGACGGGACGCGCAAGTTCCTTATTCGAGTGGCGGGCAACAACGCCGTCGAGACGGTGTTTATCCCGGACGGTGATCGCGGCACTTTATGTGTTTCATCACAGGTAGGGTGTTCTCTCGATTGCAGTTTTTGTGCGACCGGCAAGCAGGGTTTTAATCGAGACCTGACATGTGCAGAAATTATTGGTCAAGTTTGGATTGCGGCAAAATCGTTTGGCCAGTTGGCTGAAAAAGGGCCGCGCAAAGTCACTAACGTTGTGATGATGGGGATGGGAGAGCCGTTACTCAATTTTGATAACGCCGTTGACGCTATGAACCTGATGATGCACGATTTTTGCTATGGTTTGTCTAAGCGGCGCGTGACCCTGAGTACCAGCGGCGTTGTGCCCATGTTGGATAAACTAGGCCAGCATACTGATGCTTGCTTGGCGATTTCGTTGCACGCCCCCAATGATGCACTGCGCAATGAGCTAGTACCCATCAATAAAAAATACCCCATCGCCATGCTGCTAGACTCGGCTAAGCGTTACATTACGGGTTTGCCCGACAACCGGCGGAAAATTACTATCGAATATACTTTGATCGACCATGTCAATGATCGTCCTGAGCACGCACACGAGCTCGCGGAACTTTTAAAAGATATACCGGTAAAAATTAATCTAATTCCATTTAACCCTTTTAATTTATCGAACTATAAGAGGGTGAGTAATAACGCGATGCGTCGCTTTCAAACGATTTTGATTGAAGCGGGCTATACCACGACGGTGCGCACAACCCGCGGCGATGACATTGATGCGGCTTGTGGGCAGCTGGCGGGCGAGGTGAACGACATCACTCGTCGCAGCGCGCGCTATGCGGCGAACTATGTCCCGTCTGATGATGTGGTTAAATTTGTGGGCGTAAATCCTTAATTCACGTGTGTCATAGGGTTAATAAATTTTATGAAGGTGATAATTTCTACATTGGGTGCGTTACTGCTAGCGGGTTGCGTATCGTCAGGGGTCACTAAAACTTCACGCGTCGATCCTGCGAAAGCCATGGATACTCGTATCGAACTGGGTATGAAGTACCTCGATGCGGGCAATCGCGATCAAGCGCTTCGTCAGTTTCTTGATGTGCTGGAAATTGATAAAAAAAATCCAGAGGGTTTGCAAGGGCTCGCACTGGTACACCAACTTAATGGCGAGCCAGAAGAAGCCGAGGAGAATTTCCTAAAAAGTATTAAATACGCAAACGATAAGCAGATATCATCGTCGCGCTATACCTATGGCCTTTTCCTGTCGCGACAGGGGCGCTACGAAAAAGCCGCCGAGCAATTTGAAGAGGTGGCTAAAGACTTAGCCTACCCAGAGCGCGCAAGTTCTTTGTACTTTGCAGGGCGGTGTGCACTTGAGCTCGGCAATAAAGACCGAGCCAAAGCCGCGTTTACCCACGCGTTGAATTTGCGTCCAAAGCTGGCGCCGCCCGCTATCGAGCTGGCCGATTTGGCGTTCCAAGAACAAGACTATGCAACGGCTAAACGTTATCTAGACCGCTACAACAAGCTCAGTGAACCGTCGGCGCGCAGTTTGTGGTTAGGGATTAGAATAGAGCGAATTTTTGGCAATAAAGATCGCGTCTCGAGCCAAGCGCTTGCCTTGAAGAACATGTTTGGTTACTCCAACGAATACCTCCAATACAAAGCACTTATTGAGAGTCAGTAATGTCGCCATTTAATAGAAGGTCAAACCGGGTGGGCATGTGACCTCACAAGCCCACCAATCGCCAACTGTTGGTCAAAAACTCAGTGAGGCGCGCAAGCAAAGTGGTAAAACTTTAGCGCAGATTGCTCAGGCAACCCGCATCTTTGAGTCGCGGCTTGAAGCCATTGAACGCGACGATTACAGCGCCGCGGGGACTGCTCCTGCCTTCGTAATTGGTTACGTTAAAACCTATGCCAAGCTTGTTGGGGTGGCTGAAAAACCATTGGTTAAAGAGCTTGAGGCCTATTATCACGCACGCAAGCTCGCCGAGGAGCGCGAGGCACCGGTGGTGGTAAAAAAAGCGAAAGTTAACTGGATGCCTTGGGCCGCCACAGTGATTGCGTTGGCGATTTTTGTCGGCTTAGGTCAGTGGCTTTTCGCCCTTCAGCAGGGGCAGCGCCTTGACGATGGCGCGAAGACAAACCCGTCCGACAACGCGTCGCAGGCGATTATTGACTCTTCGGTGGCCAGTGTAAGTAACCGAGAAACAACAACGCCACTGACTCAGCGCGATAGCAATCTGATGCCTAAAAGTATGTCCGAGCCCGACAGCACTGAAAGCGAGGCTCCCGACGCGCCGGCACCGCTAGTAAAACCCAAGGTTAATACGGGCACTGCATCAAGTATTGCTGAGTTTGCACGCGAAATCGCCTCCGTAGAGCCTGAGTCCGCAAACGATAGTGCTGCGGGCAATAACGAAAATAATGAAAGCGCAGAACCGTCCGATGCTGTAGCGGGCTCGGATACACTTGCGCTGCAATTTACCGGTGATTGTTGGGTGGAAATATATGATGCCAAAGGCATTCGCCGCGTTGCGAGGCTAGCCCAAGCTGGGGGGCAAGTTCAGTTGACGGGTTTGGCGCCGTTTGATGTCAAGTTAGGTGATGCCACCGTGGCCACCGGTTATGTCAATGGCCGCTCAATTGATTTAACCCCTCGCCCTGGGCGTCGCGTACTGCGCATTCAAGTTGGGCCCTAATCTCCCCCAATACAACCAATTAAAGAGTTAACTATGCATTGCGAATCTCCTATTGTCCGCCGAAAAACTCGGCAAATTATGGTGGGGAATGTACCTGTTGGTGGCGGTGCCCCGATCAGTGTGCAGAGTATGACGAATACTGAAACCTGTGACGTCGATGCAACGGTCGAGCAAATTACCCGCATTCAAACAGCGGGGGCTGATATTGTGCGCGTTTCGGTACCAAGCTTGGAAGCTGCCGACGCCTTTGGTGAAATTCGCAAACGCGTCGATATTCCTTTGGTTGCGGATATTCATTTTGATTACCGCATCGCACTTAAAGTGGCCGACCTTGGCGTTGATTGCCTGCGCATAAACCCTGGCAATATCGGCCGTGAAAAGCGAATTCAGGCGGTGGTTGATAAAGCTCGCGATTTGAATATTCCTATCCGAATTGGTGTGAACGCCGGCTCGTTGGAAAAAGACCTTCAAAAGAAGTACGGTGAGCCTACACCGCAAGCGTTGGTTGAGTCTGCCTTGCGGCACGTCAATATTTTGCACGACTTAAACTTTGAAAACTTCAAAGTGAGCGTTAAAGCTAGCGACGTGTTCATGGCGGTAGAGGCGTATCGTTTGTTGTCTCAAGAAATAGACCAACCGTTACACCTAGGAATTACCGAAGCGGGCGGTCTGCGCTCTGGTACTGTTAAATCGTCCGTTGGTTTGGGCATGCTATTGATGGACGGTATCGGTGATACTTTACGCGTGTCGCTGGCTGCCGACCCGGTCGAAGAGGTAAAAGTGGGTTGGGATATTTTAAAAAGCCTTAAGTTGAGGACGAAAGGGGTCAATTTTATTGCCTGCCCCAGTTGTTCGCGGCAAAACTTCGATGTGATTAACACGGTTAATGAGCTTGAAAACCGCCTTGAGGATATCAAAACGCCATTGGATGTCGCCATTATTGGTTGTGTTGTGAACGGCCCTGGCGAAGCTAAAGAAGCTGATATTGGTTTGGCGGGGGGCACACCACGCAATTTGGTTTACCAAGACGGCGAGCCAAATTCCAAGCTGGAAAATACCAACTTGATTGATGAGCTGGAGGCGATGATCCGCCGCAAAGCAGCGGATAAACAAGCGCTTGACGAAAACTTGATTGCTAAAGCCTAGGCCAATAACCTACACGCGTTGATGCTGGGGCTGAATGCAAGCGTCGTATACCAAAGAGTGAGTATTAGGAAATCCCTTGAAAAAAATACAGTCTGTAAAAGGCATGAATGACTTGTTGCCAGCGGATTCGCCGGCCTGGCAACACCTCGAGTCGATCGTAGGTGATGTGTTGTCGCGCTACGGCTACAGCGAAATTCGTTTTCCCATTGTGGAGAGCACCGACCTCTTTAAGCGCGGTATTGGCGAGGCCACCGATATCATCGAAAAGGAGATGTATACCTTTAATGACCGCAATGGCGACAGTTTGAGCATGCGCCCTGAGGGCACGGCCAGTTGCGTGCGCGCGTGTGAGCAGCACGGTTTGTTGTATAACCAAACACAACGGCTTTGGTACCAAGGCCCAATGTTTCGCTACGAGCGGCCGCAAAAGGGGCGTTTGCGTCAATTTCACCAGATAGGTATAGAAACCTTTGGTTACGCTAACCCCGATATCGAAGCCGAGTTATTGATTATTACCGCGCGCTTGTGGCGCGAGCTGGGTATTGCAGATGACGTGACCTTGCAAATCAATACGTTGGGTTCCAGCGAAGCTAGACACCAGTACCGAGCCGACTTAGTGGCTTACCTAGAAGGCCGAAAAGCCGAACTAGACGAAGATAGTCAGCGCCGTTTGATAACGAACCCACTGCGCATACTGGACAGCAAAGTAGCCAGTACGCAGGCGGTTTTAAACGATGCCCCAGTATTGCACGACTATCTTTCCGAGAGCTCGCATGCCCACTTTGCGCAGCTTAAAAGCTTGTTAGAGGCGGCGGGCGTCGGTTACGTGGTCAACCCTCGTTTGGTTCGAGGGCTAGATTACTACAGCAACACAGTTTTCGAGTGGGTTACCGAGTCGCTTGGCGCCCAAGGTACCATCTGTGCTGGTGGTCGCTACGATGCGCTAGTTGAACAGCTGGGGGGCAAACCAACGCCTGCGTTTGGTTGCGCGATGGGCCTCGAGCGATTAGTGCTATTGCTGACGGAACTCAAGGTTCTACCTGAGGGTCTGGGTCAGCTCGTTGATATTTATATTGCCGCGGTTGGCGATGTACAAAGCAAAGCAATTGCACTTGGCGAACAAGTGCGCGATGCTATGCCGTTTTTGCGTATCGTTAACCACTGTGGTGGTGGCAGCTTTAAAAATCAGCTTAAGCGCGCCGATAAAAGTGGCGCCGCTTTGGCATTAATTATCGGTGAAAGTGAAGCGGCTGAGGGGCGTGTGACCGTCAAACACTTGCGGCGCGACCAGCCGCAAAGCAGTGTCAGTGAAAACGAAATTATTCAACATATTCAAACGTTAATTGACTTTTAGCTGCTAACTTCATTAGTGGGTTGCGGTCAGCAAATCCGTTGCCTGCTAAAGCGCGATAGTCAGTGCACAATAATTGGCAGCAATAAGAAACAATAAAATTAGGAGAGCCTCGTGTCCGAGCAACTAACCGAAGAAGAACAAATTGAAGCGTTTAAGCGCTGGTGGAAAGAGAACGGCAAGTTTACCGTGGCGGCGGTTGTCATCGCCGGTGCCGGTTATTTTGGTTTTGGTGCTTACCAGTCAGCACAGGAAAAAGCCGAGCAAGCAACCTCTGGGCTTTATGACCAAGTAATCACCGCGGTGACCACCGGTGGCGACGCCGCGCTTAATGCTGATCAGCGCTCGGCAGTGACGGCGGCGGCCGAACAAGTTTTGCAGCAGGACTCGTCGGGGCTGTACGCCGATTTAACCCGTTTTCAGTTAGCTAAGATGGCTGTCGATGCGGGCGAATATGAAGAGGCTGTGAGCCAGTTGGATGGTGTTATCGCCAACAGTAAAACCCAGTCATCTATCGAGTTGGCGAAATTGCGTTTGGCGCGAGTTTACGCCGCGATGGGACAGGCGGACGAAGCGCTCGCATTGCTACAAACTGCGCCTTCAGATGCATTTGCAGCGAGCTATGCTGAGGCGCGGGGCGATCTTCTCACCAGCTTGGGCCGTTTAGATGAAGCCTACACCGCGTTTGAGGCGGCGGTGAGCGCACTCGAAAGCCAGGAATCCAATACGGGCATGCGTGCCAATATTCTTAAGTTCAAAATGGACAATACTCGGGTCGCGAGTGCATCGCCTCTGGCCGCAGGCGAATCTGTCGGTAATCCGCATGCCGGCATGTCCGCCAACACTGCCGAGGCTTCTGAATGAGGTCACTGGTTAAAGTCGGATTATTAACCGTTGCGCTTGGCGTGTTGGCCGGCTGCACGGCAAAAGATGCTTCTCTGGTTCCGGCCGATCTCAAGAGCATTGAGGCAACGGCTTCCATAAAAAGTCGATGGCACACGTCGCTTGACGGTAATGCGCGAATATCCGGCATAGGCCCGTTTAAGTCCGGTCGCGTATACAGTCGTCCCATGTTTGGTGGCGCTAACTACAATCGCTTTTACATGGTGCAGACAGAAGACACGCTATACGCTGTTACGCGTCGTGGCGCTATTTTTGCCGTCGATAAAGAAAAGGGCAAAACTGTGTGGCGCGCGTCGATTAGCGACGACATTAGCGCGGGCCTGAGCTTGCAAGATGGCGTCTTGTACACAGCGACCCTCAACGGCGAAGTGTTTGCCGTATCGCAGGAAAACGGCGAGATACTGTGGTCTGCGAACGTGAGCACCGAGGTATTAGCGCCGCCGCAAAGTAATGGCAGAGAAGTTCTCGTCAGCGCAATTGATGGGCGCTTATTTGCCTTTAATGCCGAGAACGGTGTACAGCTGTGGAACTATGACCACCCTCAGCCTTTACTCACATTTCGCGCTCAGGCGGCACCGCTTATTTTAGAGAATCAGGCCTTTGTGGCGTTTGATAACGGTCAGCTACTGAGCTTCGGCACGCGCGAAGGCGAGCTGCGGTGGTCTGTCCGGGTCAGTCAGCCCCAGGGGGTCACTGAGCTAGAGCGAGCCGTAGACCTCGATGTTACGCCCCTCGCCAGTGGTCCATTTATTCTCTCAGCGGGTGCAAATGGCCGTGTTGTCGCCGTTAGCCGTGGTACTGGCAAAATTAGTTGGGCCGAAGAGGCGAGCGTCTTTAACGAAATGGTAGCAAATGATGACGCTGTTTTTTATTCCGATGAAACCAGTCACGTCTATGCCCGTCGCATAACATCTGGTCACGAGCTTTGGCACAGTAAAGATCTGCACCGTCGAGATATTGGCCCTCCAGCTTTGCTCGGCGACACCCTGCTGGTGATTGATAGCGCCAATTTTTTGCATGCCTTCGATGTGAAAACGGGCCAGCTAGTTGCTCGATCGTCGCTATTGGGTAATGGCTACGGCTCGCCGATGCTTGTCGATGGTGACACCGTTTATGTTCTCGCCGATAATGGTGCTTTAAGCGCCTACCGCGTTCAGCCGAAGTAGCGTTTAGCTGAAACGTTGCGACTGGCGTTTCAAGGTAAGTGCTAAATAGCGACGCGTTTATTTAAGGCCGTTTCGTTCGAGCTGTTTATTAAAGACCCTCGCGGTAGCGAGGGTCTTGTTGTTTTATACTGTTCAAAATTGTTGCAATTATGCACTGAACAGATTGAGTTGGTTGTCCCTATGATTCCTGTAATAGCCCTTGTCGGGCGCCCTAATGTTGGTAAGTCCACGCTGTTCAATCGTTTAACCAAGTCGCGTGATGCGTTAGTGGCTAACTTTTCTGGTTTAACGCGCGATCGCAAATACGGGGAAGCAAGCCACGACGATCAGCGCTATATTGTCATCGATACCGGCGGCCTCAGTGGTGAGGAGGATGGCATCGATGCGCTAATGGCGGATCAATCGCGGCAAGCCGTTGAAGAAGCTGACTTGGTTCTCTTTTTGGTCGATTGCCGTGCGGGCCTTACGGCTGCTGATGAGCAAATCGCCGCATTTTTGCGCCAGCGCAGTAAACCGGTAATGCTGGTTGCCAATAAAATTGATGGCCTGAATCACGATGTAGTGACGGCTGCCTTTTACGAGTTGGGCCTAGGTGAGGTTCACGGGATAGCCGCTGCGCATGGCCGCGGCGTTACCCAGCTGATTGCTCAGGTTTTTGAAACACTGCCGAGCCTCGCGGGTGTAGAGCCCGACGTGACCGCGGCTGAAGGCTCTGACGTAATCGAGCCGGTTGACGGTTCTGTTCCCGCTGCGAGCGCTGACGAAAGCACAACGGCCGCCGACGGCGATCACTCGAAGGTCGAAGCCAAAGGGATAAAAATCGCTATTGTTGGTCGTCCGAATGTTGGCAAGTCAACGCTGGTCAATCGCATGCTCGGCGAGGATCGCGTCGTTGTCTACGATATGCCAGGCACCACACGCGACAGCGTCTATATCGATTACGAGCGCTTTGGTCAGCATTACACGCTGATCGATACGGCCGGTATCCGCCGGCGCAAAAATATTACGCTAGCGGTCGAAAAGTTCTCGATTGTTAAAACCTTGCAAGCCATTGCCGATGCCAATGTCGTGATTTTAATGATCGATGCTCAAGAAGGTATCGTCGATCAAGACTTGCACTTGATGGGGCAAGTTATTGACGCAGGTCGGGCCTTGGTGGTCGCACTTAATAAGTGGGATGGTCTTGAGCAAGAGCATAAAAGTTATGTGAAAAGTGAATTAGAGCGCAAGCTTCGCTTTATAGATTTTGCCGATTTTCACTTTATTTCAGCGTTGCACGGTACTGGTGTTGGGCATTTGTACGAATCCATTGAGCGAGCTTATCAAGCGGCCACCGATACGTTGTCG
>DATBNJ010000073.1:0-4591 GCA_036554385.1 Marinagarivorans sp. | reverse complement strand
CCAGCAAGGTCACAATGCTACGGTTGAATCGCTGTCGCAGATATTGGTGCACACCCCGAGCGGCGGCATCGTGCCGTTATTAGAATTAGTAACCATAGAGGAAACGGTGGACACCAGCACCGTGCGCCGTATTGATGGCAGGCGAACGGTCACGCTTAATATCATCCCGCCGCGCAGCGTCGCGTTAGAAACCGGCGTGGCGCAAGTACGAGAAGAGGTCGTCCAGTACTTACGCGACGCCGGTCAAGTGCCAACCGGGGTCAATATGACGATCTCCGGCGCGGCTGACCAGCTGGACGCCACACGGGCGGCATTGGGCAGTAATTTTGTGGTAGCCCTCGCGATCATTTATTTATTGATGGTCGCCATTTTTAGCCATTGGGGTTATCCCCTACTGATTATGACCACCATACCGCTGGGCATCGCCGGTGGCTTGGCGGGGTTGGCGTTATTTAACTTGGTCGGCGCGCTGCTAGGTTGGCTTGGCTTAGGCGAATTACACCAGCCTTTTGATATGATCTCAATGCTTGGCTTTTTAGTATTGATGGGCACGGTGGTGAATAATCCAATTTTAATTGTGCATCGCGCCATCAGTAATATGGAGGAGCAAAACTGCCTTCCGGTTGCGGCTGTCGCCGAGGCGGTGGAGTCTCGCTTGCGCCCCATCGCAATGTCGACCATCACCACAATTTGTGGTTTGGCGCCGCTGGTATTTCTGCCCGGCGCCGGCAGCGAGCTCTACCGTGGCCTTGGGGTCATTGTCATGGGTGGAATCGTCGGCGCGACCTTAGTGACGCTAACCGCACTACCCTCGCTAACAGTCGCCATTCTCGAATGGCGCGGCAAACGAAGTTCGCGTGCCTAGTTTTTCGCTGATTTATCGTTAGGAGCCTGCAAGCAGTACGGGAATTTGCGTAGCGCGAGCGAATGATTCTTTGCTGATAAAAGGCCAATACTCAATCTCGCCGGAAATTAAAAACTCGTGTTGCCTTTTATGCCGATTAAATAATTTTCCAAACAAGCCGTACTCAATCGGCCGAACGCCGGGGTGATTGATTTTTGGCCAGCTATACTCTTCATTTGAATACAGAAACATCACCCAACGAAGCATTAGCAGCCTAGTTTCTTCAGGTACGGCCCACTTTTCAGTAAGACAATGTTCATCAAAATCATCGTAGAAGCACCATAACGTGTCCTCTATCGCTAACATTGCCGGATCTTTCGAAGATGGAAAGTCATTTTCAAATTCAAAGCTAGCTGGTTCAAAACTTGCTATCTAAGCGATACCCATATCCTCCTCTAATTAACAACGCTTTAACGTGGACGCCGCTATCGCGGAAAAAGTGCATTTTAAGAGGCGTCCTAAATCTGGTTAGAGGGAAACGAAAACCATCCATAGAGGAAAAAGAATGACAAAGTTAATACCTGCCTTAGTTATGGCCGCCTGCCTAGGGGGTTGCCAATCCGCCTACTACAGCACCATGGAAAAATTCGGTGTGCACAAACGAGAAATACTTGTCGATAGAGTCGAGAAAGCCCGAGATGCGCAAAAAAATGGGCAAGAGGAATTTAAATCCGCTCTGGAACAATTCAAGTCAATTATTGCCGTTGACGGTGGCCTGCTTGAGAAAACCTACAACACGCTTAATGGCGAGTACCAAGCGAGCGAGAGCGCTGCTGAAGATATTCGAGAACGAATTGACGATGTCGAATCGGTATCACGCGCGTTATTTGACGAATGGGAGGACGAGCTCGACAAGTACAGCAGCAGGGAGTTGCGCCGCAGTAGTCAGCAGCAACTCGACGAGACGCGAGAAAAATATAAAAGCTTGATCACGTCAATGCGCGCTGCGGAGAAGCGATTACAGCCCGTACTTGAAAAAATGGAAGATCAAGTGCTTTACCTCAAACACAATTTAAATGCCCGAGCAATTAGCGGCCTGAAAAATGAAGTCATCAAGATCGATCAAGACGTGAGCGTATTACTTAAAGCACTGGAAGATTCGATTGCCGAGGCGGAACGCTTTATCGACGGCATGAAAGAATAACGCACTCCCCCCGAACTAAAAAGGGCTGATGATTCATCAGCCCTTTTTAGTTCCCCAAAATTATTTTGAACCCATAATCTAACGTCGAGCTATAATCCAAATAGCGTGCACAATACCGGGAATGTAACCACACAACGTTAGCACAATATTCAACCAAAAATGTAAACCAATACCCACCTGTAGAAAAACACCTAAAGGCGGCAGTAAAATTGACAGTAGCACTCTGACAAGATCCATAATTTTCCCCTTAAAATTTCAATAAAAAGCCTCGAAAGGCTGAACAAACATTGATGTAACTGATTACTTTTCGACTGATATCTTAATCATTGATTAATCGTATTCATTTCATCGAGCTTCTTGCGCTGGTACTTCTCAATTATCTTCATGTTTTTTGCATTGGCTTTCCACACGAAATCAAAGAAATCACCCACAACGGGGATTAAACCCAAGACTGAATCAACCGTGATGTTAAATCCCATATGGACTAACGCACGCTTAGGCAAGCCCATTTTATAAGCCTGATAAAGTATCCAGCTCGAAAGCGCCCCACCGACGGCATCACCCACTACGGGAATAACACCAATAAGCCCATCAACGCCGATACGAAAGCCACCCGGTAGTCTAAATTGACTGTCCAGCAAGTGCGCCAACCGCCGAGTTTTCTCGTATGACACATCATCGTTTGGCGAGCTCATACCGCAACTCTTGGTGGAGGATGAAAACGATCGCGGTGAATTATCCATATTAAAGCGCCCCTAACTATTAATCGCCTTCGTTGATCACCCTGCTGTTTGTTCACCTCGTCGCAGGCACCCAAAGACCGCGTAATGCTGCTTTAGCAAGGTTTTAGTCAGCAAGGTTTGAGCCATAGCTTTCTAAACCGTGTCTTGCACTCAGCAAGCAACCGTCCAACGGTGCCCGAAGACGTGTCGTTGTGAGCAAAAGCTAACTAGGCGCTGTAATAACACGAACCGTGCTGTAAAGCTTACATGGGCTTATGAGCCGCTTGTAACAATTACACAATACGACAAGCACCCCTGCGATAGATAAATCGCTGTCAGCACGATAAAAGTGATTTACCGGCTATCGGCGCCTCGTTATTATGGCAAACCTATTGTGAGAGCCCTCCATGACAAGCTGCCTGCTTTATCAAGACCTATCCCAGCATTACGATCTGATGTGCCGTGATATCAATTACCGCGAGCAGTGCGAGTTCAGCCATCGCGCATTGCAATTGTTTGCACCGCAGCTATTTCCCCAAACAATGCCGCGCAGTTTAGATCTCGGTTGCGGCACGGGGCCTCATATTGTGCATCTGATTCAACAGGGCTACCAAGCCACCGGACTCGACATTAACGCGCCCATGCTTGAACAAGCTCAAAACCGGTGTCCGTCGGCACTTTTTTCACTACAAGATATGAGCTGCTTTCAGTTTGAACAGCGTTTTGACTTAATCACCTGTTTTTTGTATTCGATACATTACAATTTCCCGCTTGAACGCTTTAGCGAAACCCTGCAATGTGCCTACAACGCGCTGGAGCCTGGTGGAATATTTATTTTTGATTTAGTCGGTCGGCGCTATATCGCCAACGACAGCGGCCATTCACACAGCCTTACTCTCGATGAGGGCGCATTTACCTTTCAATCTCGCTGGTACGACACCCATATCGACGACAGGCTGGATTTGTTTATCACCATAAAAAAAGACGATGCCGGGTTGCAGAAAATATGGCAGGATCGGCACACAATGCTCGCCATTGAGATTGAGCACGTACACGATGCGCTCACAGCGATTGGCTTTGAAGTCTCAATATTTGATCGCGACTTTGGCAGGTTTATTGAGTGGCAGGGTAAAATCGGCAATGTTATTTTTATCGCTCAAAAGACATTGCCACAAACTTAAACACTTTACACAATGATGTATTCCGCTAAGACAAATAATCTAAAACGACAAACTTTTTACTCTCAGTGCTTGCTCCAATATTTTCTAATAACCATCGTTTAATTGCCGCCGCATGGCGAAAGCTATTAATCACAATAATATCAGCTTCACTTAGCTCAGGCAGTACATCCTTAGGCAAATGCACGGGCGTTGGCGCAAGGTAGGCCGACTTTTTTTCGTCCGAATCAACCACAACTACATGCCCAAGGCCTGTTTCACCCAACAACAATTGTCGGCAGATTTCATTCGCACACCAAACAATAACCCGGGATTTTTGCGCTGCGCAAATTAACGCTCTAGCCGCTTCGATACGACAGTGGAAATCTTCAAGAATCTCACGCCCCTCAGCCATATAAGCGCACGCTTGCTGAACTTCAAAGTTGTTTGGGGCGATCCTGACCGGCTGCCCACTACAACTTTTTTGGAAAACGGCGACAAAACCGAAGGCTCGGCTACACTTTAATAGACTGATATCCGTCGGTTGCAAACCACACTTTCCCGCAAGCGCCATCAGCGAGGTCGGCGAAAAATGGTTAACGTGTTCGTACAACATTAGGCCGGCGGGGTCTTTTGGATACAGGTAGAGGTTTGGCACCTCAAT
>DATBNJ010000336.1:0-1654 GCA_036554385.1 Marinagarivorans sp. | reverse complement strand
CGCGTCCCGCCTGTGACCAAGGTTTTGTTTATATCGACGATTTCGATAAAATCTTACCCTCTGCGGTATAACCTGCCAGCACATCAGCAAATTTTGTCACCGATACCACCTAACTATGAACAGCTCCGATTTAACTCGCGTTCGCATTGATAAATGGCTTTGGGCCGCCCGCTTTTACAAAACGCGGAACTTAGCTAAACAAGCCATTGATGGCGGCAAGGTCCACGTCGACGGCACGCGCGTAAAACCCAGCAAAGATATTCAAATGGCCATGCGCTTGACCATTACCCAAGGCCATAGCCAAAAAGAAGTCGTAGTCACCGGGCTTTCAGACCAACGCCGCGGCGCGCCAGAAGCGGCACTACTGTACGAAGAAACGCCCGAAAGCCAAGCCAAACGAGAGCAGCAAGTGCTAGAGCGCAAAGCGGCAGGCCTTGGCGCTAGCCATCACGAGGGCCGGCCCAACAAAAAGCAACGCCGGCAAATTCACCGCTTTAAGAATGTGAACGCCGAGCTCGATTAAACCCATGCGCGCCAGCACCGGAGGCAAGCTAGCGTGTTAAAATAGCGGTAAACTCCGCGCCAATGCCCGCTTGCACCGGCAGCGCATTTACTGCTTTCCACTAAACGAATTGCCCTATATGACCACCGAAAAAACAAACCCCAAGCCCGCATCAACGAGCACACAAGATGCGCTGGGCTCAGACGATACCATCACACGCTTTTATTTTGACGATTGTGATATGCGCGGTGAAATGGTCACCCTGAAAAACAGTGTGCGAGGCGCTACTGAACATCAGCACTTACCGGCCAGCGCGCAGGCGTTGCTCGCGCAATTTTTAAGCGGCGCGGCATTACTGGCCGGTATTTTAAAGTTTGAAGGCTTGCTGACCTTGCAGATTCGGGGCGATGGTCGCATTCCGCTGATTATGGCTGAGGCCACCCATGAGCGCAGTTTGCGCGGCATTGTAAAACTCGGCGCGCAACACAGCCAAAGCCCCAGCAGCGCCATTGTCACCGATGCCGATATCGACGGCAAAAGCCTGCGCGAGTTGGTCGGCAACGGCGTATTAACACTAACCATCGATCCCGAACACGGCCAGCGCTATCAGGGCATAGTGCCACTCGAAGGCGATACGATTGCCGATTGTTTAAGCCATTACTTTACCCAATCGGAGCAACTGCCCACCAAACTGTGGCTATTTAGCGACGCGAATAGTGCCGGTGGATTATTCTTACAAAGCCTACCGGCCGGTAGCCGCCAAGCGCAGTACCGCGACCAGACTGGCACCGATAGTGCCGAGCAGACGCAAAACGACTGGCAAACATTGGTGACCTTGGTAAATACCTTAACGGCACAAGAAAGCCTCACCTTGCCGCACGAAGTGCAGCTAACGCGCCTATTTCACGAATTTACCTTGCGAGTCGCCAATAATGTGCCAACGCGGTTTGCCTGCAGCTGCTCCCAAGAGCGCAGCGAAAATGCGGTCGCCGCCGTCGGCAAGCTCGATGCCTACGCCCTTCTCAAAGAGCAAAGCACCATTGCCATAGACTGCCAGTTCTGCGGGCAACACTACGAACTCGACAGCGCCGATTTGGATCGCATTTTCGAAGGCGATAACCTACTGCATTAGCGCCGCCACCGGCACCAACA
>DATBNJ010000326.1:0-4208 GCA_036554385.1 Marinagarivorans sp. | reverse complement strand
TAAAACTGGAATAACCTTACACCGCTCGGCCGAAATGAATGGATCTGCTGGCTTGAGGATGCAAATAAAGCAGCAACAAGGCTTAAGCGCTTGGAGCGATTAGGACAAGAAGTATTAGGAGGTAAACGGCGCCCTTGCTGTTGGCCTGGCTGTCCGCACCGCGAGAAAACGGGAAAATAAATCACTTACAACCAAATGGGGAACACGGCATGCATCGATACATACTTATACTGCTAATACTAATCGCCGGCTGCTCAACAAAGACCGATAGCGCCAATCAGACATCGGCATCACCGGTGACCTGCACAAACAACTGGTACCAATTTGTTGAAAACGCCGTGCAATCCGGCGACGGGCAGGGTCACGGCCCCGACATTGGCTCTGAAGAGTGGCAGTCTGTGGTGGAATTTAAATTAGGCGTGCGGGGAAATCCCGAGGTGCCGAGCAAAGATAGCCAGGCGTGGTGCGACTATATTAATAGCCTGCTAACAAACAATTAAAAGCGCCTTGCAATCACGTGGTGCTGCAGGTAGGGCGACACATCGGTGCAGAAAGCACTTTATTAGGCATTGCACAGCATAATGTCGAGGAGCAGTTATCGGTGGAGCAAGGCGTCGAGAAGGCTTGAACGGCCTAGAAAGTGATTAGCCCGTGCCTACTTTCGTGAGCCGCTGAATAGTTACAGAAAAGCCCAACCAACAAGTTGATGATTGGGCTGTTCGCTCGTGCAGGGTGCCTACGGCAATATGACCTTATCGATAAAGTGAATGATGCCGTTACTCGCCTGGATATTGGTTTCTACGACCTTGGCGTCTTTAATAAACAAGGCACCGTCATTAACAGAGACCGAAGCAGTAT
The DNA here is from genome assembly GCA_036554385.1 of Marinagarivorans sp. Taxonomy (GTDB): domain Bacteria; phylum Pseudomonadota; class Gammaproteobacteria; order Pseudomonadales; family Cellvibrionaceae; genus Marinagarivorans. The sequence goes on along the minus strand of DATBNJ010000326.1, from coordinate 3,350 downwards.
TGCCATCGGCCATCGTTAAGTGAGTACCTGCCGCTGCGATCGCTTCGCTAGCGTCTATTTTTTGCCCCTTCACTGTGTGGTACAACAAAATATCGCGCAACTGATCGGGCGACTGCGCTAATGCGCCGAGTGTTTCTTCGCCCAGCGCGGCAAATGCCTCGGCAGTTGGCACAAACACGGTAAATTGCTCCGACGTATCCGCCAATACTGCGTCCAAACCGGTGGCCTGAAATACCGTTTCGGTGGCCTGCGCACTGGCCACCGAAGCGTCAACGCCAGCCGCAATTAATGCCTGCGATAATACTTGGAAGACACCAGCTTTCACGGCCTCGTCGTAAATTGTACCAGGTGGCACGATCACGCTGCTGACCGCGTGAATAATGCCATTATCAGCCATAACGTCGGTGATGATGACTTCAGAGCTATTAATGTACAACTTATCGCCAACGCGTTTAATGCTGACGTCAGAACCATTGACCGAGGTTACAGTTGTGCCGGCGGCAGCGACGGCAGCCTGCTCATCAATGGCGCTATCGCCCACTACGTGATACAAAAGAATGTTTGTTAAGGCATCAGCATCAGCCGCTAAAGCATCAATTGTTTCATCACCAAGCAATGCAAATGCATCGTCGGTTGGGGCAAAAACGGTAAAGATTCTTTCCTTATCCGCAAGCGTTTGATCTAAACCGGTAGCTCGCAAAAAGGCCACCAGGCTAGCGAATCGGCCATCAGCCACAGCAACGTCGACAATGGACCCCACTGGCGGCATTAATACCGTATCGATTAAATGCACGGTGCCGTTATTAGTAACGATATCTTTGGTGACCACTTCGCTACGATTAATGGTGAGTTTTCCATCCGCGAATTTTACGCTTACGTTGTCGCCGTTAAACATGGGCACTTCACTACCGGTTAAACTGATTGCCGTAATTGAGTCAACAACGCCATCGGCATAAACATGATAGGTGAGTAAATCCGTCAGTTGTTCAGGGTCGGCTAGTAACGCCGCAAGCGCTTGATCATCGATTTTATCAAAGGCACTATTTAGTGGCGCAAAAACCGTGTAGTTCGCCGACTCATCGTCGAGCGCATCCACCAAGCCCGCCGCTTGCAAAGCGGTAACTAGGGTAGACAATTCAGGGGTATTAATGGCGGCGTCGGCAATGGTGCCGTCAACAATCGTCGGCGCAGGTGGTGTTATCACCGTGTCGATTGCGTGAATAATGCCATTAGATGCTTCGATATCCGTAACGATAACGCGGGCGTTGTTAATATATAGCTCACCGTCTTGCAGCGTTATTGCAATATTATCGCCATTCAACATAGCTTGAGTGCTACCCGCCAAGCTCATTGCCGTTCCGTAATCCACCGCGCTGCCATTAATGACGTGGTATTGCAAAATGGTCGATAAAGTATCGGGGGCTGACAACAGCGCGTTAAGGGTGTCGCCGAGTTTAGCGAAGGCATCGTCGGTAGGCGCGAAGACGGTGTAGGTTGCGCTTTCATCGTCGAGTGCGGCATCTAAACCGGTGGTGATCAGTGCAAGCTCTAAGCTATCAAAGCGTTCATCGGCTGATGCAATATCAAAAATAGATTCTTTTTCCTCAACCGGTGGGGTCTGAGTCCCCCCACCACATGCGGCTAATGAAATTACTGCGGCAGCCAAAGCCAGTGTTTTAAACACCGGTTGTTTCAGTGCGATTTTGCCCGTAAAGAATGACATGGCGGTTCCCCTATAGTCCAAATCGATTGTGATAATCAATGCACACACCGCCGTGTTAAGACGGTTCTGGCTGTTCTACCGATAAATGGGGGAATTAGATGATTGGGTTCGCGGTATTTTTGCTGCGACTCACAAAAGTAAAAACAAGATGACGCTAATGCGTTTTTTGCAAATCCGTTGCCAACGGCCTAGCGTACTGCGCCCTTCTTCGCCGCACTAGGGTAACGGTTCAGGACAAAAACTATAAGGCTCTTACCCTAGCCACGGGCATAGCGGCGCTGGCGGGGTATCCGGTTATTGAAGATAACCCGACGAGTGGCCGTTAAGCTTGAAAGCATCAAAGGCAACTTATGGTAAAGTGCACCATCAACAATATTCAGTAATCGCACGGAGCCTGAGATGCCCCCTTTTAACCGCGCTTTGATCACCAGCCTACTGGCGCTGCCATTCGGCGGCGTTGCCTGTTCTCAACAATCATCCGAGACCGCTCAGGCGAACCCGATATTTCGCAGCGCTGACAAAATCGCCTGCGAAAATAGTGACGTTCACGGCTCGATCGGTGATATAACATTCCATAAAGTGGCCGAAATCAAACCCAAAACTAAATCTTGGGGCATTCTTGAAGGGCCGCTTTGGGTGAATGGCACCTTGCTGATGTCGAACGTGGGACTGCCCGTCGACAACACACCCAACCCTGCTGATCTCGTCATGTTAAAAGATGGCGAAATTGTGGTTCTAAAAGAAGACTACGGCTCCAACGGGTTAACGCTCGACCAAGAGGGTTACGTTGTAGCACCACGCCACAAAGATGGCACAATTACCCGCGTGATTGATGGCCAAGTGCTAGCCGGTCAGTATGAAGGCACGCGCTTTAACTCCCCCAACGATGTGGTTATTTCAAGCCAAGGCACCGTCTTTTTCTCTGACCCCGATTGGCAAAACCCCGAGCCCACACAGGCAGAGGAGCGCATGTACCAAGTTACCCTAGCAGGCGACATTACCGCCTTTGGCAGTGCCATCGAAAAACCCAACGGTGTGATGCTTTCGCATGATGAGCAAACACTCTACGCGGGCGGAACCAACGGCTTGTTTAAATTCAGCTTCGATAGCAACGGTAAGGTTATTGACGAAGCGCTACAAATCTCGGCCGTGGAAGGTGGCATTGATGGCATGAGCCGCGATTGTGCGGGCAACTTGTATGTGACTAATCACAAACAAGTATTGGTGCTGGCCAATGGCACAGAAGAGCTGTTAAAAACATTTGATTTTGACAGCGAAGGTATCGATGGTGTAACTAACATAGCCTTTGGCGGCGCAGACGGTAAAACAATCTTTGTGACCACCATGGGTAGCAAGCCTGGGCTTTGGAGCGCACAATCTGAGATTGCTGGCCTGCCTTACTAGCGCGCCCCCGGAAACGGCGGTTTTTGGCGGAGAGAGTTAGCGCGGTCACGGGCAAACAGTGCTCCAGACCACCATTCCAGACTATCTTTTACATTTGCGCTTTGCGAAGCTCCATATTACGCGGCTTCTTCGCAAAGCGTTATATGCAAAAATTCCCCAGATTTTCCGAAGCGGCTGACTTGACCAGAGTGCTTGACCTGAATGGCGCCATACTTTGGCAAGC